>CANCCF010000369.1 GCA_947374485.1 Comamonadaceae bacterium | reverse complement strand
TCCGGTGGCCCCTGGTGATGCGCAATGCTTTCTGACAAGGTGCGCGGCACGAACAGCATGGCGCTGAGGTATTCGTCGTTGTGCCGGTTGATGCGCACCACACCGGATGTCCATAAAGCTCCCTTGGGGTGGCAGGCCGCCATGGCGTCCGCCAAGGGGACGTTCAGTACGGCACTCAGGGCATAAGGTAGATCGCCCCGATTCAAAACGCCCCAGGTTTCTACCGCTTTTTTGACCGGTGGAAACACGCGCATGGCCACAGCCAACTCGAAGATGGCGCGCTCTACAGGCCTCAGGCCTGCGCTATCCGACAGCCATTGGACGGTCACGCGCATGGGACAGTCAGTGATGGGCCAGTTGGCCAAGGCAGCCTTAGCAGCGTCCCCAATGGCAGACTCTGCACTGTCAACCGTATGCGTATCCTTCCCCTGCGTCATCGGATCCTGCGCAGCCTTTGTTTCCACATCAAACCCGCGCAATGGTCCGAGCACCACTCTGGCCTTTTGCCACAGCAACTGCTGCAGCTCGACGGGACCGCATTTGCTATCCCGCAATTCAGGCAGCTGCAAGACATCGGCCACCTCATGTTGGTCGGGGTTG
This sequence comes from Comamonadaceae bacterium, assembly GCA_947374485.1. Lineage (GTDB taxonomy): Bacteria > Pseudomonadota > Gammaproteobacteria > Burkholderiales > Burkholderiaceae_C > Allorhodoferax. Next base: position 6,056 of record CANCCF010000369.1, on the reverse strand, counting down.
CCCGCCCTCAAGTACCCGGGCATACCACCAAAGCCACAGTAGACGCGCAAGATCCAGCTCACCACCTGCAGCCGGTATGCGGCGCGGGTACTTTGGTTCGAGATGCTGCCCCAGTAATCCCCACTGTCGCTGTGCTCCCGAAAATCTTCCCTGTTCATAATCGATTGGATGTCCATGCTGGCTCCCTTTAAAACGCGATGAGTTTGAGCACGTCCATGGCGTGGTGCACACGTGACTCCAGCCAGTCGGTGAAGTAGTCCTCCTCATCGAAATTGCCCCAGCGCATGCACGTGCGCAAAGCGAAGGCGGCCTTTGGCGCATTACGGTCAAGCCGCTGCACTGCCGACCACACAATGGTTTTGAGTGCATCCGGTGCGTCATATTTGCCTCGCATTACCGGCAAGAAGCAGTAGTCAATGCCGAGCAGAATCGTGGCTGCATAAACCGCTTCTCGCTCTTCCGTAGTACCTTGGGCTCTGCGCTGTGCATGTTCGGCGACGGGTCGCACCGCCTGGACCACCCATTGAGCGTTTCTGCCGTGCCCGGGCAACCGTGTTGCGAGTACCGTGCGCAGATTGCGTTCCGCAAGAATTTCATTGAGGAACTGGCGTACAGGGTGGCTCTGCACCTGCAGGCTCAATCCATTGATGAGCGCGGCACAGAATGCGTCCTCCCCTCCAGGTGACTGGGACGTTTTGCTTTTCGCCATTTGATCGTCACGCCTGATGGCGTTCTGGTTGACGATCAGTGTCAGGCGGGGGCGACCAGGAGTTTGTGTCTGTTTCATATGGACTCCAAAGATTGCTGATCCCTGCGGATCCGGGCTATTCGACGACTCATTTGTGCGCGCTGCGCTGTTTTAGGCAAAGCTCCGCCCTGCCCCCGATCCGATTCATTCGGACATGGGGGATTGATAAGGAATGCGATGTATCTGGGCTAGGCGGAGGTATCGAAGGATGAGTCGTTGCTCTTCCACGAATTCGCCATGTCAGCCCAACTTATGGGCGGCGGTTGGGATTCAGGCTTCATGCCATCTGCGTTGATGCTGACTGGGACGGCGCGCACTTCACGGGCATTGCCCACGACTTCGATTGGCGTTGGCTGCGCGACCTTTTCCTGCACTGGCGGTGCTACCGGCATTTGCACCGGCAGCGGAGCCGGCTGTGTTGGCTGAACCGGTGTGGCTACAAAGGTGTTGGTCAACAAGCGATCCATGGCCGATCCGTCGTTGCGTGTCAGGTTGGGAACATAGCGGCTGTAGACTCTGAACAGCATTTCCGTGGTGGTGTGCCCCAGTTGTCGCGCAATCCATTCTGGTGCCTCTCCGGACGCAAGCCACAGCGTCGCGGCGGTGTGTCGCATCTGGTACGCCTTGCGGTGTTCCAACCCCAGATGCCGAAGCAATGGCGCCCAGACGCGATTGATGAAGTTCTTGTTGTCAATCGGATTGCCTGCCCGGTTACAGAAAACGTATTCCGATAACTTGCTTGTGATCTCGTACTGCTCCTTGAGTGTGTCGTAGACGATCTGGCTCATTTGAATATCACGCATGCTGCCGTCCGTCTTGAGTTCATCTTCTTCACCCAGGACGATGGATTCACGGACGTAGATCAGGCGGCGCTCGAAGTCGACGTACTTCCACTTCAGTCCGTTGACTTCTCCCGTACGCATGGCGGTAAAGATGCGCGTTTTGATGTACGGACGGAAATCCACGCGCACCGTCGTAATCAGCAACTGCACTTCAGCCATCGTGAACGGCATCACCTCGCTGCGCTTCATGCGCAAAGGCTTGATGCTGCGGAACTGCGAGTTGTAGTTGAAGCGGTCCGCAGCCTCGTTCAGGATCTGGCGCAAGGGTTTCATGATGGCGTTGATGCGCCTTGCCGTCATGGTGACGTTCTTACCCCTGCCCTTGAGCTTGGACAAAGTCGCACGAAAGGCCAGCACATCGGCCTTGGTGACCATGCCAAGCTGCTTGTCACCGAAGTTCGGCAGGATGTACTTATCAAGTGCGCCACGCTGCGTGATCTTGTAGCTGCGCCGCCAGGTGATTTCGGTTTCACCGTACCACTGGTTGGCGAACTCGCGGAAGTTAGGTGTCTGTGCAACTACTGCTTGCGCGGCCATCGCGGTCGGATTCAGCTCCGCGTTGGCTTGGCCATCTTTGGCGTCACGCTGCGGGAGCGGTTTGCCGAAGGTCTTTTCGTAGTTAAAGGTGCCCAGGGCGATGTCGGTTTCGATTTTGTCCAAAGCCTTCTGCAGGCGCTTGCGGTTGGCAGGGGTGTCGGCCAGCTCAGTGTATTCACGCAGGCGTATGCCCGAATGCCTGAAGTCCATGAACAATGTGCCCTTGCTTTCGAGCCGACGGATACTAGCCATTCAGGACACCTCCGTTGGACAGCGGAATGCCGTAGGTCGCTGAGTTGGAAGCCTTGGCCATGTCCGCCTCAATCTGCTCCCAGATGTACAGCGTCTTGCGTCCGCCAAAGGGCCGGATGTAGTGGCGCCCTTCTATGAGGACACTGTCCTTCAACCGGTCACGTATGGTCCGGCTGTCGTACTTGATCAGGGCTGACAACTCTTCAGTTGTAAGGTAAGTTACTTTTTGCTGTGACACTTCGTTCTCCTTGGGAAAGCTGCGACAATCAGGACGACAAATTTGCATCCAAAAGTGCTTTATGTCGTTCTGAATGACATTATGCATGCACTAATGCCATTTGCAAGAACTTTTTGTCACTCTGAGTGACTTTTTTTCATTGAGGGCGACGTGATTAAGTGCCACCTTTCCCGACTGATGGGGGAGCGAAAGCTCAAAGTAATGGATGTCGCGCGCGATACCGGCCTCCACCGGAACACGATTACGCTGCTATATCAAGAGACGTCCGCGCGGATCGAATTGGATACTTTGGACAAGCTGTGCAAGTACTTCGGTGTGGGCGTTGCCGAGTTGTTTGAGTACGTAGCTGACTCAAAGTGATATCTTGCTAACTGTGAGGATCATCGGATCGTCACTTGCCACCCTACACGCGGGTTTGACGTCCTTCATCCTAAGTGGGAGTAGCGCTCCTCGAATTCTGCGCTCGTCAGTCGACATTAAAGATCTCATGAAGTCAATTCGCTGAAGTCTGCTATCTAATAAATCAAACCAAATAGTTGTCGTCGCTTCGGGGCCAGTGCCGACATTCACGATTGTCTGAAAACTGGACGCCGGCTCATGCTAGCGGCGCCGAACGGACGTCTGAGCACTTGCCGCAACCAGTGCAGTTGGCAATGTTGTCAAGCTGTGCGGTCTTAATCCAATTGGCGACCTCTAAGCTGAGGACGTGTGGACCGCACACGCCGACACATCCACCACAACCTGTGCACTTTGCTGCAGCTAATGTGGGGAAGTGGGCGACGGGTATTCATTTGGAAATGAGTTGAATAGGATGCTGGCAAAATTGCCGTGGCAACTGCGGGTCGACTCCCGCGACTCGTCGGGCCCAGGTGATGACATTGGCGGATGACTACTATATGGAAACGGCGAACAAGAATAATTACCTGCAATGCGATTTGAACGAACTTGAGCGCACGCATATCTTGAACAGTTGGATCAGTCCGCCATCTTTAGGCTGCTCATTCGTCCGCCCCACCAATTGACACTGGAAGAAGAGAGAAGGCTCACTCTTTGAGCCATTGGTGTCGCACAATGTGAATGAACGGGAAGCGAAGTGTTGATGTCGGCACTAAGAACGAACGTTCACTAGAGGGAGTCAAAATGAAAATCTTTTCATATAACCTGCACTTTGGCGGGAAAACGGGTCTTGGAAACCACTGGCAGAAATTGATCGCTGAATTCGATCCCGACATCATCTTTGCGCAAGAGTCATTTGATCCCAATCAGTACTTCCGCAACGGTCAGATTTCACATCCCAAGTCTTTCCTCTGGGAGCCAGTTGAAGGGCGCAAGTGGGGGAGTGCTATTGTCACGCCGCGTCATCAAATTGAACCGGTTGAGCTCGACGAATTCGGTGGCTGGGTGATTGGTGGAAGGATCTCGAATGTGATGATCGGCGGGATATCACAGTCAGTAATGGTTTTTAGCATTCATGCTCCATCACCAGGGCCATATGAACCGGCCGTATCGAAAATACTTGACGCAATCGCCAAACGTTGGGATGGAACGCCATTGATAATCGGCGGCGATTTCAACTTAACGACTGCCATAAGGCACCAAAGCGAACTCACGCTTTCGTCTAATACCGTGGGCGAACGGAAAATACTTCAGCGATTAAGAACGCAGTTCGGACTTCTAAATGCGTGGCAGGCGCTGCACCCCAACGAAAATCTTCCTCAGACATTGCGTTGGAATAGAGATCCGGTACCTGCTTATCACTGTGATGCGATATTTGTGAGTCACAGTCATCTACCGCATCTTCTGGATGCCAGTATTGAAAGTGGCGGAGAGTGGACGACCCTGAGTGACCACAACCCCGTGGTCGCTACGCTTGCGTAATCTGGCCCCGCAGTTCAGCGCCAGATTTGCTCTGACGGGTCAGCATCGCTGATTGCACATGGTGGTTCCTGGCTAACAGCTTGCAAGCCAATTCTGGGGGTCTGCTGACAGACGAAGTTTCGGTGCTAATGGATTTCGACTTTGGGCGATACGGACAAGCCCAGCGAGGCCAAGAACGACCGCAATGGCGCCTCTGGCAAGACCGTCCTGACCGAGGACGGCCCATTACGCATCGAGGTGCCAGGCGACCGCTCGGGCAGCCCAGCAGCTTTACAAGTCACTTGAATCGATCTGAAAACTGCTGACACACGTGATCCGAAATTTTGGCCCATGGCGGAAATCAACCGAGACCCGTTTAGATGAAGATATATTGTGTCTGCGTGATTTTTGGGCATCCTTTGGCAAGCCAATAGACATGCGGTTTTGCCACACTTGCCCCTCAGTTATCCCCAGCTCAGTTCACAGTTACTGTGGAGGGATTCATCGCAAAGGCGCACCCGGATCAAGCTGCCAAGTAGCGAATCTGATTTGGCTGTTTCTCCGGAGTCAATTCGAAATTGTCCGGGAATTTCTTGAACAGTTTGGTCGAGGCTGCGTTCTTGCCGATCAGCTTGGCGTTGTGCAAATCCTTGACGATGTCGCCCAAAGGCTGCTTCTGTCCTGAGCGCAGCGTAGGTGCCGCGTTCAGAATTTGCTCCAGGGTGACTTCTGCTTTTGCGCTGCTCTTGGCCGTTGTTGGGGCTTTCTTGGCAGGCACTTTCTTTGCAGCCTGCTGATCTATGGGTTCAGCTGCGGCGGTCTTGGTCGCGACCTTCTTTGTAGCCGCCTTCTTTGCGGGAGTGGGCGTTGCAACCCGTGTGCGCTCGCTAGTTACTTCTTTGCCCACGTAGAGAATGGAGTCATAGGCATGTGCTGCTTCTGTGGCCATCTTGGTTCGCTCAGACACGCAGATCACCCGTATGCCGCGCTCGCGCAGGCGCACTACCAACGGCACAAAATCCGCGTCTCCTGATCCGATGGCAATCATGCTGGGCTTGGGTGACTGGCACGCCAATTCCATCGCATCCACGGCCAGCGCAACATCGGTGGTGTTCTTGGTCAGCGACAGGTTCACAAAGGGGCGTATGGCCCATCTCAACATGGTCTGTGCGAGGCCCTTGAGGTTCTCGGCGCTGCCATAGGCCCGGCGCACTGCCAGGGTTCCTTCGCTGGCTTCCAAGACGTTGCAGGCCTCTTCAATCCAGGCGGAGGACGACAGGTTGTCTGCATCGATGAGAAATACTTTCATGGAATTTCCCTTTCATCCGATGGAGACGCCCAGCACGGCCCAGCACAGGGCGCTGTGGACGGCGAACAGGTGACTTTTGTAAGGCTGCCAGCGCAGGGGCTTCTGTGTGGTGATGTCATACAGCGTGGCTTCCTTTTGCTCAGCAACACCTCGGCCATAACCACCCTCGCAGACGAAATGTCCCCGTTTGTCTTCCACCACATGGGAGTGGCTTCGCATCAAGAGGATTTCTGCTTTGAGCCGTTTGTCTTCGGTGACCTTGTCAGCCGCCAA
>CANCCF010000368.1 GCA_947374485.1 Comamonadaceae bacterium | reverse complement strand
ACCTGTTCCACTTCATCGAGCAGGATTTGTTTGCGCGTTCGCCGCGTATTCAGATCAAGACCAAGGTCGGTTTGCTTCATGTCGTCATCGATCGCAATTTGCGTGCCTCAGTCACGTGATTGGCTGAATAGTTTTGGACACAATCCTTAGGGCAGGCGGTATAGAAAGGTGGATCAGACATTGCAAGAATGGCTTCATCCGTGCCAATCGGAAAACCTTCAATTTTTCGGAACTCTGGGTCTTGCAACTTCTCTCGCAACAATTTCAAAAAATGAAGGCGACGCGCGTGCTCGCTAGGAAATGTCAAGCCTAGGCACTCAACTGTGCCGCTTGTCTGCTCTTGCTTAGAGAAAAAATCATTCATGAGCTGTAAGTCCAAGTTTCAGGTATTTGTGTTCAGTGATGCCATGCTTGGCAAGGCGTAAGGTAGGATTTTTGGCCTGCCAAAACCTGCGCTATTGACGGAGACTGACATTGCAAGCACTTCAACGCCGGAAGCAACTGCCTCTTCAAAGGCTTCACCATAAAGTGGGTCGTGCGAATTGCTCACCACGAAACTGGTCGCATCAGCTCGTTGGATCAAGAACAAAAGAACAGCTCGCCTGCCGGCTAGCACTTCGCGCTTGAGAGCTTTCAGATGTTTAACGCCTCTGGGGGTCGGCGAATCAGGAAAGCGGGCAATTCCACTTTCTACAACAGAAGCACTCTTCACTTCGACCAGGCACTCGCCTCGTGCGCCAGATAAAAGGAAGTCCACCTTAAAGCCAACTTCAACGAGGTGCTCACGGACCAATGTTGTATAGCACTCCAAGCCTGGTACCAACTTTAGCCTTAGCGCTTCTTCAACGATGCGATTCGCCAAATGCGTGTCAGTGCCAATCCAAGTCCCTTCAAACTCAATGGCACGCAAGGTATATCGTCGTTTTCTTTTCAAGTCCGCGCTGTCCCACAGGAGCGCTTCGTTGCCGGAGACCAAACAGCCTGTCATTGAGCCCGGATTTGCGCAGTACACAAGCGCCTCGTGCCCTTCAGGAAAACGCATTTCTGCCAAGAACCTCTGCGGTCTTCGCAAAAACGTAGCTTCAATTTGTGGCTGTGGAAAGGTCATGAAGATGTCATTGCCGTTGTTAGCACTCATCGATTAAGTCCGGCTACTTTTTTGGGCTTTATGGCGATAGCGAGCGCCTTGCCTGTTGCAAGTGTTTGGCGTATGGCTTCCTTTAGTACAGTGGACTGCGACGGTCGCGTGCCCACCCAGGCTTTGGACACAATTGTTATGAAAGCGGAGTTGTCAAAATGACGACCAACGTTTTCGTAGGTAATCTGACGACCACCCCGCGGACCTTGAATCACAGGACTTTGGGTCAACAGTTTCCAATAGTCGAGAGGCAAATACATGCCGGGAACCAGGCCAATGTCATCCGGATTGAAGATAAGCCGGGAGCATAATTTCAGAAAGAATGGATTCTCGGTAAGTCGATACCCCTCATGCCCAGCGTTGCGAGGACAAGCCTGTAGGGCTTTCATCAATACATCCATGCGCTTAATCTCTTTTGTAAGCTGGGCATTCGGCAACCGAAATACTGGCCGAGACAAGCCATCTTGACCGTCTTCACGCTCCATCGCTTTGTACTGGACCATGACAAAGCTATGAAATATCTCATTGAAATAAATGAGATCAGTACCGGTTTGCTCCTCCAATGGGAGCCTATTGGCAAGGATGACCGTGAGTCGCTCTGATGACGCTTCAGATTCGAAGACCGCTGCGCTATACGGATAGGTCTTGAGAAGGTCAAACCCAGGTAAGTGCATCAAGTCATGGATCACCATCGGATCCTCGCGCAGCCGTGCGCTGGGCAATCCCTCAAGAAATGATACCGGCGCATTTTCCGATGGCGACCACTCTTGAACAATGTCACGGTTTATGCCGGCAATCGACAATGCAGTGAGAACGACTTCCTTTTGTTGTGCCAGACTATCTCTTGCCTCAGGAGAAAGTCGTTGAAGCCGATTTACTCGGGTTTGACTAAATCGGTCCAGTAAATAGCTGGCCTGTGGAGCCAGTTGTCGGATTACCTCAAGGACTGCGGCAAAGCCCTTCGCAGTTAAGTGCCCGCCGGAGTCGAAGCGCCTTCGTACATATGCAGCATTACGCCTTTGAACACGATTGAGGATGCGTTGGACTGACAAGGGTTCCGAAAGTTCTTCAATTCGCTCAAGGTTCAATCGGCTCAGCCCGGTTCCGGCACGAGAGCCGCGTCGTCCCAAGCCTAAGTGGGTAAGCTTTCGTCCAAAAACAATGAAGCAAAGTAATGGAACTGCTCTGCTGTGTTGAAAATCCGTTACCGGTTCAGCAAAAGGCAATCCTTCCGCCACGCATTCTAGAAATGTGGTCGTTCGGTCCTTTGAAAGGAGTACGGCAAAGCCGCCCGCGGTGGCCATCTAGTTCTTGCTTCCACTTTCAGAAGCGCCGCTGTCCTTTGAGTGTGCCATTTGCTGCCAATCGTCAGAAATGGCCTTCCAGTTCACACTGCGCTCCACGGGACTTTCATGCCCGGTCGTGTCCGTTTGCTGACGCGACCACACTGCCCAGAAGTCCGGATCCTCTGATTTGGGCCGCTGGCCGTCGGGTAAGGCATTCATCTGCACCAGCACCGGCAGTTCGGAAGCCCAACCCAGAAGGATCGCATGGCGTGAAGTAAGCGAGGGAAGGTCGCGTAGCAGGCCGCGAAGGTTATCAGGCACAAGCTTGTGGACCAGCTCCTGATCACGGTCGTTGCTGATACGGTGCAACAAATAGCTGTTGCACTGCGACAGCACTGTGGGCGATAGCTCGCTCGGACGCTGGGAGGACAGTACCAAGCCCAGACCAAACTTGCGGCCTTCTCGTGCGATTTTTTCGAATACTTGGCAACAAATGGCAGCAGAACTCTGGCTATCCGATTCCTCGTGGTATCGCTTTATGAAGGTATGTGCCTCTTCCATTACCAATACGGTAGGCAGAGTTTTTCCCTGGTTGAGCTTGCGATAGCGCTGCAAAGCTTCCAACGTCATGCGGGCTATCACAGCGGTAACAAGGTGCACCACTTCGGCAGGTACCAGCGACAGGTCAATAACTGTCACGGTTCCGTTGGACGCCTGATCATCACCAATTGTGTTGGCAAGCCACTCATGCAGTGTGACGCCCTCAGCATTGCCGGTGATGATTTTCAAGCGACTATCAGACAGAATCGTTCGAATACGCATGAGCATGGTCTCGACATGATCCGAGACTCCAAACAGCTCTGCATTGGCTTCGATGCTTCGCAGTAGTTGATCACCGGTAAAGGAACGCGGTACGTCGGCATCGATTGGTAGAACGTCGTTATCACTGCCACCAAATACAGCATGTGCAACTTTCGCTAATCCCAAGAATTCATCAACCTCTGCAAGAGTAAATTCGTAACTAGGATACTGAGCCGTACGTGCTGCCGAGAAGGTTGAAATCTTGTCGCTAAATTTTTTCAACGCTTCATTTTCAACTGAAGTGAAAGATGCATCAGTTGCCAGATCACCTTGCCACTTCTTGATCTTTTCAAAGAAATTTTTGGGATGTGGAAAGTTGGCCCACGGCCGCCCGGCATTGCGTTCAATCTGAATCACCCCGACCAGGCTACGCAGAAAGCGGCGCATGTTGTGACTCGGAGTGGTTGGGATTTCCACAGCACCGTCGCGCACTGTGCGTAAAGCTTGAATCAAGGTTGGCCGCTGCGTCTTGGCACTGGCCTGTGTAAAGGCACTCCACTCCGCGCTGTTCCAAAACCAGAGGGGTACCTGAAGCTGCGCGATTTCGCTGTCTGGCTTCGGATCTACGGCGAACATTCGCACTGTCCCAAGACCATCGAAGGCATTTGAATATTCCCCGTTGGGGTCTAGAACGATAAAACGGGCGTTGGGCTCCTTATCGCCGCTAACTTTCCGCGCTTCCTCAAGTGACCAGCGTATCAAGCCAGCAACAGAACACGACTTTCCGCTACCGGTATTGCCAAGCACCGCCAGATGTCGACCGAAAAGGCGGTCAGGGTCAATTTTGACTTCGGCGTTGGCAGCCAAGGGGCTGATACCGATCTTCACTCGCCGGTTTTCACCAGATTCAACAATTGAGCGCAGCTGTATTTGGGTGGGCAACAGCACAGGGTCACCCACGGTTGGGTACGCTTCAACACCACGCCGGAAGGTGTAGCGCTCTTGGCCGTTGTGTTGGCCCTCGTAACAAAGACCGCCCAGTGGGTTTAGACTCATCTTGCGCAGTGGATAGGGCAAGTCCAGCAGACCGAAGTCCTGCATACCTTTTCGCTTGGGATACTGAGACCGCTCGATGGTTACCCACTCGACCTGCGCTACCAGATAACCTTCGTCACTGGGCACCAATACATAGCCGTTAATGCGTGGGAAGGGTCTCGGTGTGCCCGTGTTCATTGCGATATTGGCGGGGGCTTCAATATCCAGAAGTACCTTAATCTCATCGGGCGAAACAAAGTCGATACTGCCGATGCGCAACGAATCAGCATAAGCTGTTGGTGAAAAGCTCATGCCAAGCTTTCAAGGTCAAACTCATCACCAGCTTTTCCCACTGGTGGAGAGGGAGGCGGCGCAGTACCGAAGCGCTGCTTGAGCAGCTCGCTCATGCGGAAAGTCGTTTTGTCTATTGCCGCCTTTGGAAGGAAGCGCTCGGTTAAGGTCTGCAAGTCTGCCAGCACAGGCCCGATCATTAAGCTGATTTGCGAGGGACGCCCCATGTCCTTGTAGGTCTGAAGGATCCGTCCCAGCGGATCATCGCGCGAAATCACCACCAGATGGGTCGACGGAATGGTGAGCATGTCACGAATGACGCGATTGATATGCTCGTCACCAAAGCTATACCCATAGGTAATCAAGGTGCTGTTGGGACGGCACACGGCGGCGGCAAGGTCACGAAATAGTTCCACATAAGGGTAGTCCGAAGTCTCCCGGTCCTTGGCGGCATTTGGATAAATCATCAACTTGTGTGCACTAGCACCGCTCAATCCAGGCGCCTTAAGGTACGGGCCAACATCATCGGCGCCAAAGGGCAAGCCAATACGACGTATATCGCCATCGGTCTGCACCCAATCCACGGAGCCATGCAGCTTAGTGAATCGGGCCACGCCTTCCAAGTAACGTGGTTCACCACGAATTCCCGGCGGGTTGTAATGCATGTCCAAATCAAGCCTGGACGAACGGAAAATGGGCATCAAATTGCCGAGAAATCGATCTAGCAAATGCAGTCCAGCCAACTCGGCACCGGCTTCAACAAGGCGGTCATAGTTGGTCGTAAAGATGTTCAATCGATCGCGCACGCCGGTACGGCTAGCGAAGCTCATTAAGAAAGTAACTAACGCATTGAAGGCCGCTTCTCGATCAGGCTCAAAGCCATTGGCAATGCCCGCCTCGCTTTGGAGAATCGACTTAGAAAAGACTTCCAGCGCGTTGGTTAACTCAGCTGTGAGTGTCTTGGCTTCAACCGACTTACCCAGTATCTCCAGACCACGCTGAAGCTCGTTGGCGGCCCGAAGCTGGTCTTCCAAGTTGCCCTGCTGGCGACCCGATTTTTGCGCTGCTGACTGCGCCGCCTGTTTGATTTCGGTTGCATAAGCAGCAAGTGAAATTTCGCCCATGCCCGTAGCTGGTTTGCCCGCTGCCAAATGATGCACCGCATGAGTCAAACCGGATCCAGCAAGTAGGGACAAGTGCTCTGACTGAAGCAATGCAGTTAGCCACGGCTCAATACGTGCACGTAAATCCTTGAGTCCAAATGCTTGATCTGGGGACGCCCAGGAAGCCTCCTCGCCTTCGCAAAGTTTGAATTTCTCCGAGTCCTGAATCTGCACAAATTGGACTGGGTTGTGGTCGTCTCGGACTTTGACGATATTGCTAGGTTGTGACTTGCTCATGGAGTGTTCTTGTTGCTGTTGTCTGCTGTCAGTCGCCTGCTTTTGCTTCGAAGGGCTTACTCAACCACAAAGCGCAGTTTGCTGGCGTCCTTGCCCTTGCAGCGCTCATTCAGGAAGGTCTCGAAGCGTTTGCGAAGGTCGTCCGGCGTGGCTGGCGAGCCACCCTGCAGTAGGGCCGTCTTGATGTCTTCGCCGCTGACAGGAATCTTCTCAAGCCCTGATAGCGCTTCCTGTACGGCGCTGACAAAATTCGGGGTTACTGGGTCGGCCAGCTTCTTTGCCGTGACAAACTTTTTGATCAGCTCGCGGGCAGACGCCTTCAGTAGCTCAAGATTGGCCTGAATGATTGGGTCGTCCAGGTTGTCTAACAGCGTCTGCTGCCAACCTTCAAGCAAACGGTCCAGCTCCTCGTCGAGTTGCTTGAGTACATTGGCCGCAGGCAGGAACTCACCTTGCTCATTGGCCGGACGGAAGCTGCAATGCGGGCAGTAAGGGCTGGAAGCCAGCTCCGATTCCACCAAGGAAGCACAGCTCTTGAGTTTGTCTAGCTTGTCGTCATAGGCGGTGAGCTGGCTGGTTGGCATCAAGGCGATGCCAGCCAAGGCGCGCATGGCAACCAGGCGGGAATCCTTTCGCAAGGCCGACTTGGTCTTGTCTTCTGCCACACCCAGCCTGGCTTTGCTGTGTTGGGCGATGTAGGCGACGAGGTAGTCCTTCTTGAGTTTGACCAGCGTTTGCCGGTACTCGGCGGCCTGCTGTGCGTTGTGATCTAGCGCGAGCTTGTCCAGAATTTCTTTGCGGGTGCTCTGTGCCTGCTTGACCCAGGGATGTTCACTCGAAAGCACCATTTCAGCTTGTGACAGATAGGCCGCTGTGGCGCCTAACTCAGCTACCAGGCTCAACAGCTTTTCAATGGATGTGAGGACTTCAAGGTTCTTCTTTTGAACCTCTATGTCGTCGGCACCAAGGCGCAGATTCTTGAGTTTGCCGACCGTGTTGTAAGGCGTGAGCCCCTCGGTAAAGGCTTTGAGCGCTTCCAGACGGCCGCGCCAGTCAAGGATTTCGGCTTCGGTCAGCAGTGGTTTTCCCCAGAAGGTGAGCTTGCCTTGCAGGTCGGTGCCTGCAGTCAAGACACGTCCCACTAGCTGAGTGACCTTCACCAGGAGCTGATTGACAGGGTCTTCATCGCCTTGTGTGGCCAACTGCGCCAACCCGGGCGACAAGCCTAGCAGTTCGAACAGCGACCGCAGGACAGAGACATTAATTTCTTTAGGTGCCTCAACATGCTTGAATTGCTTCAAGTCTTCGAGCCCGCGCTCGGCCAGCAGCGTGACCTTGCCAGAGTCGATCTTGTCCCCAGTGATGGCCAACACGATATCGCCGGAATAGACCAGGCTACCCAACACTGCCAACAATAGATCGGGCTCAAGGCGAAACTTCGTCGGGTAAAAGTACTCCACATCCGTCTGCCCATTCAGCAATTCACTGCGGTTCAGCACCTGTCCGTGCCCCTTGGCTTTGAGGCGGCCCAGGACCTCTTGCGAGTAGCGTGACCTGCCGGGTTCGATGCGATCACCATCCAGCATTTCAAGCGCATCCAGCACAGCAGTGGCGTCCTTGGTGCGGGTACCCCCAGCGAGTGCCTTCAGCGCATTACCCACCAGTTGCTTTCGGTTGGCTTCGGTCACCAGCAC
>CANCCF010000367.1 GCA_947374485.1 Comamonadaceae bacterium | reverse complement strand
GGTCTCGGCCAGAGCGTTGTCATAGCTGTCGCCCTTGCTGCCCACAGAGGGCTCTATGCCCGCCTCGGCCAGGCGTTCGCTGTACCGAATGGACACGTATTGGGAGCCTCGATCGGAGTGGTGGATCAGTGCCCCATCGCGTTGTGGCTGGCGGTCATACAAAGCCTGCTCCAGCGCGTCCAGAACGAAGTCCGTGCGCATGGAGCTGCTTTGCCGCCAGCCCACTATCCGGCGGGCGTAGACGTCAATCACAAAGGCCACGTATTGCCAGCCTTGCCAGGTCGAGACGTACGTGAAGTCCGATACCCACAATTGGTTTGGCCGGTCTGCCTTGAACTGCCGATTGACCCGGTCCAGCGGACATGGCACAGCCCTGTCACCGATGGTGGTGCGCACCACCTTGCCACGGCGCACGCCCCGCAGGCCAGCGTGCCGCATGAGTCGCTCCACCGTGCAGCGGGCAACAGTAACGCCCTCCCGGTTCAACTGGTGCCAGACCTTGTCGGCACCGTAGACCTGCATGTTGTTCTGCCAGACCTGGTGAATCTGCGGCAACAAGGTTGCATCCTGTTTGGCACGCGCACAACGCAGCTCTGGTGTGCGTTGCTGGGCCGCATGGCGACGGTAACCAGACGGGGCGATTTGCAGCACTCTGCAGATCGGCTCGACCCCGAAGGTATCGCGATGCTGGTCGATGAATCCGATCAGGACTTGAGTTTGCGGTCGAGCTCCGCCTGGGCGAAAAAAGCACTGGCCAGTTTCAGGATTTCATTGGCGCGGCGCAGTTCCTTGACCTCGCGCTCCAGGGCTTTGACGCGTTCACGCTCGTCGCTGGTGACGCCTTCGCGCGCGCCGGAATCAATCTCGCTTTTCTTGACCCATTCATTCAAGGTCTGGGGCACGCAACCGATCTTGGCTGATATGGACTCAATGGCAGCCCACAGGGAGGGATATTCGCCACGGTGCTCCTGCACCATGCGCACTGCACGTTCGCGGACTTCGGGGGAAAACTTCGTTGACTTTCTCATGGCTCCATCTTCTCAAATGTTGGAGCCTCCTCAAAACCCGGGGCGATTCAGGGTAGTAATTTTCAACATGGATAAGCCGGGATTCTGTAACGCTGCATATGACTCGATTCCAGAGCAACACAGACGCTAGCAACTGCCTCACTGCCTCTCTGCCTCACTGCCTCACTGCCTCACTGCCTCATCAAAATAGCATTAACCGTATTGATCCCGGACAGTGAACGCGCAGGTATCCCGACATCACCGCGTCCCTCCACCGTGAATTCCCGCGGATTGATTCGGACCATGTGGGCACCCATCTCCTCTCGCATACGTCGTCCAAAGTCCCGGACGGATGCAATGACGGATCCGGCACCTACTTCGATGACCACCAACCGGGCCTTCGTTGCCCTCGCATGCTCCAGCCAGGCTGCTTGATTGGCACGCTGTGGCAAACTGCGCTGTGATAACCATCCGTTATCGCCGAACATCACGATATTGGGCCTTGCTAGGCTGCCGCAGTGTGGACAGGTGGGCAAATCATTTAGCAACTGGCAGGTGCCGCTGTCTACCTCTGGGGTGAAGTAATCAGCGCTCCAGACTTCTGGCGTGCAACCCTCTAAGCACTGCAGGTGGTGGATGGAGCCATGGCACTCGTTGATCGTGGCACCCGAGAAGCCGGACTTCTGAAAGTGCCCATCAACATTGCTTGTGTATATCCAGGTCCCCATCCGCATCTTGGATCCCCAGTTGCGCAGCACTTCAAAGCCCTTGTGCGGTTCGATGCTTCTGTAAAGAGCTAGCCGATGGCCATAGAAGCCCCAAGCGAGGCGCGGAGTGCGTTGAAATGATCGGGGCGAGGCGATGCTGGTGAAGCTGATTCCAACCTTTGCCAGAGCAGGATATGCCTTCCAGAAACCATCATTGCCCCGAAAGTCAGGCAATCCTGAATCCACGCCAATACCGGCACCTGCCGTCAGGATGATTCCATCGGCATCGGCAATCAATTTGGCTGCGTGAGAGATGGCGTTGCGCGGCCATGCGTTGGGGGTGATGTCCATTTGCATTAATGTAAGTGCCAATTTCTACCCCCTTGACGCTACCGGTGGATACGACGTCCCGGACTTGAATTCGCACACCTAGATCGCTTTAGGCCCAATATCAATTGATCCGCCCCTCAAAGCCGACATTCAATCTCAGCTATGGGCGGCGGGTGCTCGTGACAGTCCGCTGTCCGGCGGCTCAGTTCAACTCGATGAGAACGCTCAGTAGGAATCGACATTCAGGCTTCGGCACGCTGAAGCTTGATTCCGAGCAGCACTGCAATGTTCAACGCAAATATTGAAATAACGAAAGCCAAAAATGGACTGCCCTCATGCGCCAAACCGAATATTTTTTTAACATCCAAGATCAAGACGATGAGCAATACAGCTTGCGATAGATACGGGCAAATTGAATACCCACTTATCTTGTTGGTCCGAATGATGGTGAAAGTGATCGCAGAAGTGATTAACACCGAAAGAGCGAATAGACCGTGTGCATTAACGTATTCCGGAATGCTAACTATTTCCGCGCTTGCATTGTTTGAATAACTCGGGGAAATGGCGATTCCCGCACAAACAAGCACCCATACGATGTAGATGAAAAGCCTAACCTTCCCCGTTGCCCACGGCGCACTGCGCAGCACGGACGTACATGCTAAGGGTGTCCCTATGCATAGGAGGTACAGCGTCGGAAGGGCCACTAAGAAGGCGATCATCGGATACCCATTGGTTGCCAATGCCCATACGATGGCACAGCCAAGTAACGTCAGACCGACAGATATTTTTGCTGCCTGAAGTGCCCCCGTGTACTCAGTCATGTTGAATTCGCCTCTCGCTGGTTGCCCTTACTCAGGCAGTTTACTTGAACAATTGGGAACTTCACTAACGGGCAGGCAGATCGCAAAACTGTAAGACCGGAATCGCGGCAACGTTGACATGTTAGGGCTCAACTGGCAATCCCCCATCCGAATGAATTTCCAGATGCACCCACCATCGCCATGGCTGCCTGGCCGAGGCGGGCAGTAGGAGACATTCCAGGCGCTCCAAAGCGGACCTCAACTCACCTGCCGAGGTGAGTCGGTGACGCCTGAATTAAACGAGTTCGCCAGGATTCCGTGTAGCACGGGTTACGTTTCTGTGCAGGCAAAGGCATTTAGTTGGGACGAACATCGTTGATTTTCAGGAGACCACGGTTTTCAGTGATCTTTGCCAGTTTTTTGGCGCGCACCTCCAATTCTTTATGCGCCATGTTGGCAACATTTTGGAGGTAATGGGGTTCAAGTGCTCGAGAAAAATTCTTGGACTGGACACGATTTAATGCATCCTTCAAGCGACGCAACGTCATGTCAGCGACCAGGGCTGCTTCAATAAAGTCATATCGGTCTAGTCGAGATGGATCAAGCCGATGGATGGCATCGGCAAATGCATCAAGTTCAATACCCATCATTACCAATTCTTCTGGAGTCGCCGGGCCATGTCTATTTTCGAGATCGAAAATCTTTCCAGCAGCCTGGGCCGCACCGCCGACCAGTTGAAATACAACCTCCAGTGTGCGCGTATTTTCATCGAACGCCTCGATGCTTTTTTGTCGAGTCTGCAGTTCATGAGCTCTGCTCACGGACCAGGCAGCAATCCAAATTGCGCCAATTGAACCAAATGCTTGGACCCAAGATGCCATGTTCGGATGTGCATCGGCCCACGCCACCCACTCAGTCCAATGAAGGAATGCTGCCCCAGCGATTGCTAAAAGGAGGAATCCCGAAATAAGATATCGCTTCTTCATTGTGTGTCTCCCAAACCTGTGGTGTCAGGATTGTGCGCTAGTACCGGGGAGGTACCGGCCAGCTATTTTTCAACGTCGAAGAAGTCCTTGGCCCTGGACCACTCGGGAGGCGGTGGCAAATCCATCCCAGGCAGGCTTTTGACCTCTTCAAGGCTCAGATGGGTAAGGTCCTGCGGATCAAGCGCGGTGGCATGTTCCCGAGCGAACCATGTTAACGATTGAAACTCGGCCGCTATCCTTGCAAATATCAGATGGCTCATTCGAAAGACCCCTTCGTTAAGGTTATTCGGGTTCTTGCAAATTTGCATTGAAAACCTGCCGTCCATGAGCATCACGCAATGAGCATCCAGCGCCAGAAAAAGTGACTTGATAACCAATAGGTCGATGAGCACAATCACCACCACTTTGCCGCCGATAAAGTCAATCAGGTTTGCGGCGTCGAATGTGAGGGTGAACGGCTGCGCAGGCAACCAGTCAGCATCCGGCGTCAACATGAATATAGTTGTGTGCTTGTTGATGTATGGGCTCAAATGCTGATCGAACGCTTTCCCGTCAGTGTCACGAATTGCAACGTAGCGCAGTCCGGCCTCCGGAACTATTGTAGAAGTGCCAAGGGTCCTGCTGTCATTCATGCAGGCATTGACCTCGGCCAGATAGTTCACCTCCGGGTAACGCATCTCGACACGATACACGTTGGGCAACCCCTTGAACGGCCGTGCACCGTCTTGCTTAAAGAACATGACCAGCTCAGCCAAATCCGCAAACTGGCGGTCTGTTCGGTCGTTACGGCTTTTGCCGGACTTCGCTTCGACCGGGAAGGGGTCCGCAGCACCCAAAGCGCAAACATCGCCATAGCGAATCACATTGGTGATGTCTGCGAGTACTACAGGGACCCCCATCTTGATACCGAGCCGCACAAGCTTCCATTCTCGACGGAAACCTGTTTTGCCACTCAGGAAGCCGGCCGTTTGCTTGACGTTGTAGTTGCGGTCGTAATAGAGGTGTTTCAGGGCATATTTGTCTTGATACGCAAAGGCAATTCCATCTCCAAACAGCGCCAGACAAACATCTGCCGGCGGATTTTATCCAAGAGCGCTGGACATTCGCTGATGCGCAGCTTCAGTGCCTTCGTTTGATCGCGTGGGAGCCGCTTGTTTTTCAACGTCTGCCGCATATTTGCAGCGGCGTGCTGCACTCGTTTTGTACGTCGCTCTAGCCGCGTTATTTGGCGTATCAGCAGTCGCTGCAACTCCAGGACCAGGTCAAGTCGGTCGTGATCTGCCTTGATGGTATGCAGCAGAAGTGCAGCTTTGGCCAGTTCTGTTGTGTAGTGATCAAACATTCTTACTTGCACCTCGCGGTAACAAAGACCGCTATAGAATAATTCATGCAATGCGGCCACGGCAGCAGCCAGAATAGCCAGCCTCCGCAGGCAAGGTCCCTAAATCGCAAAAGATGACAAACTTTTGTGACATCGAAAAATCAGAATTTAAGTGTGATTGAGCATCGTACTGGACTCTGTCACTATACGACCGCTATCTCGGGCAATCTTGACAGCCGTTGGCAGAGGTGACCATCACCCAATTGGGTGATTTGCCATGACTTTCTCAATGGCTCTGGCGCTTTGGCAAGTCCACTTCAACCTACGATGCTGCAGACTACTACGCCCATGAAGATCAACATGAAGAATTTGAAGACGACAACAATGAGTATTGATAGTTGCAATGCTGCCTAGCAAATGGACTGTCGTCGCCGATCTAAATTTGAGAGTCAAGATTCAATCGACGCCAACAACCAACCTCAAACGCCAATTTTTCGATGTGGTAAAGACCGCCGTATGGCACGCCTACGCGGATGAAATTCTTGTTCAAATTCGCTGGAATGCGCACCCTGACCAGCAATATGTCTTTCAGCTGAAGAGTTCCTTCTCAACGTGCGTGACGTAACGGTTTGTGTAAAACAGATCTGGTTCGTGCTTGGTCGCGCGGACAATTAGCCGAAACTCGGGTAAGGTGGAATTCTTTGCGTTGAAGGTGACGAGTCCGATTCCAACCATTTGGCAGAGCGAGTCGATGCGCGCCATTTCCTCATCTGGCGTTTGGCTGGGAATGACGAGATAGCTCTTGTGACTAAACAATTTGTAGGCGCAGGCCTGGCCAAAACCAGTAACTAATCCAGCGAGGTCGACCTTTATCTCTGCGGACACAATACTTGTTGGCCCTTTTATAACGTCGCTCCTCTTGCTTTCAGATTTTCCAATCACATCCGGAGTTCCCCAACGATCTCTGAATACGTTGCCCCCCAGCGCTATGGCATGAGTCACTTCCTCCAGGTCGTTCTTTAACCAGCTTGCAAAAAGTGGGTAGAAGACATCCTCTCGCAGCTTGGACTGCAATGGACCCACCTGTAATTCCCTTGTGAGTTCTGGTGGTGTAGGTTCCTTGAACTTCACAAGTCGAAAAAGCCCTTTGACTGGCTTGTAGACATCCTGCGGCTGGAGAACCTCCAAGTTCCAGATGCAATTATTGACGGTATTTGGATTGAGTTCAGGTTCCGTCTGCTTGATACGCCGCAACAGTTCAGAGTACCGCAAGCCTTGAGGTTGTTCATCCAACAATTCGATGGCGATTGACCTGATGCGTTCGTGGATTTTTGGGCGCTTCATGGGGAAACTTTTAGCTGAATATTGATCGTCGATGTGGTCATATGCCTTGTTGCTGGAAAGGTCTGCCTCATCTCATGGCTGCACGGGAAACGGCTAGTAGGTCCCAAATTTCGTCCTTGCTGCGTCCCAAATGGCGTCGGGTGAATTCGATGAAGGCAAGAAGGCAAAATGAGCCCTATAGATTGTAGCCCTATAGAGGTCATTCACGGGTAATAGTGCCCATGAACAAGGCCAAGTTTCACTTCGAAGGCAGTAGACTCCCTGCGGCTATGCGATTCATTCGCAAGGTTAAAAAAGTTACCCAAGAAGACTTTGGCGTCGTGTCGAGTAGGACCTACGTCAGCAGCTTGGAGCGTGGGTTAAAAGTGCCAACATTGGCCAAAATCGATGAACTTGCAGTAGTTTTAGGGGTTCACCCACTAACGCTGCTTGCCCTGGCCTATGCAAGTAACGCATCAACAGACGGAGTAAGTGAGTTGCTGCGATTCGTTCAGAGGGAAACCGATGCATTGCTGAATAAGGCAAAGTAAATGTGAGTTCTTGCTCGATATTCGGCAGTCGCATGTCACGGTCAATGTTGCATGTCGGTGAACCCATCCCGCCGATACGGACGTACTCAGCCTTACCGATTTAGAAATATCCAGGTCCAGCCCGGCTGGTTTTGGAGGATTCGCTAGGAACCTATTCATCGAAGCATCTAGCCATGCACAACTAACCCACGGCGCAAGGGCGCCGTCCCCTCTACACGAGGGGTAAACATCCCTGTTGATCAGGAGGACGCAAAGCAGCAAACAGCCGTTACAGCCCTCGACCTACATCGGCTACGGCGATAGAAAACCCTTGTTGCTTCAAGCGTACACCTTCATTGCCATCAGGCGCCTTGGCAAGCCAACCCGGCGCCTGTCTGCTGCCTTCTTTCGACTGACCTGTTCTTGAATTCCAGTCTGACTGCCCAGCAGGAGAACCTCTGACTGAGCACGGGTTACTGCCGTGTAAATGAGGCTTCGATCAACCATCTTGCTACTGCTTGGCAGGCAAACCACCACCCGTTTCCACTGTGATCCCTGGCTCTTGTGCACTGTAAGGGCATAACCCAGTTCTAAGTCGTCTAATAGCGCATCATTGAAGCTTCGGACGACACCATCGTCCCACTCAATCTTGCCAATTTGATCGTGTCCATGGTGCTCGACTGAAACGATACGTCCCATCGATCCGTTTTGAAGGCCCAGGTCCCAGTTGTTCCTGGTGCAGATAACAAGGTCACCCCCCCTCAAACTTGCAGTCGCCCAACAATCTGCTTCATCACACCATGTCATCACCTCTTTCCTCCCCGATGCGAGGGCATCTTGGATGCGTTGATTGATGCTCTTCGCAAGGGCTCTCGTAGAGCACAACACAACACTATCCATTGGTTTAGACAGGTATTCTTTGCTGGCAGTTGCTGCCATTTCGGTATCGGCAATCTCGGTGAATCGAACGGGTCCATGTTCCTTGAGAACTGGGAAGAAACCATCCCGAATGCTGTTGGCCACGTCAGCAATCTCGCTGCCGAAGCGCTTAGCCACCTTCAACTCAACATGTGGAACGATGCCATCAGTCAAGCAGTGAAGGATCAGTCCAGGCCCAACAGGCGGCAATTGGTGAGGGTCGCCAATGAGCACGATTTTCACAGTGTCTGGTAGTTGCCGTAACAGCGCTGAGAAAGAGATGAGGTCCACCATGCTTGCCTCATCAATCAGGATGGCACGTCCGACTGCGGGACCTGAGTAGTCAACCTCCGTTCCGTCGTTGAGCTTCTTGATGAACGATGCAATCGTTTGCGCAGCACGTCCAGTGCTCTCTTGCATTCGTTTGACGGCCTTCCCTGCCAGCGCAATCTGGACGATTTCGTAGCCCTGCGCCTCCAGCACCAAGCAAACCGCCTTCAATACCGTCGTTTTGCCACAACCTGCGCCTCCTGTGATAACCGCGAAGTGATTGTCGGCCACCAGGTGAACCGCAGCCCTTTGTTCGGCATTGAGCAGGAATCCATTGCCTTCCCGAGTTTCGTATCCGCTGATGTGCTTATCCACACTGCATGCGGGACTGAAAAGTCCCTGCCGAACCGCAATGCACTGCACCACCCGGTCCTCCAGGATCGATGCACCAGGGGAGTACGCGTTGCCCTGCAGGTCGAACAACAGACGTCCAGTGCGCTCGCAGTGATTGATGGCGGCATCAAAGACGTCCCGCTGGTGGAGCTCCTTTTCAAGTAGCCGCCGTATTCCTTCTATCAAATCGGGCAATGGAACGTAGGTGTCGCCCAGACTAAACCGTCTATAGACAGTTTCCTCCACAGCAGCGGCGAGCCTTCGGTCATCCGTGCGGGCAACTCCCAGCGTCTGGGTTGCAAGAACATCAACCTCGGACCAACCTGCCGCAAAGCTCAGGAGCCGATAGGGATTTTCAAGAATCTTATTCTCGGCCTCGGCACCAAAGTGGGCCGCGATCCGTCGGCCAATCACCAGCCCCACCCGATTCGCCCCCAGCCACTGAAGGGTCTTGCCCAAACCTTCCTCTTGCCAGCCTTGGACCAATGCCAATGCTTTGACGTGACTGATGACTTCCTCAAGCGGCGTGTAGTCACCGGCATCCAGTATTTCTACCAAGCGTTCCTTGAACGTCTCCCACAACCTGTCCGCGGTCGCTGGGCCAACCCCTTTGAACCGAGGATTGCGTTTGAGGTAGTCGACGATGTGTGCACCTGACGGCAACTTCAGTATCGCGTCCCCTGGCAGCACCTCCATCTGGTCTTCCACCATCTGGAAGCCACCGGCGTTTATGAAACTGTTCGTGTTGACCTTGCCTTTGACATTCCACCACTGGCCCGCCATGACCGGCACGGCCACGCCACGCCCGTGCAATCGAGCCACAATCTGTTGGTGGGTGTCAATGATTTCGCCGGACTCAGTAATGCACTGTCCTCGCAGGATCGCGCCGTTGCGGTTTTGTGTAATCACGGAGATCACCCTTACCAGGTGACTCTCTTCACCTCGAGAACTCACCATGGCAGCCTGCCTGTGGTGTGCAGAATCTCATCCATACCCTGGAATCGTTCAAGCCGTTTTCTCAGCTCGTTTACTTCTGCTTTTAATGCTTCGTTCTCTTCCTGTATCTGCTTGATGCGTGCGTCACCTATACCCGACCGCTTGGGTTCGCGCATTACCATCTCGACCGGGTTTGCCAGCCTTTGCTTGAGTACCCCATCCTTCTCAAGTCGGTGGAGCAGGTTTGGCAAAAGGACATCTCTGATCTCTGGATTGCTGTAGAAGACATCACGGTTTAGGCCGCTTTCACGCGCCACTCGGGATACGCTCAGCACGCCCTGATAGATGAATGGCTTGAAGTCCTTGACAGACTTCTGCCAATCCAGAAAGCATTGGGCATTGACCCTGCCATCCAAGATTCCGTTACTGCCAGGGCTGCTCATGCCTTCTCCGGCGTCTGTTTTCGGATAGTTTCGAGCTCCATGCGCAAATCCAGGTGCGTAGCGCGCAGGATGTCCAGTTTGTCGTACTGCATCACCCGTAGCTCTGCAATCGTCTGCTCTGCAGCCTTGAGCCTGGCCGTAAGGGTCTCAATACGCGCTTGCAGCGCCTGCCGTGGCATGGTCGCGTTGATCCGTATGCGACCTTGGGCGCGCATTTGACGCTGAACAGCTTGGGCCTGTTCGTAGGCCTCTGCGATGAGTGCTCTGCCATCCCATTGCTTTGTCGCCAGAACTCGACGGCCCAACTCATGGCCGAACTTGCGCTTGACCTGAGTAACGACGTTGGCCCAGGTTACTTGCACATCCAGATCCGGAAGCACTTCGATCATTTTGACGATCTTGCGAGCTAACTCTTCGGTCAGTACCTCGGGGCGTCCGGTCTTACCGCAATTTACGGACATGCTTGCCTTTGTCTTAGCCATGCTGTACTCCTTGATCAAGCGGCATCTTCATCTTCGGCATCGTCTTCATTGACGACATCACCATCATTGAAGACCGTTTCACTGACTGCCCGGTTTTCCAGGCGCATGTAGTCCCGCCCTTCAAGGAAGGTCTTGATTTCCTGCTCCATGGCTTGACGCCCGCCGAGAGCGTCAATGGTCCGCTCTTGTTCAGGTCGACCATGGCGCTGGGGGTTGTAATAGCGGATGACAGCGCCAGAGGACACAGTTGGATCGTCCAGTCGATCAACCTTCCCCTTGAACGCATAGGCATCCTCAAGGTCTGCCTTAAAGGCGGCGTCCTTGATGAGATCCTTAATCTCCACGAAGTCAGCGATCAGTCGCGAAGCGATTTCTTCGACATCCATGTGCTGCTGAATCATTCTGCCCAGGTGCTCATCGAGCATGTCAAGGTCGTGAACCACGCGCCGGTTCCTAGCAAGGGTCAGGCGGCGTACCTGAGCAACGATCACATCGCGAAGTTTATTGGCCTGTTTTCTTGCTTGCTCGTTTGTCGGCATATGGCCTTTGATCAAACGTTGGTCGGAGCATCCCCCGCCACAGCCGCGGTAATTGGAGCATCCGACCTCGAAATGTTGGTGCAAGCAGATACCATAGGGCGTCGGGAAGACGAGGACCACTTTGTCTCCCGCCTTGGCCACCGGATGATTGCACTCCGCAGAATGAATGAAATCCATAGTGGTAATACGAATCGCGTGCAGGCCAACTCCGACCGATTGGGTCTGGAGTTTGTAGGTTCTGGTCAGTTCTTCCTTGAGTACCTCACTGAGGTCGCCTTGCTCTTTCACAGGGGCGGTCAGCATACCGTCTGGCACAGCTTGCACTGTCATGGCGGCTTTTTCTTCCCGGCTTAGATAGTCGTAGGCCTTGAGTTGGGTCACATCCAAGCGGTTGGCCCACAGGTTAATCAACAATCGACTCAGCTCAGGCCCAGAATGGCGCAAGGCCATTGTGGTCAGCCAGCGACGTGGGTCATGCGAGCGACAATAAGCCGGGACGATCTCCACCCTAGTCCCGTCGTCCGAGAGAATTGGCATCTTCAGGTCCAAGGCCTCGAAGACGGTTTGAATGGCTAGCCCATTTCCATTCTTTGTAGATATCAAACGCCTGTGAACAACATCGGAACTCAGCGCACCCGGCAGGTATGGATGGCTTCTGCCTAGATGGTCGAAAAGCATCAGCATGTTACTCAGGCGGCCTGTGTACTGTGTGGCTTCTGTCACCCAGCGCAGCGAATCCATCGTCTCATGCACACGCCGCAGTAGTTCCTTTTCAACATCGGTCCATTCAGCGTATTTGGTTCGAAAATCGTTTTTTTTGATTTTGCAAATCTTCTGTGCATCGGCCTTCGTGCTGCTGCTGGTCGATGCTGGTGACTTCCTGGTCAGTACCTCCATAAAGCCAGCCCGCTCATCTACGATCTGATCAGCAAGATCAGGCCGTTCAGCCAGCGTGTACATCAGCCCGGCATTACTGAGGGATCGCCTAACAGACTGGCCCACAAGCTTGGCAGCCTCTACTTTGACCTTGAAGGTCTCTTCGTCAGCCCCGAGGTCGCCGTCCAACAGCATGATTCGACCGATCTGTACGTAAGTGATTGGCTTACCCCGGAGATGTTCCAGATCAGACGGCAGGTACAGCATGTTCGGGTGCTTTTCGTAGTGTTGCAGCAGCATCCGACTACGTGCCCCCAGCTCAACCAGATGGTCAAAACACCAGTTGAACATCACCAACATGAAGTGCAAGAGCGGCTTTGCCCCCCACTTCGCACCCTTGGAACCCTTCATCAGTACGGTGTTGGGCAGGGTATCTAGAGCATTGGGATTTGATGCCTCCTTGATTCCCGCGTGGGCGCGGTACAGCACTTGTGCATCTGATATCGCCGAAGAATCGCCGTCATCACCAGGCTCTTGGGCGTAGTCGTCGACGGCACGCAACCGGTCATGGATCGACATCGCCAGAACTTCATTGATCCGAGAGGGCGCGCACATCTCTAGGCCCATAACACAAAGCACGGCCTCCTGGATCTGCGAGAGGCGCCGGTCGCCGTCTGCCATGGCGGTGATCGCATCGGACAGGGCGGCAATACCGGGTTCAAGTTCTTGCGCTTTGCTTTTTCGGAACGCCTCACGATGCTGCTTGTCGATGACCAGAAGAAGATCAGAGACCTCGCGGCTTAGGCGTACATACATCGGACTGACGACCTTGGCCTTCTGCAGCACACCAATGGCGTCATAGAGTGCAATGAGATTTTTTCGGTCATTGAATGCGGCCCTTCCTAGCATCGGCACCCCCGGCACGATCAGATGGTCCACCCGAAGCCTTTCTTTTTCGAGCAATTTGGCGGTGGCAGGAGTTAGGCAGGCCGTCAGCACGCAGCGTTCGATATGCTTCAAATCATGCACCGTCAGAGCATGCAGCGGTTTCAGAGATGCCGCATGCACAGGAGATAAAGGAAGGTGCGACAGGAAACCAAGCCCGTACTCCAATATGTCTGTGTTTTTCGACTTGTTCAGAAGCACAACATTGGCGAGGATGGCCCGCGCAGCACGGGCGAAACTCGGATGCACTGAGGTCAACTTTGCTTCAACGAGATTTGGCCTGCCGGTCTGAACCTTGGTCTGGTGGACTTGTTGCCAGGTCTTCCTTAGACCCTTGCTATCGGTCTGGCCAGCGGACTGCCTAAAGTCCCACTGTGGACTGTCATAGGGTTTGCCCGGGAAGCGCTTTTCAAACCGGTTCTTGACGTCGCCAATGAATGACTCCAAGGCCGCTTCGTGGGCTTTGAATTCGAGGTCAATCACTGGTGTCGATGTGGCATAGGATAATTGCGACCCTTTGGCCACAATCGTGCCGTGCGAACTTACTTTTATTGATGCGTTTATGGCTTCGGCTGGTTTTCTGGCACTAGATTTCATTGGTCTCCTTCCGTCAACACAGGTTGCTGTTGCGGCTGTTCAGCCTTGTGTCTTTCGAACTGCCCCATCCGTAACTCAATCAACTTCTCAAGCAGACGGTCTCGCTCGACGATCGCTTGCATGGGTTTTCCGAACTCCTCGTTTTCCGCGATTCGCTCCTGCACCAAGCGCAGGTTCACACTGTGGTCAGCATCGACATTGGCAATCCACCGCCAGCACCCGTAGCAGGACAAAGGCGCAAATGCGCAGGCCGCCGATTTGCCACAGCCGCCAGTGATCTCAATCTCCATAGCACCCGTCTGTGGGTCAATCGGGCCTCGGCTGTTGACCACGCGCTCCGGGAACTGTTGCGCCATCGCACGCGTCTGCTCGGCATTCATGAATGCGTTATAGGCCGGAAACAACTCTTCAAGGGCTTCAAGCCCACTGTTCAGTGCCTCACGCAGCTCTTTGGCGGCCAGATCGATGTAGAACCTCGCAGTGCTGTCATTGGCGTGCCGTAAAACCGCTTGAATGACTGCCGCGCTGACACCTGCCGCAGCCAATTGCGTGCCAATGGTATGGCGCATCACCGTGAAGTTCACGTGGATGTAGTCCAGGCACCGCTGGATCGGAATGAGATAGTTTTCACTAATCCCCTCGCCGCTCTCAATCATCCCGAAGTGCTTAACTTCGAAGTCATGGCGCTTGCCCGCGTTGATGCGCGGAAACAGCGCGAGTTGTTGTTCGATGGCCTTTCTTTGTTCAGGATCGATGCCTGCCGCGAGTCCATAGAGCGGTCCAATGTTCTCAACCACCCACGCCTGCTGTTTGACCAACATATGCCCAAGGAACTGGGTGAGGGGATAGCGCATGCGTTTCCCTCCGCGCTTAGCAGGCATCACCCACAGCGTGTATTCGATCTGACGAGTTACCTTGCTTACGGCGTACGTGAGATCGCCGCAACGAATTTGACGCAGGCTCTCAGGGCGCGCATAAAGGGTGTTGGTGAGGTTCCAGAGCACATAAACGCCCAGGTGGATCTCCCCGGCCTGGAACCGGCGCTCCACATCGGTTAGCACTGCGATCTGCAAAGTGCGGCTCATGGCCTGGGCGATGATGATCTGCCGCGTTCGCTCGACTTTTCCTGAAAGGTCTCGCGTTGGGAAGTCCCCCCGCTCCAGGTCTATAAACACCGGCCCGTGGCCGGCAAAGCGAAACCAGCGGCTGAGCACGCCAATGCAGTCTCTATGGATCCAACCAGCATCCTCAGCCAGCTTTTCGCGGATTGCGAACATCAATCCACTGTCGATGGCACTGATCTTGTCCGCCTGCATCAGCCGCTTGTTTAGGTCCATGGATGTCTGGTCGGACTGGACTCTCTTAAGCAAGCGCAGGATGTCGCCGTACTCTTTATTCACGGACACAACCCTGACCGTGAGATGCCGATGCATGATGAGGGCCTTTAGGCTGAGCAGGAATGATTCCTCGAACCCTGCCACCAAGTGGGTCAAGTCATACTTTCTGAGATATGCAGGCTCACCGACCGCCTCTCGGGTTACGGCCTCGAATTCAAGCGGTGTATCCTCGTTCCACGTGAAGGTTGTTTTACCAAGGGTCTGCGTAACCGTCTGATGTATGGGATCCATAGTGGCCTGTCGTTACTCGGTAAGTTGCGTTTTGGTCGGTTCTTTAGGGGGGACCAAGCAGTCAACCTCGGCGCGCATCTCGGTGTAAATTTGATTGACTTCCACGGTTGCAAGGTCCACGATGCCACGCTTGGCGTAATGCTCCGGCATATGACTTTTGTCCGTCCAGCCAAACCGCGCCTTCATCAAGTCGAAGACGGACTCTTCGTTTTCTAGTTCTTTCATCTTGGACAGGTAAAAGTAGCTGGCGGCGCTGTGGCGCATGGTGTAGCTGCTAAGTTCTTCCTTTCTTCCATCGCCTCGACGTGGGGCCGCATCAATTTTCATGTATCCGGTTTGATGTAGCGCATCACACATCTGTGAGAACCGCAGGCTCACAGCCTGCCGTGACGCAATCGGATCACCGGTGCTTTTAATGAAGGCGAACCCAGAGGTGCGATCCTCGCCAGCCTGCGCAATCGCTTCCGAGCGGGGTCCATTGATGTAATCATTCAGCACATCCCTTGTAAATGGCCAAAGCTGAATCATCCGAACCGTGGCATACGGAGTGTTACTTGAGGCCCCCTTGGGCAACGGCGTCGAACTATTCACCACCTTTCTGTGCTTTTTGTTAACGGCCACCTGAAGGGTCAGCAATCCATCCGGCCCTTGAACGAGGTCGTTGACTCTGAGATTACAGATCTCTCCTGGTCGCAGTCCCTCGCAGCTCAACATAAACATTGCCCTGTCGCGCAGCAGGTGCATGTCCGATTTGGCGTCGCCAAGAAGCACCTTTGGTTGGGAGTAAACCACTTTCATACAGCCCACAAAGTCTGCCGACGTCATGGCGCGGATGTCATACGCGCTACTGCTTGCAGCCCCTCCGACAGCACGTCGCAGTCGCTCGGAGCAAGCCAGATAGCTCGCGGCCAACCGTTCGCGGGTATCCGCTGAACGGATGTGGTGGGCCACAAGGGTCTCATAGTCATTCAAAAATGCCGCGATATCCTTTAGACGCTGGCTTGCAGTGCCGCCCTCTACCGCGCCGTCTCGGTCCTCGTCGGCTTCCGCGTTTCGCACATCTAAAAATTTTGCAATACGCTTCTGATCGGCCAAGTCAGCCATGGGACGAAAGGACAGACTTATCAGACCAACCATTTCACGCTCTTCTAAACATCTCCCTTCAAGCGCTCTTTCGGCTAACGAAATTTTGAAATGAATTAGAAACAAGTGAAACAGCTTGAGGCTGATCGAAAGTGAATCCTGGGTGTTGGGGTTTTTGTGGGTGTTTAAGAAGAAGCTGAACGGCGCATTGATGCGCCCGTCATCCGAAATCATCATCACCTTGCTCGCCGCCCTCACCATTTTCATGCTTGAAACCTTATTTAAATCACAAACTTAATAATACTTTCATCCATAATAAACACGTTCCCAAAAAAACACAACCTGAATTTTGTTGTGTTGCTGGAAATCGTTATTTTATGAGGCTCTTTGGAGTTTTATCGCTTTTCACATATAGTTTTTCCATAGGCGCAGGTAGTTGGCGTAGTACACCACGCCGCCGCCATCGGTGTCCTCCCAGTACACGCGCACTGTCCATGGGTTGCAAAGCTCTTCCACTGTGTTTTTGCCTTTCAAAAGCGGTCCATTATTTGCTGTGCGCAACGCGACGCGATGCGATACTGGGCGGCTCGCCGATGTCACTTTTTCCCTTGAATTCCGCCCCCACCAGTACCCTTGCGCGAAACGCGCCCCCGCCCGGCGTGGCCCAGTTTGCCACCATCGCCGGGCTGGAAGCCTTGGTGCGTGGCTCCACCCTGGCGGTATACCCTTTGTTGATGTACCGCGCCTGGGGCGATGCGCAAATGGTGTCTGCCCTGTATTTTGCGGTGGGTGTGCTGTCGCTGCTGACCGCATTGGGCGTGCCGCTGCTGGCGCAGCGGCTGCAGCGGCGCTGGGTCTACGGCATGGGTCTGGGCCTGTACGTGCTGTCAGCCGCTTTAGGCATGCTGGGAGGCAAATGGACGGCTGCTGCACTGTTGTGCAACACCCTGGCCGCTGCCACCTCCTTCGTCTGCTTCAATGCCTATGTGCTGGACCATGTGGCCAAGAGCGAGTTGGCCCGGCTGGAATCCCTGCGCATGTTTTACGGCGGGCTGGGCTGGGTGCTGGGTCCGGCCCTGGGGGTGCAATTGCTGCCCCTGTGGCATGGCGCACCGTTTCTGATGGCGGGCCTGGGTGCTTGCGCCATCCTGCTCTACATCTGGAAGATCCGACTGGGCAACGGCCGGGTGCTGGCCCGCAAACGCGCGGGCGCGGCGCACCCTTGGGTGTACCTGCAGCGCTTTTTTGCGCAGCCACGCCTGATAGGGGGGTGGCTGTTTGCCGTGATGCGCTCCTGCGGCTGGTGGTTTTACTTTGTGTATGTGGGCATTTTTGCGGTGCAAAACGGGCTCGGCGAGAACGTGGGCGGCGTGGCCACCTCGCTGGCCAATATGGGCCTGTTTGCCGCGCCCCTGCTGTTTCGCTGGGTGCAGCGCACCACACTGCGGCGCGCCATGCGCCGGGGCTTTTTGCTGGGCAGCGCCTGCTTTGTCCTGGCCACGCTGCTCTCACCCCTGCCCTGGGCCACCGTGGCCGTGCTGCTGCTGGGCTCCTACTGTCTGGTGTTGCTGGATGTGTGCGCGGGTCTGCCGTTTCTGATGTCGGTCCGGCCGTCCGAACGCACGGAGATGTCGGCGGTGTACTCAAGCTTTCGCGATGTGTCGGGCATCCTCTCGCCGGGCCTGGCCTGGCTGGTGCTGCAATTCAGCAGTGTGTCCGGGGTGTTTGCCGCCGCCGGTTGCACCCTGCTGCTGGGCTGGCTGGTGGCCGGTCGCCTGCATCCGCACCTGGGCGTGCCGGGTGCGCTGCGGGTGCGTGCGCCGCTCAAGGCGGCTGCGTCCGACTAGCTCCGATTGGCTCTGATGGGCCTACGCCGCAGCGCTGCGCTGCAGCCGGTCAGTGAAGTATTTGTGTACCAGCACTTCCAGCTTGACGTAGTTCACCGGCTTGTGAAAACAGGTGACTCCCTCGGGCAAGGCGCCACGCGCCTGGATCTCGTCGGCGCTCAACGCTGAAATCACCAGCAGCTTGAGGTTGCCAAAACCGGAGCCGGGCTTTTTCAGGGCGCGCAGCATCTCGAAACCGTCCATGCCGGGCATGATCAGATCGGTCACCACAATGTCGGGCCGCATTTCGCCAATACGCACCAAGCCTTCGAAGCCGTTGGTGGCGGTTACCAGTTCCACCGGGAAATTCCAGGAAGCCACCACGCCGCTGAAGAGGCGCAGCAGCACCGGGTCGTCTTCCACCAGCAGCAGCTTGAGCGCGGGCTGGTCGATGCTTGCCGGGGGTTTGGCCGGGGCCAGGTCGTTGAGCCGGTGGGCCAGCAATTGCTCGACCGCGCTACGGGCAATGCGCCGGTGCCCGCCCGCCGTGCGCCAAGCAGGCAACACACCGGCCTCGACCCAGAGTTGCACCGTGCGAACCGCAACCCCCAGAAGCTCCCCCGCTTCCCGTGTTGTCATGACATCTGCATTGGCAGGAGTTTTGCGCATAGGCCCGTTCTGTTTGTTTGCACCGATTTTATCGACTCGCTTGGGGCTTGGGAAATTTGCGGGGCGACAATCCTTGTTTCAAACACCCGGGTTGCTGGCATCCGGGCAAAAGGGACGTGCATGGTGCTGCTGTCGAAGTTACTCAATCTGTTGGCCCAGCCCCTCAATGCGGTGCTGCTGCTGTTGCTGCTGGCCGGGGTGTTGGGGCGGCGCAGACCGGCGCGTGCCCGCCAGGCCAGTGCGGCAGCCCTGCTGTTGCTGGCGCTGACCGGTTGGCAAGCCGTGCCCGACGCGCTGCTGGCCCAACTGGAAAGCCAGTCCACAGAAATGCCGGGCAATGCCGATCTGCAGGGCTACGCCGGCGCCATTGTGCTGGGCGGTGCGCTGGAGTCGGGCCGCATCAGCCAGCACCATGCCCAGCCCCTGCTCAACGACAGTGCGGAACGCATGACCGCGGCTGTGGCGCTCTGGCAGCGCCACCCCGGGCTGCGCCTGGTGTTTACCGGCGGCGAGGGCGAACTCTTTGGCAGCGGCCCCAGTGAGGCCCAAAGGGCGCAGGTGTTCTTTGCCAGCATGGGCGTGCCTGTTGCGGCGCTGACACTGGAGTCGCACTCGCAGAACACCTATGAAAACGCGGTCTTCACGCGCGGGCTGCCGGGGCTGGATGCGCAAAAACCCTGGCTGCTGGTGACTTCGGCCTGGCACATGCCAAGGGCGCTGGCCACGTTTCGCAAGGCTGGCTGGAACGTTAGCCCCTACCCGGTGGACTTTCGCACCGGCGGAGATACGCCCTGGACCCTGTATTCGATGCGCAGTGGGGTCGAGCACTGGGAACTGCTGCTGCACGAGTGGCTGGGATGGGCCAGCTACCGCCTGAGTGGCCGCCTGTAGGAATGTGGGACCTTTGGGACTTCAGGACGTGTGGGGCATAAGCGGCCCGGGCAGCACCGGCATCTCGGGGCGGGCCAGCACCTTGTCGATGCGCCTGCCCTCCAGCGCCGTGATCTCAAACTGCCAGTGGCTGCACCGTATGTGTTCACCCACCTCCGGCATGCGCCCGGATACGGTCATCAGCAAACCGGCCAGGGTGCTGTAGCGGCTGCGGTCCTCCTGCGGCAACTCCTGATCGATGTCCA
>CANCCF010000366.1 GCA_947374485.1 Comamonadaceae bacterium | reverse complement strand
CCATGGCGCTGGGAGGTGTGATCGCGGGTATGTTGGTGGCGGGCATTGCGGGGGCAGTGAGCCGCTTCACCACGCTCAAAGAGGATGCCAGTCTGGCAGCCATTTATTTAGTAGCTCTGGCCTTGGGCGTAACCTTGATCTCCCGCAACGGCACGCAAGTGGATTTGCTCCATATTTTGTTTGGCAGTGCCCTGGGCGTAGACAATGCGGGGCTGCTGCTGGTGGCAGGTGTGGCCACAGTGAGCGTAGTGATGCTGGCCGCAATGTACCGGGGGCTGGTGCTGGAAACCTTTGACCCGGTGTTCTTGAGTGCGAACTACAGTGGTGGGCGTGGCGGCAGGCTTGCCAAGTCCTTTGGACCTTGGGTGTGGCACCAGGGCTTTTTGATGCTGGTTGTGGTGAACTTGGTGGCGGGATTCCAAACCCTGGGCACGCTGATGGCAGTAGGCCTGATGATGCTGCCCGCTGTGAGCGCACGCCTGTGGCACGACGCGCTGCCCGCGCAACTGATCAACGCAAGCGCCCAAGCGGCGCTGGCAGGTGCGGCTGGACTGCTGCTGTCTTACCACTTTGACACACCCTCTGGCCCCACCATCATTGGCTGCGCAGGCGCACTGTATTTCGCGTCGCTGCTTGTCGCTCCCGAGGGTTGGCTGCCGCGCCTGTGGACTACCCGACACCGCGTGGCCTGAATTTCACTTTGCCAACAACAAGGATCTACGACCTATGAACACCCTGAACTCCGTGCACCTGACCAACCTGCCACGGCGCCTTCTGCTGGCCAGCGCAACTGCCCTGACCTTTCTGGGTAGCACGGCCTTTGCCGCTGAAAAACTGCCCGTCATGGCCAGCTTCAGTATTCTGGGCGATATCGTCGGGGTGGTAGGCGGCGACCGCGTCACAGTCACCACGCTAGTGGGGCCGGACGAAGACGCGCATATGTTCGAGCCCAAGCCCACCGATGTCAAAACCATTCTGGCCAGCAAACTGGTCGTGACCAACGGGCTGGGCTTTGAGCCTTGGGCTGGAAAGCTGATCAAGTCGGCAGGCTACAAAGGCGAGGCACTCGTGGCAGCCAAGGGGGTGAAGGTGCGTCAACTGAAAGAAGATGGCCACGATGCCACCGACCCCCACGCTTGGCAAAACCCGAACAACGTGGTGCTCTACGCCCGCAACATTGCAGCAGCCCTGGGCAAGGTAGACGCTGCAGGTGCCAGTATGTACCAGGCGAACGCTGAGGCCTATGTCAAAGAACTGCAAACACTAGACGCATGGGCCAAAGAGCAGTTCGCCGCCATTCCTGCGCCAAAACGCAAAGTGATTACCTCGCACGATGCCTTTGGATACTTTGCTGCGCAGTACGGCATCACCTTTTTGGCCCCAAGAGGCGTGAAAGCCGATACAGAACCGAGCGCCAAGGAAGTGGCGCAGCTCATCAAACAGATCCAGCGTGAAAAGATCCGTGCGGTATTTGTAGAAAACATGAGCAACCCCAAACTCATCGCACAAATCAGCAAAGATGCGGGTGCAAGGGTTGGCTCAACCTTGTTTGTTGATGCGCTGTCAGGCCCAGACAAGCCTGGCGCTACCTACCTGCAGATGATGCGCCACAACGTGACACAGCTTGTGGAGGGCATGGAGCTGAACTGATCTTGACAGCAACGTCTGCCATGACCTTGGTTACAAGCCCATTCAATAAGTGCAAACCGATCTGTTTACGCCCATCTGCAGGCTCCTGTTACCTCGCACAGCAACTTTATCAGCACGCCTGGACACTGACTCTGAGAGAAGTGACTTCTGGCTTTTAATGGGTATCGTAGAAGTGGCGGTGACAACAACATTTGACTCAAATTGAGGGGTTCCAGCTTCGGGTTTGGAGTCGGCAGATCGCAATCGGCCACTACCGCTTTGTGCCTACTGCCGAACTAAAGTTTGAAAAGTTCTTCGACCGCTACTGGCTCATGGCGGTCGGAGCAATTGACAAAGCGTGGTCCGTTTGCCGACATTCCAGCGCGCAGACGAACGACCGTTTTAGAGCGGGCAGATTCAAAAGTCGTTTGGCTGAAACCATCTGCCCATCAGAGCCATTCAAGGTCGAATCCCAATGACACCGTCAATACAACTGGGAACTATGCCCGAGCAACCGGCAAATCGCTCCATTTGGTCGTGTATTGGGGGGTTAGCCGGTCCTGACGCATGGCCCAGTCGCGAGGCGGTCCTGTGCCGACTGCACTGCCGACATGTATGGCGCCACGCCCAAACCGATCGTTGATGGAGTCCATCGCCGCCATCAATTTGCTGCGATCACGGGTGTCAGATGCGTCAAAGTCAAACTCTCCCTGCAACACGTTGTTTGGCATTAAGTCCAGAAGCATGACTCCAGCCTTTGCGAGCTGGAATCCCGGTTTGTAGAACTGGGAAATGCCCGTGACCGCCGCCTTGACCAGGAGCCTCGTGTCTGCCGTGGGCCGTCGTAATGGAGTTACAACGCTTTTGGAAAACTTGGGGCCAGTCCGGAACGGCGACGTGTGGGCAAAGACTAATATCTGACCGGCCAGGCCAGACTGCAGCCTCAATTTTGCTGCAGCACGACTTGTGAATTCACTGACAGCTTCAATCAGCTGGGAGATGTCGGTAATGGGATGCCCGAATGACCTGGTGCAGGCAATCTGCTGCTTCGGCGCAGGCGCTTCCTCCATGTTTATGCAAGGTTCACCCTGCAGCTCTCGCACCGTGCGCTCCAACACAACGCTCCAACGATCACGAACCATGGATGGACTCAATCTTGCGAGGTCGAGAACTGTCCTCACGCCTGTGTCACGAAGTTGCTGTCCGATGCGCCGACCGACCCCCCACACTTCGCCCACATCAGTCGCAGCCAATATGGCATCCACATCAGACCCAGGGAGGTTCACCAGATTGCAAACCGTAGCTAGATTGTCGGGGTAGCTGCCGGGGTTTCTTTCGGCAGTTTTGGCAATGTGGTTGGCAAGTTTGGCCAGTGTCTTGGTGGCCCCAATACCTACGCCGCATGGGATGCCGATCCATTGGTTGATCCTGTCGCGCACGGCATGCGATCTCTTGGTTAGATCGCCGCGAACTCCATCAAGCCCAATGAATGACTCGTCGATACTGTAAATCTCCTGGACGGGCCCAAGCCCAGCAGCAATGCTCATCATGCGGTCGCTCATGTCCCCATACAAGGCGAAGTTGGCCGACAGCGCAACCAATCCCACCTGTTCTTCCAAGTGTCGGATCTCGAACCACGGCGCGCCCATCTTGATTCCCAGCGCCTTGGCCTCATTGCTGCGCGCAATCGCGCATCCGTCATTTGAGGACAGAACAATCACTGGACGACCGTTCAAGCTGGGTCGAAACACGCGCTCACAACTGACGTAAAAATTATTGCCATCAACCAGAGCGAACATGACCAGAGCCTTTAAACAGGGCTAAACGCCTGCGCCTTTTGGTTGAAGAATCGAAACCACTTTCCCCGTGGCCATACCTTTTAGCAAGGCCACTTCATTGACAAGCACTTGGTTGATTGATGCAAGCTTAGCCAAGTCCGCGCGCGACTCTGCGAGTTCCTGTCTCAGAGCGCGGTTGACCTCGCGCTCACGAACCAGCGCGTCATGCTTGGCATCGCGTTGGCTTCGCGTCGCTTTGCCCACCAGCCCTCTGATTTTTTCGGCAAGGTCGGGGTAGGTGTTGTGAATCAAGGCAGGGGTGACCCCGGCCAGCTTTGCAACAGCAGAGATGGATACCTTGCCTTGACCAGCCTGCACCTGTGCAATGGCTTGTTGGATTTCATCTACGGTATTTTTTCGGCTGCGAGCCTTGGGGTCACTCATTTGATGTTCCATTCAGATTTGAGGTGTCCGGTGTCAGCAGAACACCAAGGTCAACCATCACTTGGTGCGCCCACTGAACGTCACGCTCAGCACGTTGCTTGACCGCCGGGCCAGCATCCTCAATGGCCAACAATTCGGTTTGTTGCTCATAGATGCCTTTCCAGATTTCGGTAAACGACTCATCAATGACGCCATTCTTGCAGCCAACGCACCGGGTCGCTTCATACAGACCCGCGCCACCACACCCCTTTTCTTGTGCCAGGCACCATCCGTGGCCCGTGGCGCGGATGTGAACCTGGGCTGCTGTTTCAGCCAACAATGCGGTTCGACTTTTCAGGGTAATCGCACGCGCCTTTTTGATTTCGCGTCCAGCACCGCCGCTCAAGGCCTGATCACCAAGCCAGGACTCAATCAAGTCCACCTTGAACTCGGTCATCTCGTCCAGCACTTCATCGAACAGCGATGCGTCTTGCATCGGGTTGGATGCATACAACTGGGTCATGCTCATGCTGGAATGCTTGAATTGCCATTTGAGAAATAGAAGCGAGGCTCGCCCCATGCGCGACTCCACAATATTGCGCGCGTAAGTTCTGCGGCACTGATGGGGTGCCAACTGCCAGTCGGTGCCGGCAGCCTTCGCCAACCTCCGGAATGAGACCTTCGACCCACCATTGGACAGCGCGTCAAAGTGATAGCCTGTTGATTCACTCTGCCCAGACTTGCTAATGCAAAGAAATAATTTTCTAGCGTCTCTCTTCGCCTTTGCCAACCGCAGCATCCGATTCGTTAAGTCCTGATGCGTGGGGTTGCACTCCAGTTCCGCAATTTCAAGAGCCAGCTTTTCTTGAAGCGGCTTTGCATAGTGGCTCATCAGATTCAGAACTTTGACCGTGAGCTCGGGTATTAAGAACTCCACCTTGCCTTTTCCCGTTTTATGCTCGGTGGTGGCTACCCAGTGGAATTCAATGCCGTCTCTCACTTCACTTCGCCATGACCCGGCCTCGACCCCAATGGCCTCCTCATTGCGCATGCCACTGGTTATCGACAGGACGTAAAGCGCAGCATTCCGAATGCGAATCAGCGCAGGATTTCTCAACCCCAACCTCCCGGCATCGCGTTCGCTCAGAATTTCCGGTGCTGCTGCGAGAACTTCCTCACAATAATTGAACACCTTGGCTTGCACATCCGGCGGGATGATGGGCGTTTTTCCGGTTTCAGTTCGCCCGAACTGGTTGCCGACTTGCTTTGCCAGACCGCTGACCCGCCAAAGCGAGCTCTCGCCCCATGGGCATGCGGCAAGCGGTGACGACGTGTCGTTGCGAAACACCCATAAGAAGTCCAAGATGCGCAAGCTGTCGTAGACGCTACTTGCATTGCGTGTAAGTCGAGATTTCGTGTAATGAACATAGTTGGCGACGTGAATGGGTTTCATCTGGTCGAATCTCTTGATGTTCAGTGCAGTCAGCCAACGCATCATCGGAATCGCGGATGCAATGGCAGTTTGGCAGATACCCATTGCTACCGGAGGCTTCGAGCCTGGCAGGCCTCGCTTGAACCATGCATACATGACAGCCTTGCAGTCATCGACCAACTCCTGCGAGCAATCCCCTGGCCAAGGAATGTATTTTTGGCCATCGGCCACGTTGGATTGCTCAAAGTAAGGTCTGAAGTCCCAAATAGGATCACCAAATCTGGAGAGAACGTGATTGATGCCATCCATATCAGCCACTGCGCTGACCACGATATTGGATTTCTCGGACTCCGATAGCCCTTTGGATGAAACGGGCTGGTCAGCCAATAGTTCGTAAGCCTTAGCAGGCTGCATTGCAATGGCGTTACCGGCCATAGCGGGCCTCTTGACTCAGTTGAGACTGGCGCATGCGTATCGCCCAGAAGGGATGTGGGTCTTTTTTGGCCAGCACCTTAGCTTGCTCCACCATTTCCGGGAAGAAGTTATCGACGGCAATTCGGTCGATTTGCGCAATGAGATCTTGATAGTGGCCTTGCCATTCATGCCACTCTCCTTTGGCGTAGTAGTCCATCTCCGACATCAGGAAGCGTTGGAAGCTGAAGAGCCGGTGCAGGTCCTTGACCGTCCCCACAATGGCATAGCTTGGACACCCCAGGCAATGCGTGAATTCCGCGCAATGTGTGGAGCCGTCTTTCGGAGCGAGCGCGCCTTGCAAGCTGTCCTTACAACTGCCCGTGGGTGTTGGCACGAGGTCTTTCCCCCTAAGCTTGGCAGGAAGCGCTTCGCCAATGAATTTCGCGCCTTCTGCTTTGGTGTGCTCGTCAAGACGCAAGTAGTGGTTGTCTGCGACCTGAGGCGAATGCCCCATCACTGCGGACACGGCAAGTAGATCGCCATCACTG
This sequence comes from Comamonadaceae bacterium, assembly GCA_947374485.1. Taxonomy (GTDB): domain Bacteria; phylum Pseudomonadota; class Gammaproteobacteria; order Burkholderiales; family Burkholderiaceae_C; genus Allorhodoferax. Next base: position 3,396 of record CANCCF010000366.1, on the reverse strand, counting down.
AGCTTCCAGAGGCGGTTTTCCATGGTCTTTCGTAGGCGTCCAAGGGTCACCCGCAAGGGTGAGCCGTCGTCGGCTAACAGCCCGTGACGTTGAACGATCGCCTTAGTGAGTTCGGACACACTTCCCATCTTCAGACAAAGCGTTTGGCCCTTGTCTTTTCCACGTTGCGAAGATCTGTAGAGCCAAACCCGATCCTTGATGGACTCAGGGGCACTGGGCACTAGGGCCTGCGTTATTTCCAATACCTTCTTGAGCACAGCGACGCCATCCATGGGAACGGTTGCAGAGAGATCATGGATGTGGGTCTGCCGCAATGACGTGGATTGCGCGCCCCTTCCCCTACGTTTGAAGGTTCTAACCAGCATGAGGTTGGGCATGAAAGGATGTGGACCCAAGCAATCCCGCTTCATTTCCAGAAGTGGGGTGGTATTAATGCCCGAGCGCATGCCAACGATGAGCATGAGAGCCACAATGGCCTCCGACTCCAATCCTGTAAATCGTCCGTGATGGATGGCAATGAGGTCGGCTTTGAGGGCAGTGGCCAACTTCTGCATTTCCGCCTGACTTAAAGATGTTTCGCCTCGTGTCACCGTGCCATTCTTGGGGAATGGATTGGCCGGCAGTAACGTCTCATGTTGTTGGTCGATGAAGCCGTAATCCATAAGACCAACCACCACCGACTTGAAGGCAGAATAATAGTTCTTGGCAGTGGAGCCGTTTGGGTATTTGAGCCTAAGCCACGCAATGTAACGGGCAACATCTGCTGGTCCCATATCCGATGGTCGTAAGGGCATGGTGCCCTTATTGTTTTCCATAAGGTATGGCATAAACACTTTGATCCCGTTGGATGCAAAGCTCGCGATGGTTGCCACCGAATAGTTCCCGCTGTGGAGCCGGGCCTTCAATACCGTGATAGCTGCCCAAACCCATTCGTCAAAGCCACGCCCCAACCATGGACGCAGGTCAATCAGGTTTTGGTTTCGCGGGTTTGGAGGAAGCGCGACCATCGCATCATTTGCTCCCAGGTCAGCGGTAATCTCGGTTGCGATTCCAGATGCCTTGGCCTTGTAGTCCTTGACGCGGGCCATCAATGATTCCCCATCGCTATCGGGTCCTCACCACCACTGGCGAACAGCATGTCCATTTCGTCTTCATGCGCCAATACGATCTGCGCATCCAACTGATTGATCAGATGCAGGTAGATCGCAGTGGTTTGGACATCAGAGTGCCCCATGCGGTCACGGACATACAACAGCGGCTCTCCCTCGAAGGAAGGGCTTTTGCGCAGTGCCGACAGCGTGTAGGTTCCATAGGTATGCCGCAGCATGTGCGCCCTCACTGGGAAGCCAACCTTTTTCTCGATGGCTTTCATCGCGTCAACGACGGCGCCTTTCGAGAATTCCGTTCCTAGCTCTGTCAGAACAAGTGCAGCAGGGGCCTTTTCCGCTCTTTGCCTCCGCACTTCGCGCTGATGTACCGAATAGGTCCACATGTCTTCCATGAGCGACCACGGCACGTCCACGCTTCTGGGCTTGCCATACTTGATGTGCATATCACCCGGCTCCAGATTAACGCGGATCATTTGCCCAGGTGTCAGCCCCTTTCGGGTTCTCGGATTGAAGACATACGTGAGTGGAAAGGTGCGCGCTTCACAGGATCGCATCCCGGTGCGAACCATCAGGTTGAACAAGAGCGCATGGCTTGGGTCAAGCCTTGCGCCAAGACACTGCCTGACCTGCTCTTTGATTAAGAATTGGATCGTTGCCTTACGCTCGCGGGCCATCACCATCGGCTTTGAAACCACGCCACCCGTGCGATCCACATGGGCAAGAAATCCCTGATGGGATGGCGTGCGCACATCGCGCATGCCGAATGGCAGATGGGAGACGTAGCCTTGGCGTTTGCACCAATCGTAAAACCGCACAACCAGGTTCAACCGCTTGTTCACGGTATTTGGACTCAGACCTAACTCGCCAAGCGACCAGTCACGATATCTAGCCACAACGCTGAGTCCGTGCGGCTTTTGGCTCTCATTCCAAGCCAGGTCGTTGGCAGACAAGAATGCAAAGAAATCGTATAGCCTGCGGCCATATGCTTCCCACGTGAGCTTGCTTTCAATGCTTCCATGGGTGACCAAGGTGTGCCACAGGAACGATTGCGCAGGCTCCAGGGGCCAGCCGTCATTGTCGAGAAGCAGTGGGAAACCCGCAAACGATCGACCTTCAACCTTAAGGTCCGCTGTAGCCATCACAAGCCTCATACGTCACTCTCTTTCAGAAGCTTGGCGGCTGCCTTGAAGTTGAGCCGATGAATGTGCATCACCAAATCAATGGCGCCACCACCGCCACTGTCCATACGCACATCCCAAAACTTTGGTCCGGTGCACAAGAACTCCCAATCATGGCCAGCAGCATGGACGTGCCAACGGGAGGTCAGATGACTCGACCTTGGATGGAAAGAGGGATCTTCTTTGATGTGATCTGCCAGCAGGCGCAGGACATGAATGGAATCCATATCCCGCCACCGGACGAGGTCCAAGTTATCCACAGATCTCATTGCGCTCCGTTTCCTCCCCCAGACCCCCACCTGCTACTCGTCTCAAAGAGACGATGAATTCAAATACAAATACCAGGAGTCCGGAAGACATGACGCATCCTACTAACAAACTTGATCAGTAAGATCGTTGTTGCTCAATACCACCATCGGCAGGCCATTCAGGCTGGGCCGAAACACGCGTTCACAGCTCACATAGAAATTGTTGCCGTCGACCAGGGCGTACACGAAAGTGCTCCTTCAGACTTTGAACTGCTTGATGGTGCTGGTCACGACACCCCACACCTCAATGGTCTGACCCTCCTTGGGTGTGATGTCGGGGTAAGTCGGGTTGGCGGCCTTGAGCTTAATGCGCCCGGCACGCTGGTAGAGCTGTTTGACGGTGAACTCACCATCCACGATGGCGACAACGATGTGGGTGTTGCGGGGCTTGATGGCGCGGTCAATCACCAGGATGTCGCCGTCAAAGATACCGGCCTCGGTCATCGAGTGCCCACTGGCACGAAGGAAATAGGTGGCTTGGCTATGCTTGATGAGCAACTGGGCCAGATCGATACGTTGTGCACCCAGGTCTTCTGCAGGCGAGGGAAAGCCTGCCTGGACCGTGCCTGTGATCAGATGCGCTTCAACGGGAAGGCTGGAAGCCAGTATGGGGCTATTAGTATTTAAAATACTGGTCATGCATACAGTATAGTGACAGGGAGATAAAAACAATGTGCAGTCATTACCAAGCCGTGAAGGAACGGGAGAAATTCCTCAAGCAATTCGGCGCAGAGCCACCCGTGGAGAGCGCAAAGTTCGACATGTGGCCCGGTTACCTGGGTTCATTCATCCGCAGGCATC
>CANCCF010000365.1 GCA_947374485.1 Comamonadaceae bacterium | reverse complement strand
CCTTTGGTTTATCGGGGGGATTACCGGCTGACCTGATAGGCTAATGCAGTGCTGCTTACCGAGGCACCATTTGTCAGTGCTGATCGAATTGCGTCCCGCTGTTCGGGCGTGGTCTTGGACGGACGGCCCATATGCGTTCCGGCTTTCCTGGCTCGGGCCTGACCCGCTTGGGTGCGCTCAATAATGAGGTCACGTTCAAAGTCGGCCACTGCCGCCAGCATCTTGACCATCAAGGCACCCGCAGACGATGTTAAATCGAGGTTGCCCAGTTGCAAAACCACTAACCGGATGCCTTCGCGTTGGAAACGCTTCACTGTCTGCTGGACGTCAATAGAGTCGCGACCAATCCGGTCAAGTTTGGTCACAACCAAGGTATCCCCATCATCCATGCGTTCCAACAACCGCTGGAATCCCGGCCGCTGCGCCGCTGGCACCGAGCCAGATATCTGCTCCTCGATGAAGAACTTGGGTCGAATGCAATACCCAGCGCGTGCGATCTGATCTCGCTGGTTCTCGGTCAATTGTTCGACCGTGGACACCCGTGCGTAGGCGAATACGCGCTGCAAACCATCAGCGCCCGTGTTGGAAAGTGGTGTTGACATATTGGTACGTGTTGAAAAATGATCGGCTCTATGTTTCCAACAGTCATGAGTGGGCTGTCAGAAAGTGGTCACTTTTTGACGCCGATGTTTGATTCGTGAACCAATGTAGCGGCACTCCCGGAGAGTGAGAAAGGCATCAGCCTCGGGAACGCTGGCACATATGCTGGGTGGCGTGTGTCAGACAGTCTGGCGGATTAACAGTTCAGCAGATGGAGCCAAGTCAGCCAACTGAGCGCTTCCTGACCATGTGTATTCCAAGTGTGAATTGAAAACTACACAGGCAGCAAAAAGCCGGGGAAATTTCTTACCCCGGCCGAGAGAGACATATTGCGGATGCCTATGAAGGAGCACCCTAGATTGCTTATATCAGGCCATGCGCCTTGAGGACTTGGTCCTTATGGACCGAACTGAAGCGATCACAAGCTACGTCGTAGCTTGCAGGCTGTTTACCCACCTTTGCCGGATCAAACGATTGCCCAGCAATCATTCCTGCATAACCTTTCAGTATCACCTCAAGATTTTCACGGATAAATGCATCAGGGTCAGTACGCCAAGAAAGCAACCCCTTTTGGACTTGTATCAGGCTGGTAAGGGCATACACGAGAGGGTAAACAAATCCTTCACCCAAGCTGTACGCTACTGGCGTCCGGTAATAGCGGGTCTTATATTTCTTTTCTCCTTCCGCGTATTCGACAGAAGACATCTTCCCGAACTTTCCACCTGTAGCGTTATATGCTGCTGGGAGCAACTCGTAAATCAAGTCAAACAGCCTGGGCATGTCTCGCATCAATGCCAATGCGCTCTTCACCCTTGGGTCGATGATCTCAATGATGTTTCCTTTGACTTCTTCAGTCACTCCGTCCTCTTCCATGAGCTTGTTGTAAATCAGCGTGCATTGACCTTTCGACGAAAACAAAGTGTTCGGCGACGACTTGATTAATTTCATGGAATCAAATGGCAGCATAGAAAGCGGAACCAATGCTAACGCTATCAAATCGCGCGTCTTAATTCGACCGCCATCGTTGGCCTTCCACTCTACTTCGTCTGCAAGCACAGGATCTAAGCTGGCGCGGATCAATTCATAAAATCCGAGCTTATTAGCTCTGGTTTCAATGGACAATTCTGCGTTGTTATTTCTCGCTGCATTAATAACCAGAACCTTGTTTTGAAAGTCCTGATGAGCCTCGTCTCCATCACCTGGGCAGACTATCTCAATTGGCATCAGAGTAGGCGTTATCGAAGATTTACGAGCCACTAGCACATCGCCGTATTTAACCCATGCGGCTTTTAGTGAATCCCAACCCTTTACCTGCTTCAGAACTGCTTCAGTTTCGTCAGCACCAATCTCCGCAGTGAGAACTTCAGTCAGGATTTGGCGTCCAGCAGCCAATGTATTGTGACCTCCATCCAAGATGCCTTCCAACTGGGGGTCATCAAAGGTCAGCTTGAATCGATTGCGTTCAAGCTCTTCAACTGAACTTGCTGCAATCAAAATCCCTTTCGACATGAAGTGAAATATTTCACTCTCATTCGTAAGACTGTCCTGAATTTCGTCAGTAATGCGTCCTTTTTTTGCGATGCGTGGGTTCGCATCTAGGTCTAGACGATCAATCAAATCAACCAAACTCGGCAAAGCGATATTGCCGGTAATTTTGTTGAGCAGATGCTTCTGACGCGCTGCGTCGTGAACTTTAACAATAACTTCAGACATAAAAAAACCTCCATACACAGTTGTGAAGGAGGCCGGCATGACGTAAGTTGACAACAACGTTGTCTAATCACATTCAGCCAGCCATCCGGCTTGCTTCAAATGCCACCTTATCCAAGGCGACGTATGGACTATGCCTGAATCAAACCGAGTAGTCAATAGACCAAGTGAATTTTTTTGATATCCGCTCCAGATCTGGAAATCGTCAGAGACCGCCCACAATTTTTGAAGGTGTGACAAAGCCTGCATGTTCGACCATATCCAATAGCGATTTCGACTTCCTGAGCCGTTCAAGGCCCGTTTCAATGTGACTTGCGATCACATTGGCACAGATCTTCTGGTCTAGAACTCCATGAACCTCACGAAGCAAACATTCAAAGAGCAAACCGTGCTCCCCGAAAAGGGTCGGCGCATTGAATTCATTCCCCTCTTGGTCGCACTCTTTCAGCCCACCTCGCTCGCCATCCTCAAGCGACAGAATTAGTGCTATCCGACAAACCAAATTGGGCGTGACTCCAGTTCGCCCCTTAATCAACTTCAGCGTGTCAGCCGAAGTCTTGGAAATTCGCATTCTCTTAGGCAGCATGTGCATGTACCTCGCTGGAGTGGCGCCAAAAATACCCTGTCTTGACTTCTGTCGATCCGCTATCTTCGTCAAACGACAAGTGAAAGGCGTGTGAAATCTTGTTAGACAGTGCGTCGTAGAACTTGCTGTCCACTTCTGTGTCGGTAGACAACACGATGACTTGGTGGCTTGCAACGGGGAAATAGGACTCAACTAGTTTTGATCTGTGCTTGCTGTCCAGGCGGCCCAATGGGGTGTCGATAATAACGGGGAGGTTACGGCCTGAAGTCTTCGCGAGTGCTTCCAACATTGCAATTGCGTAAATCTGCTTCTCGCCTGCGCTCAAGCGCTTTTTTGGAACTACGCGATTCGAACCGTCCAGCAGTGTTACGGTGAATGTTTCCGGATCAATCTCTGCATCGCGAACAATATCGTCCTTACGCGCAAGTCGTTTGAATGCCTCTACAAAATGGTTCTTCAGCAAGCCACACTTGTGCGTTGCCGCTACACCCTTGAATTCTGCGATCATATTTTGGGCTGCAATTGCTGCACTATGACCGCGCTCATCATTGCCCGAGACAACAAGTTTTTCTTCTGCTTTCCGCAACTTGCGAACCAGTTCAATAGACAGCCACGTCAATCGACGTTGCTCCTCCACGCTGGATCGCCATTGCGCAGTGAGGTCACCTACGAGCTTGGCAGCCTCTGTCATCTCATCAAATGCAGTCTTGATGAATTCATCGCTAGGTGCGTGAGCCAATTTGTCGTGTATTGACTCTTCTTCGAGTTGGGATGCTCTTGCTTTGTCCGTGTACTCACAGATTTGCGCATGCTCCAACCGACTGTGAACACCGAGCACTTCACGGACTTTGCGAATATCTGATGCTGTGAAGTCAAATACATTCGTTGTTGGCCCGGCAGTAGTCTCAAAGGTCCTGACCCAATCGTCAATTGCAGCATCAAGCTTCTTCCGCTCCGCAGGCGAAACCGGAACTGCTGATAGGACGGTCTGCTTTAGATCCAATGCGCGCTCTGATACTGCTGTTTGAACTACTTCGTTCTCCTGCCGCAGCCCTTCTTTCGCCAGCAATCCGGCAACTCGACTTGTCAGTGTTGGGGCCAATTGAAAGATTCCGACACCATTTAGCAATTCGCGGATGTTGGCTTCATATTCACTTCGCTGCTCGGAAAGCTGACCAAGCTGCTGCTCAAGCGCATTGCGATCAACGGACCAAGCACCACCCTGAGACGATAGCTCCATGCGCTTGGCACCTGAACTTTCTTCTGCTGCTGAACGTCGTTGCGCCAAACTTTCGGTCTTAAGTTTGGCTTCCGCATAAGCCTCCGAAGTAGCTTGAAGCTCTGCATTGAGAGCAGCAACTTCATCCCGAACGCGCTTATCGCTACTTGCGGTTCGTTGATTGCGAACAAATACGCTTAGATCGCTCTCAAGCCGATCAACCAAATCTAGTCCAAGAAGACGCCTTATTGCGTCAGCAACAACTACGTCTGAGTCATCTTTCGCTAATGCAGCAATCTTCTCGCCATCAAAAAAGAAAAATTGGGCGACACCGGGAGGAACCAACTGATTCAGGAACGCCTGAGCCTGTTCGTCCATCAGATATGGCTCTTCCTGACCATCTTCGTAAATGAGCAATTGCTCCACAACTCCCTTGCCGCGCTCATCCCACATGCGCACGACGGAGTAGGAAGCACGATGGCCCATGCGTGAATATTCAAATTCCAACGTGACGCTAGCCTGGGTTGATCTCACCAAAGAGTTTCGTGGTCTATGAACTAGATCCAAAAGGTGCAGCTCATACTCTTTCTGCGTGGGCAACGAATCGAACGATTGCCTGCCGTAAAGTGCTAGCCTCACGGCGGCCAAGAAGGTGGTTTTACCCGCGCCGTTCAGACCACCAAACAGAATGATGGGACGCTTAGCGCCATATTTGACCTTAGGAACTAGATCAAACTCTTGGAGGCCCGCATAGGTGCCTATGTCCTTTAAAGCTAACTTCCTAAGTAGCATCGCCAATCATCCCCACTAGAGTTTTATATTGTTCGTGAAGCTTCTTCTCTTCAACTTCGCGTCCATGCAGGCTGCCAAGCTGCTCGCGCTTTCGCATCACCACAAGTTCATGGTCAGACCAATCACGTGCCAAGAGTTCGGTCAGTTTTTCCTGTAGCTTGGATCGCCGCGAGTGACCTTCAAAAGAAAGTTCAAGCTCAATGAGCTTCATGAATAACTCGCTTGGAAGACCATACTTTGCGCACAGGTCAGCGACCAACTTTCCTTCACCACCAGCAAAGACAAAATCGTCGTTGACTTCCCAGTCCACCAGCGATTCTTCGCCCATCACTTTCCGATAGATTTGTGGAACCATGTCCTCCCAGTCGGGCTCATTCGGATCGTGCCGCCACTGAAGTCGTATGGCCTCCAGTTCTGGCTTTGATATGAGTTCGTACTTGGGACCTGGATTGTCTCTGTCAACCAGTACTTGCAAAGAGAGCAACTCCTCTAGAAACTTTCTGCGGTACTCCATCTTGTATGGCCCCAGAATCTGTTTCTGAATTGGATCCTCTCCATCTTTCCCCTTCACTGTGACGAACGTTACTGTCCCATTTCGTCGCTTATTGCTACGGAACTCTGCCTTATTTTCCGGAAGTGTGGTGTTGTATAGCTTGTTGCGGAAGTCTCGCAAAGGCATCATCCACTTATGACCTGTCTCAATGAGACCGTCCATTGCCCTGTCTTGCGTGACAACAGTGCATGTCCAGCACCCGAATCGTGAGTTGCCGCATGAAGGTGTACTCGTGTCAATGACTAGCGGACATTCGCCAGCATTCGATCCCTTGTACAAGTCAAAAAGGGCTTGGTGGTCACCGCCCCACGGGGCAGGTCCTGAAAATAGATATTCCCAAACATCGTCTGCAGACCACTCGTCAATCGGTGTGAACACGAAAGCATTTGGAAGACTGGTATGTCGCGAAAGCCTGGAACCTTCGATCCGATGCTTGCGCATTACTTGTGCCCGCGATGAACTTTCCTGAGACCTTGAGCCAAGAACAATCACGACCTCCCCAAAAGTCGCGACTTTGCTCTTAATGAATTCGCTCATGGGGTCAATCTTCATTCGCTCAGTGCACCAGCGAAACTGCCGAGTCGGTGCTGGGTATCCCCTCCCAATTAGATTGACCCAAAACGTTTCGTCAGTTTTCGGATTAACTGGTGGAACCACCACAATCGGCAACTGCAATGCCAACGCAGCTTTACCCATCTTGTCTAGCGTATCTTTGATGATCCCAACTACGAGAGGTGTTTCGACCAATGTGTCTGATGAGACCACGAACACTGGTTTGGTTCGCTCCTCGAAGGGTATGGACATTAGACCCTCAAATACCAGGCGAGTAATAGCAGTCGAATCTTTTCCTCCGCTGTATCCAATAACCCATGGGCGGTTGTCGGCCCTATAGATTTTCAAAACGTCTTCACGTGATAGTGGTAAATGTTCCATTTGTGAATTCCAGTCGCTTCGCTATTGACCGCCACTGCGGCGCATGCTTTCTATCTGTTTGTCGTCGTCCGATAGGTCCACGCCAATCGCCATCTTGATAAAGTTCGCCGTCAACTGAACATTCGTTGAAGCTTTGCTTACGCGGCCATGCAATAGGGCTCGTCCTTCCCAATCAGCAGTGTTAGTTCGAGACCAATCGGTTTTCCTCAATGCTCTGAGTTGTGCACGCCAGTTCCTCGGATATTGATGGAGCAACGACGCTCCTGCTATGCCTAATGCATGCAAGACGACACCATGAGCGTGTACGTAGTCCTGCCTAAGTTCAGCAGTAGAAACTTGCTTTAATTTCGCACGAGACCAATCAGCAATGTTTTCGGCTACGGCATCCCAGTACTCTTTGGCAAGCATCTTCTCTTCGTCAGAAACCGACTCACGCAAATTCTTCTTCAGAAGAGCTCTACTCGCGTGCTTTATCCCACTGAGAGTAAAGAGTTTGGTAGATCTATTTGAAATAGTGGACTTTTCCATTTCTACCAGTCCCTTGAACGCTTGACAGTTTCCAGCTAGATACCTCGCCAAGTCCGAGCCTGGGTCACGATGGTCATACAACGTGGAAAGCGAGTAACTTGGTCGGACAGCGTATTTATTTAGGTCGGCAAACATTTGCTGACTTCTATCGAGACCTTCATCGATGAAAAACAGCACAGGAACGTTTTCCTGCCCTAACTCTGGCGAGTCCTTAATTGCTTCCTCGATAGCCGCACGCCGATGTTGACCATCGTTAATCAAAATCTGAGCGTCCATCGGAATTTGCATAAAACCCAACGACGCTTGCGAGTTAGTTCCCATCGGTGTGAACTTGACCTGGCAATTCACCGAAACCGTCAGCGCTGACATGACGTAGGTAGTGGGGTTGGCGACTAAGTACTGCGCTATCTCCGGTACTCTTGCTCTATTGAGGGTACGTTGCGCGCGCAGCTCTGGTGGGACTTCCTGCTCATCAAAGACAAAGAGTCGAGGGATAATCCTAAGAGGGCACATAGCAATGAAGAAGTGCCTTCCAGCTTGCGTACCCTGAACTGCAGGAAACGTATGGAAGTATCCTTGGTCGTCCATTTTGACTTCCTTTCTGTGTTGGAAGTGATTATAGCAATCACCTGCTTGTAAGTTTTTACATGAAGACCCTACGGAAATAACGTCCATGGGGCGCGATTTGGGGTGTTTTGGCTTTTTTGGGTTCCAGCAGTGATGCGAAGGTGCACAAGAAGCAGGCAATGCGCTTGTGCTGCACTTCAATAATCGTCATCAGCTGAGCTTCCCCGCCCATTTCAATTGCAAGCTGGTTATTGGAGAGCGCAAACACAAGTGGGGTCTGGCGCATAAGACGTCTGATCGCGGCGTTCGCTCTCTGAACACGAATCCCCTCAAAATCAAAAGGCAACGTCACGATGGCAATAGTTTGAGTTCTCGCATTGCGAGCTAGCTGAGCAATGTAGGGGGTCATACCACCGCCAGTACCGCCACCCAGACCCGCAATGAGGATCACGATGTCCATCGATGCCAACAGCGCCTGCAGCTGGTAGCGGTGCCTGAGTGCCAAGGCTCGCCCGAGTTGAACATTACCTCCAGCGCTATACATTGAAAGATGCAAGCTGACACTCGGCAGTCTTTTTTTCCAACCTCCACGGCAATGGTGGTGCTTCTCCGCGCCGATGTGAATCCCGTTCTTTCGCTCGAGTCCACTGAGAACGTCAAGATTCGTCAAGTCATCAATGATGTTGAGTCCGGCGCGACCTATACCTATCACCAATACCCGTGCCCTTCGTCTGGAAGTGTGTCCCTGCACGCCAATTCGGCGGGCCTCGTCGCATGGGGGGCCGTCCGTCTTCGTCGGTCTCGAGGAACATGGTGTCAGTAATCCGAACATCATCTGAACTATTTGCCTTTGCGGGCTGCGGTTGCGTCAGATCTTGGCGTGACTTCGACGTAGTACAGGGGCATGTCCAACTTGAGGTGTCGGAAGTCCGCCGTGATGGCGTGCCCCTTTTCCAGCCAGGGTGCTGGGTCGAGAACAACGTGAAAGGCCGGCTGATCTGGGGTTCCGCGAACATGGTGCCAAACGACTGAACGGCCAAACTGCATGTCGTCATTCCAGTCCACCGAGGTCAAAATAGCCACTGCAGGAAGAGCAGCCGTATCGCTGACCTCTTTTTCCGGACTGCCAATCAACCCCCATTGAAACAAGAGCTTCGCAACCATTTCGTTGTAAACCCAAGCTGGTCCGTTTCGGGGGAGGCCAAACTTAAATGCTTGCTCCTTGATCGTTGCGAGGGTCTGGTTCGTTAGCATTGCGATGCACGCGAGAGTGTCATCAATGCGTTCTTGAGCAAGCACGTGCTTGAATGGGGAGACGTACCCTTCGGGAATCGTATTTTGATATTTTGTGGTTGCCATGTTGCTTTTCCTGTATAGATTGAAGTGGATTAGCGCAATGCAGCGGCTACCGGAATGCGAAGTTGCTTCCGGATGGTCAAGAAGAGAGGAGAGTCCGTTGCGAGACTTGAGCGGTAACCCAGTTCGCTTTTCGGCTGGCGCTGCTTTACGCCGTGGTGCCTTATCGCGCTGATCGACTTACGAAAGCGCGATTCGGCTTTTTTATGATAGCTGGACCACGCGATTCAATTCAAACTAAATAACTTTGGCAGCACAACAGATCGGGTAGCTTCCTCTTCAAGGCGTGAGCAAAATCCGGTGTGTAAATCGAAGTGACTATTGAGCTGCTGTCGAGTGAATCGACCGTTGCATTCGACACGCAAGCGCTATGTGAATTCCAACAACCTGAAGTGCTATACCTGACGCCACTATGACGAATCGCAGCGGCACTGTGAGTTGACTTGTGAGTCGGTGCTCGATAAGCTGAAAAGCTTTTTTAACAATTCACGACAAACAATCGACTTAGAGGACAGCTACGCTGGGGGAAAGCGAATGAAAAAGCCACCAATCTTACGACTGGTGGCTTTCCATGTTTGGCGGAGCGGACGGGACTCGAACCCGCGACCCCCGGCGTGACAGGCCGGTATTCTAACCAACTGAACTACCACTCCTGGTAGTGGAAACTTCTGCCCTTGCGGGCCAAGAATCTTTCTTGCGAAAGACCGTTTCCAACTTGCGCCTTGCGATGCATTGCTGCACAAACCTGGCGACCCCACGGGGATTCGAACCCCGGTACCTACCGTGAAAGGGTAGTGTCCTAGGCCTCTAGACGATGGGGTCTTAACCTTGGGACTGTTCCGAAAAACTGTCGACTAACACACGAGAAATTGGTGGAGGTAAGCAGGATCGAACTGCTGACCTCTTGCATGCCATGCAAGCGCTCTCCCAGCTGAGCTATACCCCCCAAAAAACTTTCGTTTTTCTGCAAGAACCCTTTTGAAGTTTTCGCATTTCCCGAGCCTCGAATTATAGCGTGAAAAATCAGGCGCCCGCTAGTTTGGCAATTACTTTTTGTTTTTCCAGCAATTCGATCACGGCGTCCAGCGAGGGCGTCTGCGGTGTGCCCAGGAGCAGCACGCGCACGGGCATGGCGAGTTGCGGCATCTTCAGGGCGCAGGCCGCCAGCACCTCCTTGATGGCCGCTGCGATGGACACCTTGTCCCAGGCGCAGTCCGCCAGCTTGGTGGCTAGCAATTGCAGTGCGGGTTTGACGGCATCGGTGACGTGCTGGGCCAGCATGTCAGCCTCGGGCTGCGCATCCGTATAGAAACGCGTCACCCACTCGGCCAGGGCCACGGTGGTGTCGCAACGGTCCTTGAGCAAATCGCACAGGCGCGGCAGGCGCGCATCGCTGGCGATGCCGCGCTGCTTCAGATGCACTTCCACCAAAGGCGCCAGGGCGTCCCCTGTCATGGCCTTCATGTGCTGGGCGTTGACCCAGCGCAGCTTGGCTTCGTCGAACTGCGCAGCACTGCGGCCCAGGTGGTCCAGGTTGAACCATTGCAGGAATTGCGCGCGCGAAAAAATTTCGTCGTCGCCATGGCTCCAGCCCAGGCGCGCCAGGTAGTTCACCATGGCGTCGGGCAGATAGCCTTCTGCGGCGTATTGGGTCACGGGCTTGGCGCCATTGCGCTTGCTCATCTTCTCGCCCTGCTCATTGAGCACGGTGGGCAGGTGGGCATAGACCGGTGGCTCCTGGCCCAATGCGCGGAAGATGTTGATCTGGCGCGGGGTGTTATTCACATGGTCGTCGCCGCGGATGACGTGGGTGATATTCATATCCATGTCGTCCACCACCACACAGAAGTTGTAGGTGGGCGTGCCCACCGCTTCACCGTCGGCGGCCGGGCGGGCAATCACCAGGTCATCGAGCTCGTCGTTGCTGAATTCCACATGGCCCTTGACCTTGTCTTCCCAGGCCACCACGCCGCCCTGCGGGTTCTTGAAGCGCAGCACGGGCTTTACGCCTGCCGGAATGGCGGGCAGGGTCTTGCCGGGCTCGGGGCGCCAGGTGCCGTCGTAGCGAGGCTTTTCCTTGTTCGCCATCTGCTGCTCACGCAGCGCGTCGAGCTCGGCCATGGACATGTAACAGGGGTAGACGAGGCCTTGCTCCTGCATCTGCAGCAGCACCTCTTTGTAGCGGTCCATGCGCTGCATTTGATAGAACGGACCTTCGTCGTGGTTCAGGCCCAGCCAGGCCATGCCTTCGATGATGACGTCCACGGCGGCTTGGGTGGAGCGTTCCACGTCGGTGTCTTCAATGCGCAGAATGAAGTCGCCGCCAGTGGAGCGGGCAAAGGCCCAGGGGTAGAGCGCCGAGCGGATGTTGCCCAGGTGAATGAAACCGGTGGGCGATGGCGCGAAGCGCGTGCGGGTCTTGGTGGCTGTGGTGGTGGTCATGTCTTAGGCAAGGGTGTGCAGGGTATCTAAGCCGCGCAACAAATCGGTCTTCAGGTCTTCAATATGGTCCAGGCCCACAGCCAGGCGGATCAGGCCTTGGCTCACGCCGGCGGCCTGGCGCTGCGCTTCTGACAGGCGCCCGTGCGAGGTGGTGGCAGGGTGGCAGATGGTGGTCTTGGTGTCGCCCAGGTTGGTGGTGATGGAACACACCTGGGTGCTGTCAATCACGTGGAAGGCGCGCAGCCGTGCATCGTCCGGGCCGGAGGCTTTCACGTCAAAGGACACCACCGGCCCGCCCAAGCCCGACTGCTGGCGCATGGCCAGCGCGTGCTGCGGGTGCGACTGCAGACCGGGGTAGTACACGCGCGCCACCTGCGGCTGCGCCTCCAGCCAGGTTGCCAGTGCCAGTGCATTGGCGCAGTGCGCCTGCATGCGGATGCCTAATGTCTCCATGCCCTTGAGCACCACCCAGGCGTTGAAGGGAGACAGCACCATACCGGCCGGGCGGGTGATGGGCAGAAAGACTTCGTCCTTGTGCTTCTGGCTGCAGCAAATGGCGCCCGCCATGACACGGCCCTGGCCGTCCAAATATTTGGTGCCGGAGTGGATGATGAAGTCCGCACCCATCATGGTGGGCTTTTGCAGGATGGGCGTGGCAAAGCAGTTGTCCACCGCCAAGAGCGCACCGGCCTGGTGGGCCACATCGGCCAGGGCCTGGATGTCGCACACGTCCGTCAAGGGGTTGGTTGGCGTCTCGGCAAACAGGAGCTTGGTGTTGGGCTTGATGGCCGCGGCCCAGGCCGCCACATCGCTTTGCGGCACGTAGGTGGTTTCCAC
>CANCCF010000364.1 GCA_947374485.1 Comamonadaceae bacterium | reverse complement strand
TTCTGGGCTCTCAACATCGCCCTGGCGCTGATCGTAGGCGCCATGGTCACCATGGTCAGCAACACCGTGCCGCTGTTACGCGACAAGGGCTTGTCGGCCCTGCAGGCCAGCCAGGTATTTGGTGGCTTTGGTTTGTCGCTAATTGGCGGCCGCGTGGTGGTGGGTTTTCTGATTGACCGTTTCTGGGCCCCCGGCATTGCCGCCTGTGCCTTGACCCTGCCTGCCCTGGGCTGCCTGCTGCTGTCCACCAGCGGTGTCGACCAGATCAGCCTGCTGGTTCTGGCCACGGCCTTGGTGGGTGTGGGCGCCGGTGCCGAGTTCGACATTGCCGCCTTTCTGGTGGCGCGCTACTTTGGCCTGCGCGACTATGGCCGCCTGTTCGGCGTGCATGTCAGCCTGATCACCCTGAGCTCGGCACTGGCTCCGTTTTTGTTCGCCCGCATCTACACCGCCACGGGTTCCTACGCCACCATGCTGGCGGTTGCGGGCGGCATTTTTCTCATTGCTCCTTTGATGCTGTTGCCGCTGGGGCCATACCCTCGATTCAGCCTTGCCCCCGAATTGAAAGGCATGCCATGACACTGAACCACATCGTCATCGTCGGCGCCGGCCAAGCCGGCTACCAGGTCGGTGCCTCGCTGCGCCAGGAGGGTTTTACTGGCCGCATCAGCCTCGTAGGCGATGAGCCCGGCGTGCCCTACCAGCGCCCTCCCCTGTCCAAGGCCTATCTGTTGGGCAAGGTGGCAGCCGCTGCACTGCGCTTTCGGCCACCCGAGTGGTATGAAGACCAGCGCATAGAGCGCATCCAGGCCAGCGTCTCCCAAATAGCCCGGGCGCAGCGCAGCGTGCACCTGAGCAATGGCACAGACATCGGCTACGACCATCTAGTGTTGGCCACCGGCGCGCGCAACCGCGTCCCCACCGTGCCGGGTATAGAACTCGACGGCGTCTTTGGCATGCGCACCCTGGCCGATGCCGACGCACTTTCGCCGCGCCTGGCCACAGTGCGCCATGCGGTGGTCATTGGCGCCGGCTTTATCGGTCTGGAATTTGCTGCTGTGGCGGCTGCCAAGGGCGTGGCCGTGCATGTGCTGGAACTGGGCACGCGGCCCATGGCACGCGCCTTGTCACAGCCCATGTCGGATGTGTTCAGCGCTGCCCACAGCGGCTGGGGCGTGACCCTGGATTTCGGCCAAACCGTGGCCAGCATCACCGGAGAAGATGGCCGGGTGACCGGCGTGGAAACCGGCGACGGCCGCGTATTGCCGGCCGACCTGGTGGTCTACGGCATTGGCGTGCTGCCCAATAGCGAACTGGCGGCAGAAGCCGGGCTGGAGGTGCGCAACGGCATTGCTGTGGACGCACAACTACTAACCTCCGACCCCAGCATCTCGGCCATTGGCGACGCCGTGAGTTTCCCCAGCCCGCTGGCTGCGCACCCGATCCGCCTGGAATCGGTGCAAAACGCCGTGGACCAGGCCCGCAACGTAGCGGCCCGCCTCATGGGCAAGCCCACGGCCTTTGCCGCCCTGCCCTGGTTCTGGACCGACCAAGGGGAACTCAAGCTGCAGATTGCCGGCCTCTCCGAAGGCCACGACCACACCGTCATCAACGGCTCGCTGGAGACCAAACAGCTGAGCGTGCTGTGCTTCCGCCAGGGTCGGCTGATTGCGGTGGAATCCTGCAACCGCCCGGCCGACCACATGGCCGCGCGCAAACTGCTGGCCCGCGCCAGCACGCTCAGTGCCACCGAGGCAGCACAAGCCGGTTTTGAACTCAAAGCCTATGAAGCGGCCAGCCGCGAAGTTGCCTCATCGGCATGAAGGAAGCGCCATGTACCACCATTTGCTAGTGCCGGTAGACGGCACTTTTCTATCCGCCGCCAACACCAGCCATGCGGTGCAGCTCGCCAAGCGCCTGGGTGCGCGCATCACGTTTTTTCATGCGATGCCGAATTTCAGTGCCACCGATGAGGGTGCGCTGTGGCGCGACCTTGATCCGGCGTATTACACCGAACAATCTATTGGCGACTCGCGTGCCATTCTGTCCAAAGCGGCGGCCGATGCAGGTGCCCACGGTGTGCCGTGCGCGCTACATGCCACCGTCACCGACCGACCGGCGCAAGCCATCATCGATGCCGCTGACGAACGCCAGTGCGACCTGATCGTGATGGCCACGCGCGGCGAGCGCGGCTTGCGCGGTTGGCTGCACGGCTCGCAAACCGAGCGCGTGCTGCGGGCCACCAAGCACCCGCTGCTGATCACGCGCGTGGAAAGCAATGAACCCCTCACGGATGCCGAGCACGCCATGGGTCTGATCCACGACGAGCACCGTTCGCTGGCCGTGGTCATCAAAGGCATGCAGGACCTGACACAACAGGCCGCCGAGTCAGGCGGTGTGCTGGACATCAGCAGCATGCGGCGCATGCAGCAATACCTGCGCGACTTTCCAGAAAAACTGCACCACCCCAAGGAAGA
Organism: Comamonadaceae bacterium; assembly: GCA_947374485.1. Classification (GTDB taxonomy): domain Bacteria; phylum Pseudomonadota; class Gammaproteobacteria; order Burkholderiales; family Burkholderiaceae_C; genus Allorhodoferax. The sequence continues at coordinate 1,294 of CANCCF010000364.1, read as the reverse complement.
GCAGTTCATTCACACCAGCCTGTTGCAACGCCACCCGGACGCACGCCGCGTGATCGACGAACTGGAGCGCCAGCACCAGACCGAATACGCTGCCATCGGCCGCTTGCACCAGGCAATTGAAGACTGCGCCGCTGGCGTGCCCGACGCGTTGGAAGTGCTCAGCCGCGAGGTCAATGCTTATGCTGAGGCCACTTGGGTCCACATGGGGCTGGAAGAAAGCAGCTTGTTGCCACTGGCCCAAAAGCACTTGCAGGCCACTGACTGGGCCGAGATTGCCCAAGCCTTTGCCAGCAATGGCGACCCGCGTTTTGGCGACCTGTCAGGCGCTGCCTTCCGCCGCCTGTTTACCAGTATCACGCATTTGCTACCAACAAAGGCCGATCAACGCCCCTGAGTGCAAGGGACGGTTCCACCCGGAACTGGCTGACAGCATTCGTCAAGAGTCGCACCTGATCCACCAGTGAGGAGGTTGCAGCGGCCGACTCCTCGATCAAGGCGGCATTGTGCTGGGTCACGTCTTCCAGATCGCCCATGGACAGCGCAATGTCGGCGATGCCCTCGCTCTGGTTCAGCGAGGCACTGCTGATGCCTTCAATCACCTGGGCGACGCTGCGCACGCTGGACACAATGTCAGCGATGGCGCTGTCGGTTTCGCCCACCATGCGCATGCCACCGTCCACGCAGGCCAGGCTGGAACCAATCAGGGTACGGATTTCCTTGGCCGCATCGGCCGAGCGCTGCGCCAGGCTGCGCACCTCGGAGGCCACCACCGCAAAGCCGCGCCCTTGCTCACCCGCACGCGCCGCTTCCACCGCGGCATTGAGGGCCAGAATATTGGTCTGAAAGGCAATGCCATCAATCACGCTGGTGATGTCGCCAATGCGCCGCGCGCTCTTGTCAATCTCGGTCATGGTGTTGACCACGCGCTTGAAGGCCTCACCGCCCCGGCCCGCCGCATTCGCGGCCGCCGTGGCCATGGTGTTGGCGTTGCGTGCCGATTCCGCCGATTGCACCACCAGACTATTCAGCGTGGTCACGCGCGCACCGGTCTGCTGCAACTGTGAGGCGGTGCTTTCAAAGCGGCGCGCCAGATCCTGGTTGCCCGCGTCAATCTCGGTACTGGCCGAGGAAATGTACTGGCTCGATTCACGCACGGTATGCACCAAGGCGCGCAAGCCACCCTGCATGCGACTCAGGGAGTGCAGCAGCTTGACGGTTTCATCGGTGCCACTGGCCTCAATGGTTTGCGTCAGATCTCCTGTGGCCACCGCCTCCGTCACCAGGGAAGCCGTGC
>CANCCF010000363.1 GCA_947374485.1 Comamonadaceae bacterium | reverse complement strand
GATGAGGACGTGCTGGACACCTGGTACTCCAGCGCACTGGTGCCTTTCAGCACCATGGGCTGGCCTGAAAAGACCGAGGACTACGACCTCTACCTGCCCAGCTCCGTGCTGGTCACCGGCTACGACATCATCTTCTTCTGGGTCGCCCGCATGATCATGATGACCACGCACTTCACCGGCCGCGTGCCCTTCAAGCATGTCTACATCCACGGCCTGGTGCGCGATGCCCAGGGCAAGAAGATGAGCAAGTCCGAAGGCAATGTGCTGGACCCGGTGGACCTGATTGACGGCATTTCGCTCGCGCCCCTGCTGGACAAACGCACCACCGGCCTGCGCAAGCCCGAGACCGCACCCACCGTGCGCAAGAACACCGAAAAAGAATTCCCCGAAGGCATTCCCGCCTACGGCGCCGACGCCCTGCGCTTCACCTTTGCGGCGCTGGCCTCGCTGGGGCGCAGCATCAATTTTGATTCCAAGCGCTGCGAGGGCTACCGCAACTTCTGCAACAAGCTGTGGAACGCCACCCGCTTTGTGCTGATGAATTGCGAGGGCCAGGACTGCGGCCTCCTGGAACACACCAAGGAGCAGTGCGCTGTCGGTGGCCCGGCCCACGGCTACTTGAGCTTTACGGCGGCCGACCGCTGGATCGTCTCGCTGCTGCAAAAGACCGAGGCCGAAGTCACCAAGGGCTTTGCCGAGTACCGGCTGGACAACGTGGCCAACACGATTTACCAGTTTGTCTGGGACGAGTTCTGCGACTGGTATCTGGAGATTGCCAAGGTGCAGATCCAGACCGGCGATGAGGCGCAAAAGCGTGGCACCCGCCGCACCCTGATCCGCACGCTGGAAACCATTCTGCGCATGGTCCACCCCATCACGCCCTTCATCTCGGAAGAGCTGTGGCAAAAGGTGGCGCCGGTTGCAGGGCGTGGCGGCCCGTCCATCAGCATCGCGGCCTACCCGGTGAGCCAGCCCGAGCGCATTGACGAGAACGCGATTGCCCAGATCATCAAGCTCAAAAAACTGGTGGACGCCTGCCGCAACCTGCGCGGCGAGATGAGCGTGCCGCCGTCCACCCGCTTGCCGCTGTACGTGGTGGCTCAGTCCGAGGCCGAGAACACCTTCCTGCAAACGTCAGCGCCCATCCTGCAGGCGCTGGCCAAACTCAATGAAGTGAAGCTCTTTGCCGACGAAGCCTCCTGGCAGGCTGCGGCACAGGCGGCACCCGTTGCGGTGGTGGGCGATGCGCGCATCTGCCTGCACATGGAAGTGGATGTGGCAGCAGAGAAGCTGCGTCTGGGCAAGGAAGTAGCGCGTCTGGAGGGTGAAATCGCCAAGGCCATGGCCAAGCTGTCGAACGAGGCCTTTGTGGCCAAGGCGCCACCGGCAGTGATTGACGAGGCACGCAAACGGGTTGCAGCCTTTACCGACACCCTGGAAAAAATGCGCGGCCAATTGGCGCGACTGCAGTGAGGTAGCCCCCACGGCCGTGGACTGCGTGCCGTTTACGGCCCGCCGGGGGCCGCAATGCCGCTTGGGGCGGCAAGGCGGGGGCCTTTTTGCCCTCGTGCTATCTGCGCCGCAGCACGTGGATGTAATCGGTATTGAGCGTATGCTGGTCCAGCAACTCGTTGCCGGTCTGTTTGGCAAATGCCTGGAAGTCACGCATCGAGCCGGCGTCGGTAGACACCACCTTGAGCACCTGGCCGCTGTACAACTCTGCCAAGGCTTTTTTGGCCTTCAGAATGGGCAGCGGGCAGTTCAGGCCACGGGTATCAATTTCTTTGTCGATCTGCATAGTTGTTCCTGGGATTCTGTGCATTGTAGGGTTGCGTTACAGCCCGTGCCGCCATCAGGCCGGAAAGACACCGGTAGACAGGTAGCGGTCGCCCCGGTCGCACACCACAAACACAATGGTGGCATTCTTTTCGCGTTGGGAAATCTGCTGCGCCACCCAGCAGGCGCCTGCGGCCGAAATGCCGGCAAAAATGCCTTCTTCGCGCGCCATGCGCCTGCACATATGCTCCGCGTCAGACTGGCTGACATAGACCAGTTCATCCACATTGGCCGGGTCATAAATTTTGGGCAGGTATTCCTGTGGCCACTTGCGGATGCCCGGAATGCGCGAACCCTCGCTGGGTTGCGCACCAATGATGCGAATGGCCGGGTTCTTTTCCTTCAGAAAGCGCGAGACACCGGTGATGGTGCCGGTGGTGCCCATGGCGCTGACGAAGTGGGTGACACGGCCCTGCGTGTCGGCCCAGATCTCGGGCCCGGTGGTCTCGTAATGCGCGCGCGGGTTGTCGGCATTGGCAAACTGGTCGAGCACCGTGCCCTGGCCTTCGCGCACCATCTTGTCGGCCAAATCACGGGCATATTCCATACCGCCGCTCTTGGGTGTGAGGATGAGCTCGGCGCCAAAGGCCTTCATGGTCTGCACGCGTTCAATCGACAGGTCCTCCGGCATGATCAGCACCATGCGGTAGCCCTTGATGGCCGCGGCCATGGCTAGCGCTATGCCGGTGTTGCCAGACGTTGCCTCAATCAGCGTGTCACCCGGTTTGATTTCGCCGCGCTCCTGGGCACGCGCAATCATGCTCAGGGCTGGCCGGTCTTTGACCGAACCGGCCGGGTTGTTGCCTTCGAGCTTGCCCAGCACCACGTTGCCGTTCACGGCATTGGCCTGGGCACCTATGCGCTGCAGCCGCACCAGCGGAGTTTTTCCGATGGTGTCTTCGATCGTCAAATAGTTCATGGTCTTAAATGTGCCATAATTTGAGTCGTTCTTCTCCCTTGCCCGGGTGGTGAAATTGGTAGACGCAGGGGACTCAAAAGGAACTGCGCTTACGCTTTTTTATTGCTTTAGCGTTGATTTATAAGAGAATTTTATAAATTTGCAGCTTGCAAAGTCTTGTAAAGTTTTAGAGGAACGCTACATTTTTCCGATTCCATTGCGTTCGCAAGATGTAGCTCAAAAGATGATTGCAGTTCTGTATATAATTACAGACTTACCTGATTAGCCTCGGTGGTGGAATTGGTAGACGCGCTGGACTCAAAATCCTGTACCGAAAGGTGTGCCGGTTCGATTCCGGCCCGAGGCACCAAGAGATAGTAAAGGGCCCCTTCTTAGGGGCCTTTTTTCGTCCGCACAAAGGACTCTCCCTTGCCACTTCTGCTCGATATGGTCGCGGACATCGGTCACATCAACTGCAAGTTTGTGGCGCCATAAAAGCGACGCAGCAAACCGATTAAGACCGCCCCGGTACAGGACTTCAAAACGAAGGGCGATGCGTGGGTTTTGAGGTGTTGCAGATACCCGTCCACATAAATCCCAAGTAGCGTCCAAGGAATCAGTATTTGCCAGAACGGTTCGCGGCACTGCAACATTGCGTGACCCTCTCTTAATCTACAGCTGGCTCGGCTAGATGCTGGCGCGTGATTGCTGAATTTTTGCCAGTTTCTGCCGCGATTGCTGCATCTTCAATCGCTCCGCATTCAAATCTGCATTGACCTTCAATTGCTTAGCCTGGCGCTTGACTGCATCGGCATTAGCATTCAATCCGTTTACCCGGCGCTCTGCAGCACTGGCTTTCAAAATTTCTTCAAGTCTCATCATCTGCTCCCAATAAACAGTATTTAGTTGGGGTAGCGATGGTGGTCAGATCACAAGCAGCGGCACGCCAATTACATTGCCACGCCCATACAACGCTTCCAGCAGGTTCCTCGCCGCAATCGGGCTGGTGGCGTTGATCTCCACCCACTCCATCTTTGTGCCACTGCCTGCAGGCACACGAACTCTTGCACCATATGTTTTCATTTTGCTGCCCCCTTCTTTTTGCCGATGCCTGCACGCAGCGAACTACTAGCCTGCTCGATCTGAGCATCCAGCTCTCCAGCATGGGCAGCATCCTTGATCACTTCCAGCGTGGCAATCAAGTCGTCCATGTCCGCCACTTCGATGGCGTTCTTGCCCTTGGAAATTTCTAGCGGCTTTGCGCCGTAGCGAAGTGCCAGCACAAGCTTTCCAGCTGGCGTGCTAAACCACCAAGGCTTAACCCGCGTATTAATCTCCACCGGCTTACGCTCTCCAGATGCTGCATCGGTCACAAATTTGACCCTTTTTGCAGTGAAAACATCACCTACAACCGCTGCTTTGGCTAGCGAAATCTGAGCCTGGATTTTCCCAGTCAGCTTAGTGCGACGCACGATGGTCGGAGATTTGTGGTCTGCTTGAACGCTTACAAGCTTAAGTTTTGCGAGTGCTGTCATGATTTGCTCCTTTTTTGATAGCAATGCAAGTGTAATTTCACATTGCGGAAAGGGCGACTGGATATTGCCTTCTCAAAGAAATCAATTTGACTCGTGGGCGAAAGCCCACGGTGTGCGGCACAGAGAAAGCAAGTGGTCGCTGACCTTGCATGTAGGCCGCAGAGTTTTGCTACCTAAACAGAAGCAAACATTGGCTCTATTCAATTCAGGATCAGGATCAGGATCAGGATCAGGATCAAGATCAGGATACGCAACACTAGCAGCATTGAAGCTATGTGAATAGCACTGCATCAATCCGCTGGTGCTGGTTGGGCGGCATACAAGCGGGGATTGGGAAGAGTTGGATTCTTCCGACACGACTGCAAATAATCATGCTGCGCAGCACGATTTGCGGGTGATAAGCAGCTATAAGTGGGGAGCGGGAAGGTGTGGATCATTATAGGAGCAGATAACAGCCCCAGTTACTTGTGATTGCTAATGGATTAATGAATATTGGTTAGCAATGATATTTGCAAAAAACACTACAAATAAATTTAAAGCACCTATATTCTGAAATAAAGCAAGGAGATGTAGACAGATTGAGTAAAAACACCCAACCAATTCCACATTATAAGTTTGTGGACAATAGCTCTATAAAAGCGGAGTTTTTTGATGATAATAGCCATCGAGCAACGCTGTTTATTCCATTCATTGGACGACCAACCCATGAGACACTATGCGTAGTTGGTCAAAATCCCAGCAAAGCAAACGAATATTTTTCAGACAAAACCGTCAGATATATTGAGGAGTTCGTTTACAATAAACTTCCGCAGTATGGATCTATATTGATTATTAATCTTTATTCTCGCGTAGATACCAAAAAGCACCAATCGAATGATCTGTACAATGAAGACTGCAATGCCAGTCTAAAATATGCAATAAAGACCCACAATGATTTTTTACTTATCTATGGAAAGTTAAGAAATGAAGGGGCATATAGATTTCCGGAGCGAGCAAGAGAATTTAATAAAATGATCAGAGGAAAACGATTATTTAAGCTTGACTTAAATACAATATATCCACCCCATCCGGGCAATCGAAAAATATTATACAAAAATTTCAACATAGAAATGCATGCGTTTGACTGCATAGAAATACACTTGAATACATTATAGAAGCATCTGATTAGATATGATTACTTCAGTACTAATAGTTCTAGGTGTCTTTTTTTGGTTTATTTTTGCCATATCTTCTAAGCAAAATAAAATATATGAAGCTGATAGGGATGCTGGAAGAAAAAAAATGGAGGAGTGTTATGAAGAAGAATTAGATAAGCTAGCGATTGATTCCAATAATAGCTATGTGAACATATCACCTATTAAGTTGATTCACTATACTGAGGATGGGGTAGAGGTAAAAGGCCACCCTCTTTCTGATATGGTATGCCGGAGAGATTTGGATGGCGGTTGGATTTGTTATTCCACCAAATGGATATACAAGGATAATGGTACTGCAATGCCCGGTAAATTTGATACAACTACAGAAAATCAATTTATTCATCGCAAATTAAAAGATTCTCGGGGTGGCATGGAGAGGTTTGTTCGAATAATGCGTTTTGAGTTGGCTGAGCGACCAGTAACTGGCTTAAAGACTGCTGAACAACAAGTACTCAATAGGGATCGAATGAAGAAGGTGTTTTTTAATGAACACGAGCTTATCTGGAGGCGTAAGCGGATAGAGTATGAAAATAAATATCCTGATTGGCTTTATGCGACTGGATATAGATTGCGGAGTACTAGTACACGCTCGTATACTTGGTACTTTAAAAATAAGGCCGGGAAAGATGAGGCGTATTCTGTAAATGAGTCCGATTTAATAGAGTGGCTTTCATTGAATGATTTTAAAAATGGAGATTGGCAAAACACAACCAAGCCCGACTTGAGTTATTATGATGAATTGAGTGATTTTTGTGCTTATTTGCTCTATGTAAAAATAGAGAAAGATCGAAAATCTGGCTTGGCTTGCAAAAAGGATGAGTATTACAATAAAAATATATGGGATATGGATGTCTAGCTTTTGCGTTTGTTGAATATAATATATTCAACCATTTTGGTGTCGCTATTGCATAGTGCTGGATAAATAAAGTTAGCATTCCATGCTGAAATTGATTGCATATTAATACTGTCTGCAACCCCTTCGCTGGGGCATTCGGCTGAAAGCACGATCATTGCTTTCTTTAAGAAATCACTAGATACTACCGGTTAGTGCGCCGAATATATGCAAGATAGCACAAGGCATAGGGCCTGAAAGTCCTCCCTACTCAAAGTCCGTGGAAAAAAGACTGCGGACAGTCCTGTGGGCTAGCACGGGTTGAAGCGTTCCCAATTCACCGACGAGTTGAAGTACCCGCCCCTTTGGCGGCAACTAGGCGCTGCACAAAAAATTCAAGTTCGCTGCAGGTATGTAAAAGTAAGGTATTGGCCTGCAGGCTGCGCGGCAAGTGATCGAAGACGAGCCGCAATATGCAGTGACTACCAACGAGTAGCCCGTCCAGGACGCCATTGCGTGCAGGGGATGAAATAATCAATCCGACTCCCCCATAAAGCTTCTGTTTCGATCTGTCGCGATGCTGTCAAGCACGCAAAAGGATGTGGAAAACCCATTGCATATCGCCATGGTGGTTTTTCACATACCCTTTCTGTCACTCCACCGTCAGTCCACTTCAATTCAATTAAAGTTATTCAAAACTGTATATGAAACATATGAATAGGCACGAAGTGAATGCACAAAAGCGTTCTGAGTTGAGCGACGGCGAAACGGAAGACGCGCAGTGTGCTTGGGCAGCGCAGACGCTGCACAGAAAGCAATATAAAGTACTAAATGGAGTATTGAGAGTAATTACTTCACGTCACGCACTTATTTCCATATTTCGTAAGCAGTTTCTTATGA
>CANCCF010000362.1 GCA_947374485.1 Comamonadaceae bacterium | reverse complement strand
TGCTCACCGTCGGTGCCGCTGTTACCGGGTTGGCGAGCGTCCAGGCGTTCACCGTGGTGGACGGTGCACTGCTGCCTGCGGCATTCACTGCCACCAGTCGGAACCAGTACGGTGTGTTGCCGTTCAGTCCGGTCACAGCCTTGCTACCTGCCGTGTTGTTGAACGGTCCGGCGCTGAGGCTACCCAAGCCTGCAGTGAACGCTGCGTCTGTGGCGTACTGCAAGGTGTAGTTCAGGCCAGCCACTGCCGTCCAGTTCAGGGTCAGGCCGGAGGCCGTCGTGCTATTTGCCGCAATGGTGGGCGTACCCGGTGCGACCGGCACCTCCAGCTGCGTCAGCGTGGGAGAAGGCGCTGCCTGCACACCCGAACCACTGACCGCGATGACACGGTAGTAGTAGGTGCTATTGGCAGTCAGGCCCGTCACGTTCAGCGAAGACAGGTTGCCGGCCACGGTGGTGGCTACCAGTCCGGCTGTGAACGTTGCATTGGTGGCGCGTTGCACGAGGTAGCTGGTGGCGCCTCCTGCGGACGGCGTCCAGTTCAGCGTCAGCGTGGTGGTGGCAACAGCCGCTGCGGTAGGCGCTGCCGCCACGGCGTTGACCAGCGTCCAGGCGTTGCTCGAAGCCGAGTTGGCACTGCTACCCAAACCGTTGGTGGCTACCACGCGGAAGTAGTACTGCGTGTTCGGGGTCAGGCCCGCAACCGCCAGGCTGGTGGCCAGGCCATTGCTGGGGGTGCTGACCAGGTTGGCAGTAAAGGCCGCGTTGGTTGCACGTTGGACCGTGTAGCTGGCATCCGTCGTACCAGCCCAGTTCAGCACCAGGGATGTGGTCGTCACGTTGGCCAGTGCCAGGCCTGTGGGTGTCGCAGGGATCGCCTCACGCACCGTGCTCGAAGTGACCCGAGTTGATTGCACAGCTTGGTTGTTCACCAAGTTGGTACTCACCGCGGTCACCCGGAAGGTGATGTACTGGTTCAGGTTAAGAGTTACATCTTTGCTGAGCCCGGTCTGGCTGACGGGAGTGGTCCAATTGCCACCGGTGGGGCTATTGCCTACGCGATAGCTCACCAGGTAGCTGCCAGCGCCGTCAACAACGTTGAAGTTGAGGGTTGCGTGGTAGGTGGTACCGACATTGCTCAACACGATGTCCGGAGAGGGCAGTGTAGGCGCTGCAATGGGCGTGGCAACCGTAGCCGATGGCTGTGAGGTGGCCGACTGTGCAATGCCCGTTGAGTTGACCGCGGCGGAGGGCGCCGAAGGGCTTTCACCCACGGCGTTCACTGCCACGACACGGTAAATCACATTGCCGCCATTCGCTCCCACGGCCACCACCTCATATTGGTAGGCCACTGCCGGTTCAGCTGAGGTATCGGTGAATCGGGTATCAGAGCCCGCCAGCGAAACGCCCAGGTCCAAGAAGGGACCCAGGGCAATGCCGTCTGGCGCAACCGTGGCCCGCAAAATCCGGTAGCCAACAATCGACGAAGGTCCGTTGTTGGGTACCACCCACCTGATCTGGACCTGACGGGGCGACTGAACCCTGGCGGTTGGTGCGTTCGGCGTGGACGGCGGGGGCGCGTTTTGCACGCTGGTGTCCAGGTACTGCGTGGCGTTGGCCAAGGTGTTGATATCGGCGACCAGGCCGTTGAGCGTGTGCAAGTCGGTGGGCAGGTCGGTCCAGGCCGTGGAGCCCTCGGTGCCAACTTGTACGCGGAAGCCCACTTCGCCCTGGGTACTGTTTACACCCGCTGGCGTTGCATCGGTCCAGGTCACCTTCAGACCATTGCTGTCCGATGTTGCTGCCACGTCGGTCGGTGCCAGCGGCGCCGATTCCTTGGGGTTGTAAATAACAGGACGGTTGAAGTCGACCGCATTGCGGCTGGCCACCGTGTTGGACAGTGTGTTTTCCCAACGGAAGTCCACATAGTCGTTGACGATCGTCGCGGACAGGCCCGTTGCGGGGTCGAACTGCGTGAAGTTGAACGGCGAACCCCAAGGTTGGGTGGGGTCCATCAGGCGCACGCTGGTGGGCAGGCCAAAGCCCGACAACTTGGAGCGCTTGGGCTTGAGGGCCAACAGAATGTCTTCCAGTGGCTGCATGCGCACCACGTTCTTCCAGCCGAACTCGTTGGCCTGGGGGCCGGTGACGAAGTTGTCCCAACCCGCGCGGTTGACAACCTGCACGCTGTAACCACCAAACTCCACCGGCTGACCGAACAGGCCGTTGTGGGTGTACTTCCAGATCTGGGTATCGCCCTCGTTGATGTACTCGGTGGGGGTGTCGATGTAACCCAGAGGAATGGTGGTCTGCGTGTTGGCGCTGGTGTACGGGATCTCCACGCCTTGGGTGCTGTTGTAGCGCGCCGCAGCGGGTTCGAACAGTTCCTGGATGGACTTGGTCTTGGGCAACATGCTGCCCAGGACGCTGCCATCGGCGGTGTCGAATTGAGCCGCTGCGCCGCTGCCGCCACCGCCGCTCAGGGTGATGGAGGGTGTGCTGGTGTAGCCCGTGCCGGAATCGGTGACCGACACATCAAACAACGAACCGGTCACGGTGACAGTGGGTGCGACCGCGCCAATGCCGCCACCGCCAAAGGTGAGGGCGACGGAGGTGAGGTCGGTGTATCCGCCGCCGCCGGTCGCGGTGGGGGTGGTGGGATAGGCAGAGTCGAATGTCAGGCTGCCGATGCTGGCCGTGACGGAGCCCCTGGCACCCGAGCCGCCGCCACCCGTGATGGCGATGGATGGCACCACGCTGTAGTTGCTACCAGCAACCAGCGTAATGGCGGTGATGGCGCCGCTTACGGCGTTCACGGTTGCAGATGCCACCGTGGGCGCGACGGCTTTGGGTTGCGCGCTGAAGACTGCGAAGCTACCGGCAGCAATGGCCGCGTCAACAGCCGCTTGCGTGTAACCGGTGCCACCTGCGGTGATCTTGACGGTGTCCGGTGCCAGCCATGCGGTGGCAGTAGCGCCAGAGCCTTGTCCGACTGTGGGCGTGCCCACTTGCACCGTGGGTGCGGAGGTGTAGCCGCTGCCGTGGCTGCTGAAAATTGCAGCGCTGATCTTCAAAGAGGCCGAGGCCAGGGCACCGGTTCCGCCACCACCATCGATCGAGACCGATGGCGCTGTGCTGTAGCCACTGCCAGCTGTGGTGACTTTGGCACCGTTGAACGCGGCGCTCGGGTCTCCGGGGACGAAGGTGAAGCGAGGGTTCTTCAATGAGCCGACAAAGATATCGCCATAGGCGGTGGCCGTGCCGTCTACTGCCGGGCCAGGAATGATGCCAGTCCATGTGGAATCAAAAGTGCTGTATTCCGGCTGGGCCACGATGGGGCGGTCTTGGCCGGCAGCTGTTGTCCCGTCACCGTAGTAAGTCGCGGTAAGCGCACTAACCAATTCGGCTGGATCGAACGCAGTGATCGCAGATTTGTCTGTCATCTCGGCCTTCACGTTGAATTGCATCAACGTGCGCACATTCGGGCCGTAGCCGGGCTTGGTGTCCTCGGCGCCACCGGCGGAAGACTGATCGCCCACACCGGTGAAGTAGAAGTTGCGGGGGTCAGCGCCTGGCTCTGGGCCACCGGCGTCGTTGTAAGCCAGCAGCGACTTGCCTGCGTATTGCGAGAAGTCCACCACCACGTCGGCGGCTTCACCTGGGGCCAGGAACAGCGCCGGAGTGTCCGGGTTCAGCACCGTGACACGACCCTTGTCGGTGATATAGAACAGAGGCGTCGGGTCGATGGTGGGCACCTTGCCCAACCAGCCCGCTTCATTGGCGATTTGAACCAGCGAAGGACCCACTGCAGAAGGCGCAGCCACGCCGCCCATGCGCGAGTCGACAGGCCAGGTTTCAGGGGTGCACCAAACGCCGTTGACCAGGGTCGGACGGGTCTCGCCAGCGGCGCAAGCGTTATCTGGCAGCGGTGCCGTGGCTTGCACCATGTCGACTTCCGACTTGATGTCAAAGGGGTTGGTCACTGGCGTGCCGTCAGCCAAGCTGGCAGTGACCTTGCCTTCAAACAGGTTGAAGGTCATCCAGCGGTCGTTGCTGGCATTGACGATGCGCAGGCGGTAGGTGGTGGGCTCCACTTCGGTTGTGGGGTAGGCCGCACCGTTGACCACCGAGGTGTCAAAGTAGGCTTCGGGCGTAAAGCTGGGGTCACCGTAAGAACCGCTGGGCAAGGCCTGCTGGGCTGGGAAAATCGGCCAGAACGTGGGGCCATACGCCCAACGACCCGCGGGGTCCCAGTTGTTTTGGAACGCAGGGTTGGACAGGTACTCGTACACGTGCGGCATCCACAAGCTGCTTTCACCGCCCCAGGCGCTGGTGTTCCATTTGGCGTCTTGCAAAGCAATGTCTTGGGGCACGAACGTGCGGTCTTGCAAAATGATGGGCAGGGTGCGCGCAGCTGGGGGCAGTACGCCGCTGGCAACCATCGCCGCTTCGGCCGGGTCGGTGATGACATAGGGGAAGGCCATGCCAGCCAGGGTGTTCTGGCGGCTCAGGCCCATGGTGCGGTCGCTGGCCCAGAGCATGCGCGCGCCCTGGTTGTTGGCGAAGTAGTAGGTGGCCGCGCCCGGGCCTGGGTCGTTCATGTCTGGCACGTTGTACAGGCTGGCACCACGCAGGTAGCTGTCCAGGTAGGTGGGATCCAACTGGGTGTTGGTTGCAAACAGGTAGGCCAAAGTTCCTGGTGCCGCCGCGTCGTACTCGCCAGCAGGCGTGAACCACTGGTGCGGAGAACCGGCGCTGATCCACGGTGCATCGGCGCCCTGAACGTGCAGGTTCACACGGTTTTGGGTGTAGGTGGTCACGTTATCCGGGCCGAGGCCAGCGCCCAGCACGGTCGTGTCGACGGGCAGGAAATGGTCGCCATTGCGTTTGCTGATGACTGCCGCGTCACCTGCGCCAGTGGCAACCGCGCGGCCTGCTGGCAGCAGGTTGTGCAGCTTGATGCGCATGGGCACGCCGCTGGTAGCGTTGACCACTGGGCCGAGGTAATGCGGCGCATCTACAGCCTTTGCCTGAACCTTCACATACTTGCCGTCAGTGCCTTTCACCAGCTTGCCGTATGCGTCGGTGGCCAGAATCATGAGGTCATTGCCCTGGGCATCCTTCAGCGCGAGACTCTTGGAGTTGGCTATAGCGGAGGTGCGCCCGTTGGATGCCTCTACGTCGATCTGCACAAAGCCGCGCAATGTGGTCTGGTTGGCGAGATCCGAGTGGAACTTTTCCTGGTACTCCACGACGGCCAGTTCGATGTAGTCGTCATTGGTGGCCTTGCCTTCAGGGGTGATCCATTTTGAATTGACGGCTTGTGGCAGGTATTTGCTGGCGCCGGTGTCGCCAAACAGGGGCAGCGGGTCCACAAATTTGCGGAGGGCTGTGCCTGTGTTTAAAGACGCGGCTTCGGGGACGGCCGTCGCTCGGTTGCCCGCAGGGCTGTTGGCAAAGTAGGTCTGCTCACGGAAGGCAGCGCCATTGTTGCGTTTGGCATCAACAAAGCCAGGGCCGGCATGCAGCGCCGACGATGTGGCCATCAATGCGATCAAAATGCCAACGGCGCGGTTGACCGGCTTGGGCTGGAAGGAGAAGGGCTTGCTCATAAAAACTCCGAAAATGGGCGTGACAGTGGATGGGACGACTTACGTTGTCTGGGGGGTGTGGGGTGAATGGGATCTGTTGAGCGCCGAGCAGGCGAACTGCGTAGCGTCAAAAATTGCGGTTAGCGGAACGACCGAAATCCCGGGCATGTGGAAAAGCAAACCCTTAAAGCCGTTGTTCTTCATAAAAGACCCCCCTGCGAAAGTCGAACCATTTATTTTGGAAGGCCGATTGCGGCACTTCTGCGCTCAATCGGTTTCTGACCGCCCATTGCGGGTTTGATCAGTAACTTGACTTTACAAATGCTTACTGAATGTCGGGGATTGCAGTTGGGGCGAATATTTGTATAAGTGCCAAATATTCACCGTTTTGCCACCTTGTTCGAACTTTTATGCTTAAGGATTCAGTAAGAAATCCAAGTGTCCAGGGGTGTTGGTTCAATTTGGCTCATTTTTCACACCCAAAGTGTCAGGCGGCCGGGGGCTGTCGCGTAAAGTCCGGATAAATTTGAACGCATGGCGAAAGTGAGATTTGAAAGTGGATGATGCAACAGTCCTGTTTGTAGACCTGGTCGGCAGCACGGCGCTTTACCAGTCGCTGGGCAATGCCCGGGCGGCAGAGCTGGTGTCCGGCGTGACCGATTGGATTGGGCGGCTGTGCGAAGCCTCGGGCGGCCGCGTCATACGCTTGCTGGGCGATGGTGTCCTGGTCGGGTTCAGTCCGGGGGCCGCTGCGTTTGAATGCGCCATCGCCTTGCAGCGCCTCCAGGCCCAGCACAACGCCGATGCCGCCGAAAGCCAGCAGGTTCAAATCAAGATCGGTATGGCCCGCGGCGCCATGGCGGATTCGGCCACGGGTTGGGTCGGCGGGGTCATCAATCTGGCCACCGAACTGAGTGACCGTTGCGTGCCGGAGCAGATCCTGGCCTGTGGTGCGTCAGTGGACCAGATCAAGCTCAATACCTTTGCCCGTTTTCGAAACCTGGGCCTGATGCATGTACAGGGCAAGTCAGAGCCTGTGGATGTCTACCAGATCGAATGGAAAAACGATGCCAACACCGAGCAGTCCACGGTGCGCGGTGCTTTGGAGGTGCGTGATTTCTCCGACAGTGCGCCGGCCAACGGTATCCGCCTGTCATGGCTGGACAAGCAGGTGGAATTTTTGCGTGCTGAATTGCCTATCGTCCTGGGGCGCCATGACCATGCGCACATTCAGGTGCCAGACCGACGCGTCTCGCGGCGCCATGCCAGGATTTATGAACTCGATGAGGTGCTGGTGCTGGAAGACACCAGCACTTTTGGCACCTCGGTACGCTTCGTTTCGGGCGACACGGTGCTGACCCTGCGTAACCAGGAATGCGTGCTGCATGATGACTGCGAGATCGTATTCGGTCCCTCGTTCGACCACAGCAATGTGCCCCAGTTGCGCTTGAATTTCTTTAGCTGAAGGCCGGGCGCCCTCAGGGCTTGGAGATTTTGCGCGGAAAGTCCCACCAGGGCAGCACGCGCCGCAGCGACTGCACCTCCCCACTGTGCCATGGGCTATAGCCGGGCAAGGCCGACAGCCGGGCCTGCCACGCCGGGCTTTTGAGCGCCTCCCTCAGCGCCACAATGGCCGGGTCATCGAGCGCCGATTTCAGGCACACCAGGTGGTAGCTTTCTTCCAGCAAGGGCACAAAGTCCAGGCCGTGCGCGCGAGCCGCCACCGCAATGCCCAGGCCCACATCGGCGCTGCCTGCGGCAATGGCATGGGCCACGGCGTTGTGTGACGGCTCACTGTGCGCGTAACCGGGGAAGTCGGCAGCAGGCAAGCCGCTTTGCGCCAGCAACTCGTCGAGCACCACGCGCGTGCCGGTGCCCAAAGGGCGGTTCACAAAGCGCGCGCCGCTGGTCTGCACATCCTGCAGGCTGCGCAGTTGCAGCGGGTTGCCAGCGGCCACCATCAGGCCCTGGGTGCGGCTGGCAAAGCCGATGATTTTGTGCAGGCCGGGCTTGAGCAAAGGCTTGTAGATTTTCTCGGCCACCGAGCCCTGCAACGGGTTTTGCAGGGTGTGAAAACCCGCCATCACGCAACGCCCCTCGTTGAGCGCGCGGATCGCATCCACGCTGCCGCAAAAGCGCACGTCCAGATGCAACTGCGCCTGCTCGGTCAGGGCAAATTCGCGCAGCGCGCCCAGTGCGTGGTCGTGGCTGGCGTACAGGGTCACCACCTGGGCCTGCGGGTCGAAGGCCACGGCAAAGGCGCGCTCGAGTTCGCTGCGCAGGGCTTCGATTTGTGGCGCCAGGCGTGCCTGCGCTCGCGCCTCGGCCCACATCAGCTTGGCGCCAAACTCGGTCAGCCGCGCGGACTGGCCCTTCTCCCACACCAGCAGCTCGCTGCCCAGCTCCTGCTCCCAGCGTTTGAGCTCGCCCCAGACGTG
>CANCCF010000361.1 GCA_947374485.1 Comamonadaceae bacterium | reverse complement strand
CAGGCCGCCATTACCTATTGGCTGAGCCGCAAGTACAGCATTGCGCCCGAGCCTTTGAGCGCTCTGGTGGCCGAAGCCTATGACACCGGCGCCAAGACCAAGCTCGACCCGACACTGATTCTGGCCGTGATGGCAGTGGAGTCTGGCTTCAACCCCTTTGCCCAAAGCAATGTGGGCGCACAGGGCCTGATGCAGGTCATGACCAAGGTCCACAGCGACAAGTACGACAACTTTGGTGGCCGATTTGCCGCCTTTGACCCGCTGACCAACTTGCGGGTGGGTGTGAAGGTGCTGCAGGAATGCATTGCCCGCGCCGGTTCGCTCGAAGGCGGCCTGAAGTTCTATGTGGGTGCCGGCAATATGGATGACGACGGTGGCTATGCCGCCAAGGTTATGGCCGAGCACGACCGCCTGAAGCAGGTGGCCGCAGGCCGTACCGTGCCGGTCACGGTGCCGCAAATCGTTCCGGTCAAGGCGGCCCCTGCGGCCAAGCCTGCCACCGAAACGGTTGCCAGTTTGTCCTAGCGCCTGCCGCGCTTCCGTTAAACTCTCCCTGCACGCGACTGGCGATAGACCCCGGACAGCACTGTCCACGGGGTTGACGTGGGACACCACGGGGAAGCGTTGCCGCACGATGGTTACAAGTCGTCGCGATCAGCCGTTCGCCTGGGCAGCCCTGTGTCACCTACACCCACAGGCCCAATGTCTTGAAGGACTGCCATGTACGACCGCAACATGCTTGTTGAACAAACCGACCCCGACCTGTGGAAGGCCATCCTGGCCGAGAACGCACGCCAGGAGCACCACATTGAGCTGATTGCCAGCGAAAACTACGCCTCTCCCGCCGTCATGGCAGCCCAAGGCAGCCAGCTCACCAACAAATATGCCGAAGGCTACCCCGGGCGCCGCTACTACGGTGGCTGCGAATACGTGGACGTGGCCGAACAACTGGCCATAGACCGCGTGAAGCAACTCTTTGGCGCTGACGCTGCCAACGTGCAGGCCCACTGCGGCGCTTCTGCCAACGAAGCCGTGTTTCTGGCCTTTTTGAAGCCCGGAGACACCATCATGGGCATGAGCCTGGCCGAAGGCGGCCACCTGACCCATGGCATGCCGCTGAACATGAGCGGCAAGTGGTTCAACGTGGTGAGCTACGGCCTGGACGCCAATGAAGCCATTGACTACGACGCCATGGAGCGCCGAGCCCATGAAACCAAACCCAAGCTGATCATTGCCGGTGCCTCCGCCTACAGCCTGCACATCGACTTCGCCCGCTTTGCCAAGGTGGCCAAGGAGGTGGGCGCCCTGTTCATGGTGGACATGGCCCATTACGCCGGCCTGATTGCCGCGGGTGTCTACCCCAACCCGGTGCCGCATGCCGACGTGGTCACCTCCACCACCCACAAGAGCCTGCGCGGACCGCGTGGCGGCATCATCCTGATGAAGGCTGAACATGAGAAGGCCATCAACAGTGCCATCTTCCCCGGCTTGCAAGGCGGCCCGCTGATGCACGTGATTGCAGCCAAGGCGGTGGCCTTCAAGGAAGCGCTGGAGCCCGGTTTCAAGCTGTACCAGCAGCAGGTGCTGAAAAACGCCCAGATCGTGGCGGAAACACTCACCCAGCGCGGCCTGCGCATCGTTAGCGGCGGCACGCAAAGCCATGTGATGTTGGTCGATCTGCGCTCCAAGGGCATCACCGGAAAGGAGGCCGAGGCGGTGCTGGGCAGCGCCCACATGACCATCAACAAGAACGCCATCCCCAACGACCCGGAAAAGCCCATGGTCACCAGCGGCGTGCGCATTGGCACCCCGGCCATGACCACCCGCGGCTTCCTGGACGAAGAAGCGCGCCTGACCGCCAATCTGGTGGCCGATGTGCTGGACAACCCGCGCGACGCAACCAACATTGACGCGGTGCGCGCCAAGGTCCACGCCCTGACCGCGCGCTTCCCGGTCTACAAGTAAGCAAGCGCGGCGTCTCTATGAAGTGCCCCTTCTGCATCAACCAAGACACCCAAGTGGTCGAAACCCGGGTGTCTGAAGACGGGGACTTCATCCGCCGCCGCCGCCAGTGCGGCTCTTGCGAAAAGCGCTTTACCACCTACGAACGCCCGGACGTCAATTTCCCAAGCATCGTCAAGAAAGATGGCCGCCGCATCGAGTTCGAGCGCGCCAAGCTGCTCGCCTCCATGAAACTTGCCCTGCGCAAGCGCCCGGTCAGCACCGAGCAGGTGGATGCAGCGATTGAACGCATTGAAGAAAAGCTGTTGAACCTGGGCCTGCGTGAGGTGCAGTCCACGCGCATTGGCGAACTCGTGATGCGGGAACTGAAGAAGCTCGACAAGGTGGCTTATGTGCGCTTTGCCAGTGTTTACAGGAACTTTGAGGATATTGATGCGTTCAGGACGCTGGTGGATGAGGTGAGTCGTTAGATTCATAGGCACTGCGCGTGTGCATCGGTAGCCAGACGAAAGCGCCCCGTGCTGTTGATAATGATCAGCCGTGCTGGAATGCCCGGCTTTTGGGCCAGACAAGCAGTCAGGGTGCCGGCCTGAAAGGCATGTGAAACCAAGTGTGTGGTTCCGGTTGCGGTAAAAGACACATACCTGCTAACGTTGCCGTTGCCCGTCATATGGACCTTGGATGGAAGCTTGGTGCGTTGCAGGATCAGCGATTCATTCGGCTGGCGGAGACCATCATTGTTGCTGTCCTGGAACACAATCCAGCCCTGATCCCATCCGCCCAATGAACTGCAGAACACCGCATCCTCAGACTTGCACAGCACCACCCTTGCATTGCGTTTGATTGCTTCACTGCGTGCCAGCAGCAAACTCCTATGAAAATGGGCCGTCGCCTGGCGCAATTCGAGCGCTTCCACCATGTCCAGCAGCGATGGTGCTGCCACGCCCATGCAAAGCGCCAAAATGCCCAGCACGAGCAGCAATTCGATGGTGCCCAAGCCGGCGACGGTGCGCCGCCTATGCGTCCGAGTGAAGCGTGATTTTGCCCGCATGGGAGCACAATGTACCCATTGGGCCCCACCTGTACTTGATCAAAAACTGATCACGCTGCCCTTCGAACGGCACACCCAGCGTCGTCGCAGACTACCAGCTGGCCGTGCCCCAAAGCCTTCTGCCACTCTCGCTCACGCACAGGCTACCGTCACCGGCTTGGGACTTTCCTGCCACCGGGTCTGCCATCAGAACGAACTGCTGCGCCCCAGCGGCCGTGGCTGTCGCTCCAGTGGGCGTGCAATTGGTTGCCACAGCCAGGTTAACTATGGAAATGGCATAGCGACCGTCTTCAGTCTGCCCCGAAGTGCGCCCCAGGCCACCGCTGCTGGTGCCGTTGTAGGCCGTGGTGACACCGGTGGCGCCGCCATAGGCGTAGGCGTTGGAATTGAGGAAGATTTTTTCCTGCATCCCCGCCATCGCCAGCAACTCTCCCTGAGCGGCATTGCGCGAAGCGCGCACGATGTAGCTCTTGTAGCTGGGCAAGGCCACAGCAGAGAGGACGCCGACAATCACCACGGTAATCATCAACTCGATGAGCGTAAAGCCTTTTTGAAAATGGTTCACGGCCGCATATCCCTTGTTTGGCTGTTGAGTGGTATTCATCATTGCGCTATCACCTCGCGCCAGGACACCCGACCCGTTTGCGCCTGCACACCGCGCTCATTGCCGCCGCCCTTGAGCGAGCCACTCGCATTGGCGATATTCTGGGTAGTGACGGTTCCCAGTGCATCAGTGGTGACAATCGTCACCGTGCCATCGGCATTGGCAGTGCGCACAATGGTGGCAGAGGTACCCCCCAGATAGGTGATGACTGTGGTGGTTACATTGCCAGTCACTGTGGTCACGCTGGAAATGACCAGCGACGAGCCGTTACCGCCACCCGCGCTCAGATCCCCGATATGCGGATCGGTGGAACCGGCAGCCTTGGTTTTGGCAGAGCTGGAGCCATTGTCTTTGGGCGGCGTCTTGGTCCAACCGGCATCGTAGAAGCACTTGCCGTTGGGGTGGTGCCAGTAGGTGCCCCACTCGGCCAGCACATAGTCTGCGAAGTTGGCCGACTTTACGCGCCAGCCAAATTCAGGGCGACCTGCCACGTTCAACTCGATGGCGCTGTTGGGTGTGGTGTCACGAATCAGTTGAACGATAAGGGCGCCGCCATGGCGGGCACCAGTAGCAGTCGCTGGCGTTGAGCTTGAAGTCCAGCCCTTGGTGCCAACCCCCACATTGTCTGACGGTGGAATGACCGGCTTGTACATATTGCCGTCATTTGATCCATCGGCCTGCCACATGCACTGTGGCTGCATGGGCATCAATCCCACCCGGTTATCGCCATTGCCCCACCAGTTTTTTACATCCAGGGCGTCCAGCGGCATGTTGAAGGCCAGGCTGCCAATGGGCTTGGGCAGAGCCGCTTTGTCCGCCGCAGTCGTGGCAGTACCAGGCCATACGGCGTTGGGGTCACGGCGGTAGGTCTGAACCGTTGCCAGATCCAGTGTCAAGGACGTCTGGTAATTCTTAACCGGCACATAACCAAAATCAACGTCAAAGCGGTAATTCGGGTCGCCGATGTGCAGCTTGACCGCTGGGCTCAGATACTGGTTTTGCACCAATATCTTGAAATTAGTGGTCATGGAAGGCAGGCCCAGGTTGATGTGCACATTCGCGTCACTGGGATTGAGCATGTTCACGCCAGTGACGTCGTACACATCGTCATACTGGTGGATGTGGCGGTCATACTTGCAATCGGTTCCGGTGCAGGTGTCACCCGGCGTCGTCGGCTCGGTGCCATTGCTGTTGAACGCCGAGACAGTGAGGGCCGGGGCAAAGTTGGTCCAGCCGGATGCAGGGACTTCCGGGGCGCCTGTGACAGCGGTCACCGTATTGACACCGCCTTGGGGCGCCACGTTGCTCGAAGTCTGAATATCGCTGTCAATGGTGAAGCCCCCAGCACATGCGGTGGCACCAACAGGGGCTGAAACCACGCAGTTCAAACTCGTTATGTTGCCCACCTTGGTGCAGGTAGTGGTGTATCCATTGACCGTCGTCCCATTGACCAAACCATAGAAGTTGTTAAGGCGATTGGTCAGATTGGTACTCGTAGTCGCACTGTTTACGTCTTTGTACGATGTCCAGGTGCCACTTTGACCGAAGTAAACCGAGCCACAACGCAAACTGATCGATTGGTTGGAATTGATTTTGGTCACCGTAAAACTGCCATTGCTTGGTGCAACGCCGGTGACTCCAGCGACTGCCGGAACAGCCGGCACCAATGCTGTGGCAGGCAGCGACGATGTTCCCGCAGCCACCGCCACCGTCTTGCCGTTGTACTGCGAACCGGCTGGCGCCTTGATGGTGACAGTGCTGCCGCTGACCGTGGCAGTAAAGCCATTGGTCACCATGTTTTTGATCATGGTGGCGTTGGTACTGGTCGCGGTGCCATTGGGAATGTTGGATACCGTCAAGGGTGGCACGATCACAACCCCATCCACGCTAATCGCACCCAGTGTCGCCTTGGCGCCTGTGACCTGTCCCGTGGTTCCCACCGAGATGGTGAAACTGGCCTGTGCGCCATTCGTGGGTGTGGTGTGGAAGAAGTCCACGTCAAAGTGGCCGCCCGTCACACCGGCGCCCGTTCCCAGCACCACCGGAACCACGGTGACATCCGGGTTCTGGTTGAACAAGGTGTTGTTGAGGGTGCTGAGCTGCACCAACACGGGCTGTGACAAAACGCCAATCGAGATGAACTTGCCCACCGGAATGCCATCGGTGGTCAGCACCGCTGCGCGTGGACTGGCGAAGTCCTTTACCCGGTCGTCGTTGCTTAACACCAGATCGCCGTTCATGTCCAGGAATGGTGTGTTCTTGGAGCCACCTGAGAGGTAGTCCAGTTCCATCAACCAGTTCTCCCCTTTGACCGTGCTAGCCTGCACCGTGGTCGAAATTGTGGGGTTGGACGAGGTAAAGTAAAAGCGCCCGTTTTCAATGTAGCTGCCGTCACCGGTTACGCGCTCGCCGGCGCTGGGAAGCGCAACCTTCCAACCCTTGTGGTTCCCGGAAGTCCAGTTTGGCAAATTGGACGTGACGGTGCGCACCCGGTTCACGCAAGGGCTGGGGTCCGCCGCCGTCCCCACGCTGTAGCAGCGCTCGGTAAGAGTCTGATTCAGTATCGTCGTGTTGGAATTTGGCGCGCTGTCCCAAATGCCGTAGGCATAGTAGGTTGCAGTGTTGCTGGCATCAGACGCCTGCAGCATGGCGCCGGTGGCAAAGTTCACCATATAGCCGCCATTCGGATGGCGGGCTACACCGGGCGTCATGGTAATGGGCTGCGCAGGGTTGGTGGTCAGCAGGGCAGTGGCCGTAGGCGTGCCGGAGCTTGCAAGGGGTGACAGATCAAACTTCCACATGGTGCCGTCCAGATCGCCAGCATAGACATAGTCCACCACGCCATCACCATCGTTGTCGATGGCGGTGGGCGAAGACAGTCCGTTGGGGCTGGAACTGCTGCCGCTGGTTCCTGCCACCCTGCTGGAAATCACCTCACCCGTCAGCGCGTTGATGACATACAAATAGGCCTTGTAGTCGCCGTTGTTGTTGTAGCCATTGCCAATGATGACCACATCCGTATTGGTGCCACCTACATTGACCTTGGCGATCACGGGCGTCGAGAACGTGTAGCCCATATTGGCAAAACCTGATGAACCGGCGGTCCGCTCCCACAGGATATTGGTCTTGGCAATGGTTTCATTGGCAGGGGCCAGACGGGCCGTGCCGGTAATGTCCAGCGCATAGAGGCCCTTGCCACCGGCACCCAAGCCACCCACCAAAATCCGCTGGCTGCCGCTGTTCACATCGGCCACCATGACAGAACCGTCCACGAAGTAATCATGGGTATAACCCGGATCAGACAGGTTCTTCATTTTCGAGATAAGCATGGAAGGCACATAGGCCCAACGCTCCGCACCGGTGGTGGCGTTGAAGGCGTGGAGCATGCCGTCATTGGCCCCCACGAACACGGTGGGGGCGGTCGCGTCCTTGACGTAGTAAGGGCGCGAATGGACGATATCGCCCAACGGGCTCTCACGCTGGCGCAGGCTGCCACCGCGCTGCACTTCGCCGGAGCGGTCACCGCGCAGATAGTCCAGTACCGGACTGCTGCCCAGATAGCCCTGCTGGGTCCCATCCAGATCATTCCAGCTGAACGGCACAGGCGTTCCTGCGGTATTGAGGGTCACAATCACACGGGGGGTCGCGCGCGAGTCGAGCTGAAATCCCGCATTGCCACCGGCGGCCGCCACCCAGGGCTGGGTTGCGGCAGACACATTGCCTGCCGCATTGATCTGATAGGCCACCAGGTCCCCATCCCAGTATTCACGGTGGTACTCGGTGCGAAACAGCACCTCGTTACCCGAGCGCAGGTCGTAATTGGTCAGCTCGTCCTGCGCCACGTAACCCACGGGTTGATCGGGGGGGACAAAGCCCGAGAGCGCGCTGGCCAGTTTCACCGCCACCAGCATGGACAGCACGACCGTGGACACCACGAGTGCGATGGGTTTGGCTGAAATTTTTGACATGTTGAACCTCCGATGGGTTAGCAGTTCTGCACGCTGTAATAGCTTTGAACGATCTTGGTGGCACCCCTGGCGCTCACACCACGTCCCGATATCAAATAGGTGTTGACCTTGTTGCACACCGCGCTCTTGCGCCCGCCCACGGCCTGGCTGGAGCCCAGCAAGGTGTTGTTCAGCGAGAGCAGTTGGATGAAGTAGCGCTGGCTGGTGCTGCCGGTGACTGCCGCCGAGGTGGCGTCGGACGACCAATCCACTGCCAAGGGGTCCACCGGTGCAGCGCCCGAGGCAGGCACGGGATAGAGCTGGCCGGTGGCATTGGCATCGCGTGTGGTGAAGCCGGCATTGGTGTAATTGGCCTTGAGCCAGTTTTCACCGGCTGCAGTCGCTGCCTCGGCATTGTTCATGGCGCTGTCCTCGAACTGCAGATTGCCCGCCAGAATAAACTGGGTAGACGAGGTGTTCACGGCCGCAATGCCAATCATCATGATCAGCACCAGCACCATCATGGCAACCACCAGGGTCGCGCCGCGTTGCTGCCGGGCCGTGCGGGGGTGGGGGCGTTGGGGTTGGAACATGGTTTAGCCTTCAGTTGCGCAACTGGACAACCGTGGAGAACAGCTCCCGCCGGTAATTGTCCGCCTTGGTGATGCTGGTGTCGCCAAGCAAGTAGGTCTGGTTGTTGACATAGCCAGGCTCGCCCGATGCATTGCGTGCCAGCAGCCAGATTTGCACGGAATTGACCTCATCCCACTGGTAGCCGGTGTTGGTGGTGGGGGAATCGGCCGAACCACCGGTGATCGCACTGGCATTGAGGTAGCGGGTTGCAGGCGCTGTGGTCAGGCGGCCATACTGCACCCGCAGGTGTTCAATGCCGCTGGCAACCAGTTCGTCAACCATCTTGCCCGTGCTGTCCAATGCCATGCGGCGCAGAGAGGGCACCAGGGGCGTCTCATTGATGGAAGTGGTGTAGGGGCGTATGTAGTACACATACACGCGCGTTTCAAAATCGGCCAAGGGACTCACTGTGCCAAAAGATGGCGCCGTGGCGCCGCGAAACATCTGCCCCATGGAGTAGCTGGAATGGAAGTACACCGTGTTGGCAACTGGTGCGGCCACCGGCTTGCCGTCAACCCGCCGCACCACCAGCACATCGTTGCCGTCGGCAAAGTCATCACTGTCAATGCAGTTTGCCGAGAACGGATTGGTGGCTGTGGTACCCCAGACTCCCTGACGCAGATTGCCGATAAAGGCTTCATACGAGGAACCGGATTCGAAACACATATTGGCAGTGGGCGAGCTGGGCAGGCCTATGCTGGCGGTGACATTGGGCTCGGCCCAGGTAAAGCCGCGGTACCCTGCTTGGCGCAACTCCTGCTTCATGCTGCTGAGGGCAAAGCGGCCGTTGGTATTTAGCTCGGAGGTTTTGTCGTTGCTCTGCGATTGGCCGGAGTCTGCGGCAAGCACACCGACCAGGGCCGCAATGATCGCCAACCCGATGGTGACGGCAATCATCAACTCCAGCAGGGTGAAGCCGCCCTGCTTGCGGGCATCACGCTGCATACGTTTGACCTGTACATGTCGCAAAATAAGGTCCTCAGTTGTAAAAAGTGCGCGTAGCGGTATAAAAAAAGCGCTCACCGGTCCCACCCACATTCGCACCTACTGCCGAACTGGCGCTATACGCTGCCTGGGTGGCTTTTTCTTGGCGGTCTACCCAACTGATGGTGATGGTGTAAGTGTGTGTCGCGCCCAAGGCGACATGAACGGGCGGCAAAGCCTGGCCCTGCGGCAATGTCGCCACTACCGACTGCTTCCATTTGTAAAGGTCCGATGCGGCCATGTCATCGCCTGTGCAATAAACGGTGGAGCAATCCGTATCGCTTGTCGGGGCCGAAATGTCATAGCCGCCCGCCAAGGCTGTAGTCCGGTTGGCTTCCATACGTTCGGCCAGATCGGATGCCAGAAAGACCGCTTGGGTGCGGAACTGACTACCTTGGTTCTGGCGCATGGCATAGGTCAACAAGCCGGACGTACCCAGCAGGGCCAACGACACGATCAACATGGTTACCAGCACTTCGATCATGGAAAAACCTTGCTGGCCCGCTCGCGGGCTGAGCTTGCGGTGGTTCTTTGCAGTCATTGCAGCCTCGCCTCTTCTCTTATTTGGTAATGCCGCCGGTAGCAGCGACACTGACAACCCGGCTGGTGGCACCCGACCAGGTTCCGTTTAAAGTCAGAGTGGCCG
>CANCCF010000360.1 GCA_947374485.1 Comamonadaceae bacterium | reverse complement strand
AGTGCGCTGAAGGCTGGCGACACTGCCACCATCACCTTCAGCTTCAGCGAGGACCCGGGCGCCTCCTTTATCGCATCCGATGTCACCCTCACCAACGGCACGCTGGGCTCTGTCAGCGGCAGCGGGCTGACCCGCACCGCCACCTTCACACCTACCACCAATCTGGCTTCCGGCAACGCCAGCATCACCGTGGCCGCTGGCAGCTACACCGATGCGGCAGGCAATAGCGGTGGTGCGGGCAGCACACCGGCCATCCGCATTGACACCTTGGCGCCTACCCTGACAATCTCCAGCAATGTCAGTGCCGTAAAGGTCGGTGAGAGCGCCACCATCACCTTCACGTTCAGCGAAGACCCGGGCGCATCCTTTACCGCGACCGATATCACCACCACTGGCGGCACGCTGGGTGCCATCAGTGGCAGCGGCCTGGCCCGCACCGCCACTTTCACGCCCAGCGCCAATCTGCCTTCCGGCAACGCCAGTATCACGGTGGCCGCTGGCGGCTACACCGATGCGGCGGGCAACAACGGTGGCGCAGGCAGCACGCCAGTCATCAGCATTGACACCTTGGCTCCCACGCTGTCCATTGCAAGCAATACCAGTGCGCTGAAGGCTGGCGACACTGCCACCATCACCTTCAGCTTCAGTGAGGACCCGGGCGCCTCTTTTATCGCGTCCGACATCACCACTACCAACGGCACGCTGGGGCCTTTAAGCGGCAGCGGGCTGACCCGCACCGCCACCTTCACGCCTACCGGCAATCTGGCCTCCGGCAACGCCAGCATCACCGTGGCCGCTGGCAGCTACACCGATGCGGCGGGCAACAACGGTGGCGCCGGCAGCACACCGGCCATCCACATTGATACTTTGGCGCCTACCCTGACCATCTCCAGCAACGTGAGCGCCTTGAAGGCCGGTGAGAGCGCCACCATCTCCTTCACGTTCAGCGAAGACCCCGGCACCTCCTTTGTCGCATCCGATGTAACCGCCACCAACGGCACGCTGGGGCCCTTGAGCGGTAGCGGGCTGACCCGCACTGCCACTTTCACACCCACGGCCCATCTGGCTTCCGGCAATGCCAGCATCACGGTGGCCGCTGGCAGCTACACCGATGCGGCAGGCAACAACGGTGGCGCTGGCAGCACACCGGCTGTCAGCATTGACACCTTGGCGCCTACCTTGGCTATCAGCAGCAACGTGAGCGCCTTGAAGGCTGGCGACACTGCCACCGTCACGTTCGCCTTCAGCGAAGACCCGGGCGCCTCCTTTGCTTCCGCTGACATCACCACCACCAATGGCACCTTGGGGCCTTTGAGCGGCAGCGGTCTGACCCGCACCGCCACCTTCACGCCCACGGCTAATCTGGCTTCAGGCAATGCGAGCATCACCGTGGCCGCCGGCAGCTACACCGATGCGGCGGGCAACAGCGGTGGCGCCGGCAGCACACCGGTGATCAGCATTGATACCTTGGCCCCCACGCTAAACATTTCCAGCAACGTCAGTTCAGTCAAGGCTGGCGACACTGCTGCCATCACCTTCAGCTTCAGCGAAGACCCGGGCGCCTCCTTTATCGCCTCCGACATCACCACCACCAACGGCACACTGGGGCCTTTGAGCGGCAGCGGTCTCACACGCACCACCACCTTCACGCCTACCGGCAATCTGGCTTCCGGCAACGCCAGCATCACGGTGGCCGCTGGCAGCTACACCGACGCCGCAGGCAACAGCGGTGGCGCGGGCAGCACACCCGCCATCAGCATTGATACCTTGGCGCCCACGCTGTCCATTGCAAGCAATGCCAGTGCGCTGAAGGTTGGCGACACCGCCGCCATCACCTTTACCTTCAGTGAAGACCCGGGCACTTCTTTTATCGCGTCCGATGTCACCCTCGCCAACGGCACCCTGGGTGCCCTCAGCGGCAGCGGGCTGACCCGCACCGCTACCTTCACGCCAACGGCCAATCTCGCTTCCGGCAACGCCAGCATCACCGTGGCCGCTGGCAGCTACACCGATGCGGCAGGCAACAACGGTGGTGCGGGCAGCACACCCACCATCGGCATTGACACGCTGCCACCGGCCATCACCAATGTAGCCCTCAGCAGCGCCACCGGCGCCCTCAACAACACCTTGAATGCGGGTGACACGCTCACCCTCACCGTCACCCTGAGCGAGGCCACCACGGTCACTGGCATACCTACCCTGGCACTCAACATCGGCGGCAGCACGGTGCTGGCTACTTACATCTCAGGCTCCGGCAGCACGTCTCTGCTCTTTGGTTACACCATTCTGGCCGGGCAGAACGATGCCAATGGCATCAGCATCGATGCCAACAGCCTGTCACTTGGCAGCGGCAGCCTGAAGGACGCGGCAGGCAACAACGCGGTGCTCACCCACAGCGCCGTGGCCGACAACACTAGCTTTCTGGTGGACACCCTGGCCCAGGACACCACCATAGACAGCTACACCGACAACGTGGGCGCCAGTGGCAATTTCGCCAGCGGCAGCATCACCGACGACGCTACACCGGTTTTGAATGGCACGCTTTCGGCCGACATCGGCAGTGCCGGTGTGGTGCAAATTTTTGAAGGGACGACCCTGCTGGGCAATGCCACGGTCAGCGGCACCAGCTGGACCTTTGCCACACCCACGCTCGCCGATGGCAGCCAGCACAGCTACACCGCACAGGCCACGGATGCGGCGGGCAACCAGGGTGCTGCTTCCAGCGCCTTTACGCTCACGGTGTCGACGCCGTTCGAGCGGCTGGCGAATGCCGACATTACCGGCAGTGCGACGGGATGGACACTAAACACAGTTCCCTTTGGAACCTACTATGTGAACAACGGTATTGCCTTCAATGGAAGCGACACCCCTGCGGGTGGCAGTGCCTACCAGACCCTCACCAACTTGCTGGTGGGACAAAGCTATACCGTGCAATATGAGTTGGGAGAGGTGCAAGTTGTATCCACTCACACCATGGTGACAACGGTTCAGGACGGCGCCCTATGGAATGCCGGCACGCAACTGGCAACGCAGACCTACACCCAGACTTCATCGACAACCACCCTGCACAGCTTCACGTTCACGCCCACCAGCAGTACCGCCACTCTCGTGTTCACCAATACGGCAGTGGTCAATTCCGTCAACAGCGATATATCAGTGAACCAGGCCAGCGTGATGCTGACCACTGAGGCCGCCCTCCACGCCGCCACCCCGCTGATCCTCGACCTGAACGGCGACGGCGTGCAGACCACGACCCTGGCGCAAGGCGTGCTGTTTGATGTGGCCCACACCGGCGTGGCCACGCAGACCGCCTGGGTCAGCCCCACAGACGGCCTGCTGGTGCGCGACACCAACCACGACGGCGTCATCAACAACGGCTCGGAGCTGTTTGGCCAGGGCACCCTGCTGGCCGACGGGACTAACGCCGCCAACGGCTTTGCCGCACTGGCGCAGTTTGATGCCAACCACGACGGCATGATTGACGCAAAGGATGCGGTGTTCAAGGAACTGCTGGTCTGGCGTGATGCCAATGGTGATGGTGTCAGCCAGGCCAGTGAGTTGCACAGTCTGCGTGAGCTGGGAATCGTGTCGCTTCAGCTATCGGCCAGCACCGGCTACGCGGCGGAGCACGGCAACCTGCATGGCCTGCTGTCCAGCTACACCACCAGCGATGGCGTGGTGCACGCGCTGGACGATGTGTGGCTGCAGAAAGCCAGCACACCGTCCCACGTACTTTAGAGCACGTGCGCGGCGGCCACCATGGCCTGTTCTACCAACAGCTGCGCCGCACTGGTGTTGCTGTTGTAGACCACCATGGTGTGACCGGCATAGCCCACCACGGTGCCGGTGTTGCTCCAACCGCCAATGCCGATGTTGACGGTGTCTGAGGCATCGCCAAACACCGCCAGTTGGTGCCTGGACACCGTGGCACCCAGGGCCGCGCCGCTCACGGCGCTGGTGTTGCTGCTGTTGAATACGTTCATGCCCGACATGTCCACAATGTCCCGCGTGAGCAGGCTGAAGGTATTGGCAGCACCATCGGTCTTGAGGTCGATGATTTCAATGCTCTCAATGCGCGAGAGGTGATCCAGTGTGGCCCCACCCTGGTTGGCCACCTGCGTCAGGTCCAGGTTGGCTCCACCGCTGAGGCGCAGGGTGTCTATGCCGGTTCCGCCATCCACGCGGGCCAGTTGCGTGGTGTTGCCACCGGCACCCATGGGGCTTTGCAGAGCCGTGACATTGCTGGCGGTGAGTACAAAGGTGTCGTTGCCAAGACCACCATACATCACGTCCGCACCACCATTGCCGAACAGAAAATCATCGCCAGCCCCGGCGACCATGGTCTCGGATGCGCTGGTTCCAAACAGGGTGTTGGCATTGGCATCGCCCAGAAAATCCACCGTGGTGGCGAGGTTGGTGCCGCCAAAGATCACATACGATTTGTTGGTTCCAGGTGCCGCCACCACCAGATCGGACAGTCCGTCGCCATTCACGTCACCGGCCGTGGTGACATCGTCACCGAGCCATTTGACGGGGACCGAATTGTCGATCAGAAAGCCGCCTATGCCAGCTGCAGGCAGCGCCAGGCTGACCGAATTGGTGTCGGTCTTGCCATACACCACGTAGGCCGCACCTTTCTGCCCATCGGCGCCCCAGGCACCCACAATCACATCGGCCAGACCGTCGCCATTCATGTCACCTGCGCCTCGGACCGCATAGCCACTGTGGTCGCCGGCGGTCACGGTGGACACAGGCGTTATTCCCGTGATGGAAAAGCCGCCGGTCCCCTTGGCCACGTCGCTCAGGTTGACGGCTGTGGTGGATGTTTTTCCAAACACCACATAGCTGACACCG
Organism: Comamonadaceae bacterium; assembly: GCA_947374485.1. Taxonomy (GTDB): domain Bacteria; phylum Pseudomonadota; class Gammaproteobacteria; order Burkholderiales; family Burkholderiaceae_C; genus Allorhodoferax. The sequence goes on along the minus strand of CANCCF010000360.1, from coordinate 1,209 downwards.
GCGCCGTTGTTGGCATCCGTGGCACCCAAAATCATGTCATCCAATCCGTCACCATTGACATCACCGGCACTGCCAAAGGCAAAGCCAACCGCTTCGGCCACGGACACACTGTTCAACACAAAGCCACCTGCCCCACCAGCCACTGCGGCGAGGTCAACTGCTGCGTTGTTCGCTTTGCCAAAGACGACAAAGGTCTTGGGTATGGCTGAAATAGTAGGCGTCACTGACACCATGACGTCGGCCAGACCATCGCCATTGACATCACCAATGGTTCTGGCGTCTCCCCAGTAGGTGGTGGCGTTACTGAGGGCAGGCCAATTGATGGCAAATCCGCCATTGCCAGAAGCCACTGCATTCAGGTCGACGGCGCTGTTGTTGGTTTTGCCGTAGACGATATAGGCCCCGTTGGGCACCGCGGAGGTGGAGATGCTGCCACTGAACACAAGCAGATCGGCCAAACCATCGCCATTGACGTCTCCTGCTTCACCGACAGAACCAGCGCCAGCCCGTGTTCCAGACACTGACTTGATCAGGAAGCCGCCGTTTCCATTGGCTATGGCATTCAGGTCAATAGGCGCGCTGCCCGCGCCCGTTTTGCCATACACGACATAGCTGGCACTGGGAAGAATCGTTTCACCTTGGGAACCAAATTCGCCGCTGAAGGAAACGATCAGGTCGGCCAGCCCATCGCCGTTCACGTCACCAACTCCTTTCATGAAGTACTGGACGCCGGTGAAGCCAGTGGTCAGTGTCTTGACGACAAAGCCACCCGTGCCGGCCGCTATCGCATTGATGTTGACCGCCGCGCCGTCTGTCTTTCCGTACACCACATAGCCTGCGGGCAATTGGTTGCCAGCCATGCCACTTTCGGTAGGCGCAACAACCATGTCTGCGAGACCGTCACCATTCATATCGCCCGCATTGCTCACCCAGATATCAGCCGCAAAGCCGAAGGCATTGGTGCCATTGATGACAAAGCCACCGTTACCCGCTGCGATATTGGACAAATGCACCGGCTCGGTCGTTCCTGTTGTAGGCGGCACCACGGGGGGCACTATGGGTGGCAAGGTGGTTACGGAGTCCGCCACGGCTTGCAATTCGGGCTTGGTGTCCACGCCGGTGCCGTTGTCGGCCGTGTTGGCGATGGCCGTCTGCACCGCAGCCAGGTTCGCAGCGGTGACACCGGTGATGCCCAGGTTGGTCAGATCA
>CANCCF010000359.1 GCA_947374485.1 Comamonadaceae bacterium | reverse complement strand
GGGCTGACCCGCACCGCCACCTTCACGCCCACGGCCAATCTGGCTTCAGGCAATGCCAGCATCACCGTGGCCGCTGGCAGCTATACCGATGCCGCAGGCAACAACGGTGGTGCGGGCAGCACCCCAGTGATCAGCATTGACACCTTGGCTCCCACCTTGACTATTGCCAGCGACGTCAGCACCTTGAAGGCTGGCGACACTGCTGCCATCACCTTCAGCTTCAGTGAAGACCCGGGCACCTCCTTTGTCGCATCCGATGTCACCCTCACCAACGGCACCCTGGGCTCTATCAGCGGCAGCGGGCTGACCCGCACCGCTACCTTCACACCAACGGCCAATCTCGCTTCCGGCAATGCCAGCATCACCGTGGCCGCTGGCAGCTACACCGATGCGGCAGGCAACAACGGTGGCGCGGGCAGCACACCCACCATCGGCATTGACACGCTGCCACCGGCCATCACCAATGTAGCCCTCAGCAGCGCCACCGGCGCCCTCAACAACACCTTGAATGCGGGTGACACGCTCACCCTCACCGTTACCCTGAGCGAGGCCTCCACGTTTACCGGCAGCCCCACCTTGGCGCTCAACATCGGCGGCAGCACGGTGCTGGCCACTTACATCTCCGGCTCCGGCAGCACGTCTCTGCTCTTTGGCTACACCATCCTGGCCGGGCAGAACGATGCCAATGGCATCAGCATCGATGCCAACAGCCTGTCACTTGGCAGCAGCAGCCTGAAGGACGCGGCGGGCAACAACGCCGTGCTCACCCACAGCGCAGTCGCCGACAACGCCAGCTTTCTGGTGGACACCCTGGCCCAGACCACCACCATTGACAGCTATACCGATGACGTGGGCGCCGTTGGAACCTTCGCCAGCGGCAGCATCACCGACGACGCCACACCCGTTTTGAATGGCACGCTCTCGGCCGACATCGGCAGTGCCGGTGTGGTGCAAATTTTTGAAGGTACCACCCTGCTGGGCAATGCCACGGTCAGCGGCACCAGCTGGACCTTTGCCACACCCACGCTCGCCGATGGCAGCCAGCACAGCTACACCGCACAGGCCACGGATGCGGCGGGCAACCAGGGTGCTACTTCCAGCGCCTTTACGCTCACGGTGTCCACGCCGTTCGAGAGGCTGGCGAATGCCGACATCACCGGCAGTGCGACGGGATGGACACTCATCCCAACGGCAGTAGGCGGAGCAGGCATACCCAATGTGGTCTATTTGAGTAACTACATCTCTTTTAACCGGGATGATTCTGCTGTGGGTGGCAGTGCCTACCAAATCCTCACCAATTTGCTGGTGGGGCAAAGCTACACCGTGCAATATGAATTGGGCGAAGAGCTGGTCGGCAATGCGGGCATCCACACCATGGTGACAACAGTCCAGGATGGTGGGGTCTGGAATGCGGGCACCGAATTGGCATCACAAACGTTCATACAAACGACGAAAGCAAGCACGCTGCACAGCTTCACCTTTACACCCACCAGCAGCACGGCTACTGTGGTCTTCACCAACACGGCAACCTTCAATACGGTCAACACCGACATCGTGCTGCTGCAAGCCAGCGTGATGCTGACCACCGAGGCCGCCCTCCACGCCGCCACCCCGCTGATCCTCGACCTGAACGGCGACGGCGTGCAGACCACGACCCTGGCGCAAGGCGTGCTGTTTGATGTGGCCCACACCGGCGTGGCCACGCAAAGCGCCTGGGTCAGCCCCACAGACGGCCTGCTGGTGCGCGACACCAACCACGACGGCACCATCAACAACGGCTCGGAGCTGTTTGGCCAGGGCACGCAACTGGCCGACGGCAGCCATGCGGCCAATGGCTTCGCGGCGCTGGCCCAGTGGGATACCAACCACGACGGCAAGATCGACGCGCAGGATGCGGTGTTCAAGGAGCTGCTGGTCTGGCGTGATGCCAATGGCGACGGCGTCAGCCAGGCCGCTGAGCTGCATGGGCTGGACGCGCTGGGCATTGTCTCCATCCAGCTGTCGGCCACTACCGGCTATGCAGCTGACCATGGCAACCTGCACGGCCTGCTGTCCAGCTTCACCACCAGCGATGGTGTGGTGCACGCACTGGACGATGTGTGGCTGCAGCAGGCAGCCACAGCATCCCACGTGATGTAGTCGAAATGTTCAGGGAGCACCTATTGGGGTGAGGTCTCCGAATGCTTGCAACAAGAATGCCTCCCGTCTTCCACTTCCATTGCAACAGGAATTCTCTTCATGCCCAACACATCTGTGCACAGCGCCAACCGTACTATCACCCTGCAAGCGGGTAAAGCCACCACCCTCACCATCCAGCCCGGCCAGCACTACCAGGTGCGCAAGGCCGGCAAAGCAGCCAACACCGAGGACCTGCAAGTACCCGACAACCTGATCGCCACGCGCCAGGGCGATGCCCTGCAGGTGCGCTATGCCGATGGCAGCTCCGTGAAGTTTGAGGAGTTTTTCTTGGCCTGCAAGAACGACAACATCTGCAGCGTGAATCTGGCCAGCGACGATGAAGCCGGTATCGTGCTGAGCGGGGACATGCCCCTGGGCCATGTCATGGCCAGCGGAGAGGGCACTTTGGCCTATGCCCACGGCAGCCACGATGTCCTGCTGGCCATGGCCGAGGGCCAGACCGAGGTGCTCAACACCCTCAATGGCCTGGGCCACATTCCGAGGCTGACCTACCTGGCAGAGTCTGACCACGCAGCAGCGCTATGGGCCGCCCCGGGCTCAGGGCTGGCCGTGTTTACCGGCCTTGCCGGCGCGATCATCGGCTACAGCCTGTGCCGCGATGCCTGCGACTGCGGTGACACCACCCCACCCAAGGTCAGCCAGGTCGCCCTTGGCAACACCACAGGAGCCTTGAACAACACCTTGAATGCGGGGGATGTGCTCACCATCACCGTCACCCTGAGCGAGGCCACCTTTGTCACCGGCAGCCCGACCCTGGCGCTCAACATCGGGGGCAGCGTGGTGCAGGCCCACTACGTCTCTGGCTCCGGCAGCACGGCGCTGGTGTTCAGCTACACCATCCTGCCCGGGCAGAACGATGCCAATGGCATCAGCATTGACCCCAACAGCCTGTCTCTGGCGGGTGGCAGCCTGGCAGACGCGTCAGGTAACGCAGCCCTCCTCAGCCATGCAGCCTTGGTAGACAACGCCAACTACCTGGTGGACACCCTGGCCCCCACCCTGGCGATTTCGAGCAACGTTGGCGCCGTGAAGGCGGGTGAAACCGCCACCGTCACGTTTACCTTCAGCGAAAACCCAGGTTCCTCTTTTATCGCGTCCGACATCACCACCACCAACGGCACCTTGGGAGCTCTCAGCGGCAGCGGTCTGACCCGTACTGCCACCTTCACCCCCACCGCCAATCTGGCTTCCGGCAATGCCAGCATTACGGTGGCAGCTGGCAGCTACACCGATGCAGCGGGTAACAACGGTGGTGCTGGCAGCACACCGTTGATCAGCATTGATACCTTGGCACCCACGCTGGCCATTTCCAGCAATGTCAGCGCCGTGAAGGCTGGCGACACTGCTGCCATCACCTTCACGTTCAGCGAAGACCCGGGGGCAACATTCACGGCTGCCGACATCACGACCACCAACGGCACCCTGGGTGCCCTAAGTGGCAGCGGACTGACCCGCACTGCCACCTTCACCCCCACTGCCAATCTGGCTTCCGGCAATGCCAGTATCACTGTGGCCTCTGGCAGCTACACCGATGCTGCGGGTAACAACGGCGGTGCGGGCAGCACACCAGTCATCAGCATTGATACCTCGGCTCCCACGCTGACCATTTCCAGCAATGTCAGTGCCTTGAAGGCTGGTGGTACTGCTGCCATCACCTTCACGTTCAGTGAAGACCCGGGCGCTTCCTTCACTGCCTCCGACATCAGCACCACCAACGGCACCCTGGGTGCTCTCAGCGGCAGCGGGCTGACCCGCACTGCCACCTTCACACCCACCGCCAATCTGGCTTCCGGCAA
>CANCCF010000358.1 GCA_947374485.1 Comamonadaceae bacterium | reverse complement strand
ACACACCAACTGCATTGCCTGTGGCTTGACCATGGGAGAGGCAATTGCCACGCCAATAGACAACACAAACCAAACCAGCATGAAGCGGGCTATCAGTTTGGCGTTGCGAACGTGTTGCATGCACACATTATTACAGTATTGAAAACAGCGGGTAAAGGAGGCCCTGTTCAAAGAGCCCCTGGGATACGGTAATTTTTGGCACTCTCAGCGCTTTTTATCGGGAATTTCCCGGGAAGCGTTAATGGCGGTCTGAAAGCGCTGAATGTCGGCGGGCAAGCGCGGCTTCCCAACAGACCGTTGAGGATATTGAAAGCTAAGGCGGGGTTTGAAGGTCTACCTTAAGCTTTCTGATTTTGAATGACCGGTTTTGCCAACATTGGACGTCCGGATTGGGCACCAAGCGGTCCAAACGTCAAATGCAAGATCGAATCGGCAACGAAACCAACACAGCCACGTAGAAGTAGTCACAAATAAGAAATATCTGTCAGTTCACTAGCTTGGTGCCATCTGCGATTGCTGCAACAGCCTTAGAGGGTGATGACGTGCTGCAGAGTCGCGTGGGCTTGTGGCTACCCAAGTCACCAAACATCGCAGCGACCCTCAAGAAATGAAAAACGAAGCGGACCATCACTTCGCGTAGTCAACACCTTTCGAGGATCGTACTTGCCGCGGAAATAAGAGATACCCGATGTCTTCCGTCCGTAGTACTGTGTCGTCTCCTGAGTGGCGTGCTGTTTATAGTCGTCACTGATGACCACCAACTTGGGCTTGCAGCCATACATCTCGTACATGTCCTCATAGATGCCATTTTGACGCCCATGGTGCGGGGCGATAAGAATGTCCACGCTGGCGACGACTGATCGGAATGCAGGGCAGGTATCAAGCAGATTTTTCCAACCCTTGCGCTCCATGTCACCGGGGAACATGAAACGGAAGCCGTGTACGTCCAGCGTAAAAACAAGACTCAGGTTGTTTTCATCGTCGAAAGCTGGGTATGGGTTCCAAGTCCAAATCATGTTGCCAACGCCTGGAATCGTCGGCGGTTCTTGCTTCCAGCCGATTGCTTGGCGCGCGGCAAGCATGGAGGCCAGCTCTTTGATCCCGTTACCCATGCCATCTTCTGACTTCAGCTTAGCGATGGTGTTTGGCGACACACTAGGGTTGCCGAGAATGCACCCGATGGTAATCCCGCAATTGTTAAGATCGCATAGTCCGCTCATGTGATCTTCGTCAAAGTTTGTGCAGACCAACATGTCGATGTACTTGATGCCCATCTGCTGAAGGTGCTTTCCGGGGTACCAAGGTCCACCTCTGAAGTCCACCGCGTGTCCGCAATCAATCAATACGTATCGGTTGCTCGCCAACGGTCCTGGCATTGTGAGAAGTGCGCATTGTCCGTGGTCAACATCGAATATCTGAAGGGCGCCATTGAAAATGCGGAACTGGCTCACGAATTATTCCCCTCGGTTGTCCAGGCGAAGTTGGTGAACACTTCAACCGCGAAGTGCCTATAGAACTTCAAATACCTCAGCAACATGCCGATGCCGATGACGAGAGCTAACCGGGACCACAGCAAGTGATCCGCAGGTCCCTTAGGTTGAAGGTAGGACCAGTACAGCACAGCAGAGTCGGCGAACGCTACGAATGCGGCATTGCGGCAGAAGCCATAGAGATTCAAGAAGTTGTCTAGACGCGTGGCCACACTTGGCGTCGCCTTGCCCAACGTATAAGCAGGCCAGAACAGTGCCTCGCCGGGCTTGCCGACTCCAGCCTTTTTCCCTCTTTCGAGTGCAGCCTTCTGTGTTGACTCGGGTAATGCCTTGAAGTACGACGGCAGCAACCGTTGCACCCAAAGCCTGGCTACCGATTGTTCGAAGAGGATGTTCGTCGGGTAATCAAGGACCTTGCCTACAAGCAGCTTCTCAAAAATGAAAGAAGACGCCGAGGCGACGAGTTGCCCTATCACATAGGCCACGGATACTGCGACAATGCTTTGTGCCAATGTCCAGTTATCCCGCATCAGCAGGTGCGTTGACCCGGCCTGATCGATGGCAAAAAGCAGCATGAACCCTGCGCTCAGATATGCCCAAAAGTCGTAGCTCGTGAACGGGAATTTTTCCATTCCGGACCTTTCAACTGTTGAATGAATTCTACGGGCTGTTGTATGGATCCCAGTCGCTTATCAGGCAATTGCGTTGAGTGCGCCATCCCAAAGTTTTGCAAACTATAGTCATAAAACTTGGTCATATGAATGCGCCTCTTGCGGCCCCCCAAAAAATGTCGGAGAATAAAGAAGTGGCTTCTTCGACATGAGCCAGCTACCCGCCAAAGCAAAGCTGCTGGTCAGCAATGTCGCAAACATAACCATCCCATGTAATGTGTTCAGGTTCTAGGTTCGGTAGGCGGGTAACGACCGTCGGGACTTGGAGACCTACATGCGTTCATCACCAATTCGACCTACCACTTTGTTGGGCATTAAAAGCTACGCAAGTGACCTGAAAAAGTCACTTGGCATTGATCACAATGCAGCTCTGCAACAAGCCGCCATAGCCGCAGGTTTTCAAAATATAGCGCACGCACGCGCAGTGCTTCTGACCGCTGTGACGGGGACGTCTTTTCCTCGACACGTCACAATCATCACTTGCCATTGGAAAGACCGTGAGACAAAAAGCACGGGAACCGAAGGATTGGCCATTAACTTGTCTACCCAACTTGGGGGATTGGTGACAATTGAGCAAATGAAGAGACACCCCTTGCTCAGTGGCTTCTTTGTGTACGACAAGAAGCAGCTTGTAGGTGAAGCAATGCGGAGTTCACAACACAGCGCACGCCACACTATTAGCCAAGTTGCACGTGTCCTTCAATTCATGGATGCAACTGGGTTGCGCCCCTCCGCTAGCCACAGCCGTATTTACCCAGGAAACACGTCCAAAAACAGAATTCCAGGAGCTGACCACACACGAGCATGGTTTGACCCTGCGACAAGAGCTTTTTTAATGACTGATGAGCCGTATGACGAAGCGATCGAGCGGCGAACGCATGAACGCGCCGAATGGGCACATCAACATGAATATCAGGTGCTGAAAGCTAAATGGCGGGGGATGTACGCACCTGATGTGGGGTCGCGTCTGTATTTGGTGGGAAATGCAAAAGGTGGCGTCAACTTGGGCAAAATACTCACGGCCATAGACGAACTCCCAGAGGCCTTCCGAACCGACAATTGGGCTGGTGTTTCATTGAAAATTTCAGGTCTGGTCATCAAGGACGATCAGTTGAATGCACCTGTAATAGCAAGCCGAGGCGGATGAAAGTGGAATACAGACCGGCAGGTGAGGGTTTTCGGTTGGCGGCAACGGCTTTTTATCTGAGGACGTGGCTGTTGCTGCGATATTTGGGAAGTGGATATGTCGCGTCTGGGAATTGAACGAACAACCGGGTTGGTCTATGAGGGACGCACAGATCCTACGTTTGCAGCTTGGCCGACACCGGTCGTTTCCCAGGCCACTCTGATTCAACATCCTGCTGATTTTCAAAAATTACCTTTCAATTTGGACAGCGATCCATATTCATGGATGTTTCGCGAAAGCTCATTTGACCCTGTGAGCCGAATACGAAGGGGACTACTCTTTCAGAAGTTCGGCAGTGCAGGATGGGAATCGGTGGTGGTGGAGGGGCATCCTGCCAGCAGCACAGACCAACATTTAATCAGGGATACAGGCCCAAGGTTAAGGAAAGAGCTTAGCGTCTATCTCGAATGCACGGACTTGTTGAATAAAGATCGCAAAGGTGAGGGTATGCGCCTGGCAATCGGTTCAAGAGATGGCTACTCGATGTGGAAAATCCTTCAAACAGAGCGTACCGTGAATCTGGACGTGTTGGTGACTTTGCGTGCTGAATCCGTCTACGGAATACTTCCCACTTTAGACAAAAGTAAGGTCCCACCAGTTGATGCGCACAGGGTTGAACTTGCACTGTCGCGTGTAATCAATGCAGCATACCGCGAATTACCCACTTCTGTGGTTGATCAGTGCCGAAATGCGGCATGCGTTGTAGTCACGTGTTGGGCCAAGATTCCCGAAGACACCGAGATATCTCCATACCCAGATTTGGGTCGTCTGATTAAGGAAGTTGATAAAAATTTCCCTCAGAGCAAAGCGCTTCTTTCCGCGTTGGATGTTATCAATCGATTGCATCCACGCGGCAAAGACAATGAAGTAGAGAGGCTTACGTTACGTCCCGTCCATGATGGAGACGCGGAACTAGCTGTACATGCAGTCGCCTTTGTACTTCGTGAAATTGGCTGGGGTTTGGATTGATTCATCGAGGCCCAACAAATAGCGACGAGCAAAACAGCAATACTTATAGCGGCAGATACCGACAGGGTGTGCCGACATTCATTGACAGTCGGTCAAATGTTGTAACCCCGAAGTTGGTGACGGCCTTGAC
>CANCCF010000357.1 GCA_947374485.1 Comamonadaceae bacterium | reverse complement strand
AGTTTGGCATTCGCGAGAATGGTGACATGTTCTGGAACGGTGAACAAGTCACCAGCGGACAACTATCCGAACGCTTTGCTGCAGAGGCCGCCAAGCAACCTCAACCGGAAGTGCACATTCGCGCAGATAGGCACGCCTACTACGAGACCCTTGCAAAGGTTATGGCGGCGGCTGCAAAAACTGGTCTTGTGCGGATTGGGTTTGTTTCAGAGCCGGACTATACAAACTAATGCCACGACCAGCATTGCTGAAAATTGATGAATTCTTCGCGCTTTGTCGAAGGTATAGGGACAGTCCAGCGTCTCATTTCGGCCTGAATATCTGGCTGAGTCGTGGGAGCAAAAGTTCGTGCACGTTGCGGCCCTAGTCATCAAGAAGCCATGCCTCCGATTTATGATCCACGAAAAACGGATGGCGTTAGATCTACGGGCGCCTGTGCCAATGGACGGCACGCATTTTGCAAGCTAGTATTTGGTTTTAACAACAAAGGGGACTGACATGAATAGACGAGATGCATTTCTGAACTCAGGCGCAGTGCTTTTGGCAACTGCCAGCACCGCAATTTTTGCTCAGGAAGCAACACATGACCATAGCCACATGCATGATTCGCCCCTGACGGGATTGTTGGCAGCCACTTCTGACTGCGTAGCCAAGGGCCAAGCCTGCATCGCGCATTGTTTGGTGTTGCTGGGCGATGGCGATAAGGTTATGGCCGAATGTGCCAAATCCGTTAGCCAAACCATTGCCCTTTGCCAAGCTCTTGAAAGCCTTGCAGCCCAACAATCCTCGCTGGTTCCCGCGTTGGCCAAGGTTACGTTGGAGGCCTGTCAAGCCTGCGAGAAGGAATGCCGCAAGCATGAACAGCATGCCCAGTGCAAAGCCTGTGCTGAATCCTGCGTGGCTTGCATCAAAGAATGCAAGGCTGTACTCGGCTGAACTATTGGTTGACTGAGAACATGAACTGCCGACCATTGCATCGAACCCGTTTCGGGTTGGCTTTGGCCGTAGTTCTTGTGGTGGCCGCCCTTTTTCGGCTGGCCATGCCGACTTTTGTGGCTACCGATGCACTGAAGACATCGATCTGTTCAGCCATTGGCAAGCCCGTTAGTCAGAAAATTGATCCCCAGTCCGACGGTCAGACTCACAGTCATGGTGAATCGTGTGACTATTGCGTATTCGATTTGGATAACTTGGCTGGATTGCCGCCTGCAGTCATATCGTTTGCATTTTCACAAACGGTATCCATCAAGCTTTACCCCATAGTATTTTCGGACGATCTTCGAAAGTCATGGGCGACGCCCTATAGTCGCGCACCTCCGTTAATTACGGCTTGAGAGTTTTTTTATTTCTCGCATTTGGCATTCAACGGTATACCGTTGATGCTTTTTGCTGAGGAAATAGTCAAATAATCTAAGACCGAGTGCGGTCTTACTTCCGTAATTTTGTGATTGGCTAGCCCCGTCACCTGGAGAAATTTCATGAACAAATATACAAAACTGGCCCTCGCTTTAGCCGCGATCATGCCATCGGGTGCCGCCTTCGCTTGCGCAAGCTGTGGCTGCACGCTCAACTCGGATTTCGGTACGCAAGGGCTGTCGAATTCCTCCGGCTGGAGTCTGGATGTGCGCTATGACACGCTGAATCAAAATCAGCTCCGAAAAGGAACGGGGACCGTCTCAGCAACAGAAGCTGCAGTGACACCGAACCCCACTTCATCTACTGGTGACAACGCTGAAGTCGAGAAGTTCACCGACAACAAATATCTGACCGCTACGCTGGACTACAACAACGGGGACTCCTGGGGTGTGAGTGTTGCAGTTCCCTATATTGACCGCACACACAGTACCTTGGGCATCAACGGCGATGGGATAAATCCCGGCGACGGCAGCTACGATTCGAGTACTTCCGGCATCGGTGATGTGAAGGTTATCGGTCGGTATTACGGTTTTTCGGAAAACAGGAACTTCGGTTTGCAGTTTGGACTTAAGTTGCCCACCGGCAACATAAAGCAGACAGCCATGACCACGGATGGATCCGGGTTGATAACGGCGGTCGATCCAGGACTTCAGTTGGGTACTGGAACGACGGACCTGATCATCGGCGCCTATTACTTTGACAATCTGAACCAGAACTGGGATTACTTCTTGCAGGCCCAGTATCAGTCAGCACTCAATACCAGTGACATGGCCGGGGGCTCGTACCGGCCGGGAGACAGCATCAACCTGACTGGTGGTCTGCGCTACCATGGATTTGAATCCTTTACGCCAACGGTTCAACTCAATGCACGTCAAGTGAATACCGATTCAGGTGATGCGGCAGACAAATACGCCACCGGTGGCACATTGGTCTATTTCACTCCAGGTGTTGTGGTTCCGGTTACCTCCACGTTTTCGGTCTACTCAAATGTGCAAATCCCGCTATACCAAGACGTGAAAGGAATTCAGTTGGCGCCGACTTCCATATTCTCGATTGGAGCGCGGGTCTCGTTTTAAATCAAGGCTTCGATAGCAACGGTGTAACCAGGGATTCCAGTTCGGCCAGAGTGATTTCTGCATCACCCACATGGCCGTTTTTCCTGATTACGCCGTCTTTGTCGATGACAAAGGTCGTCGGCATTCTCCAGATGCGGCCAAATCCTTTTAAATTAGCCTGGGATTTCAGTGCCACATGAAAACTGAACTGCTGAGCAATTTTTCTTACTTCCGGCAGCTCACGGGGTTCGTCCATGCTGATCGCCAGAATTTCCAGGCCTTCTGATTTGTGCTTGTCATAGTAGGTTTGAATTGCAGGCATTTCTGCCCGACAAGGTGCGCACCACGTTGCCCAAAAATTCACAATTACCGTTTTTCCTCGCTTCTGCGAAAGCTGGAATAAATCGGTGGAGTCAAGCAGCGTTATCTGCATATCAGGAGCAGGACTGCCAACCGTTAGGTCAGCAGCCAAGACGTTCAAGCTAAGAAAGGTAAGCGCAAAAGAAACAATAAGCCTCATCGCTGAATTTTCTCATATGGCAAAGATCCAGCAACTGCTGTGATCTGGAGCACAAGGTACCGGATTTTCGCTAAGTCCAGTATCAGCCCATCATTGACGGTCGGACCGAAAGTTCTTAAGACGACTGCTGGTGGCTCATTCCAGCACCAAGTTTGAAGATATCCAGATTGCTCAATCGTACGCCGTACTCAATTCATAGACGAAATACCGTAATTGACCTCATTAATCGCACATCAAAAGTCCTCATCGCATATGCCATGGTCTTTTGTAGCGATCGTTGGGGTACCGAGTTATCTTTGAATCCGCGAAAATACGACGACTCTGGGGCGCTATGCTTTTCGAGAAGTTGCCAATCGTCTGGGCTGTCGTATTGGACAAGTAGTGCTTCAATGGCCTCAACGATACAGCGAGCCGTTGCAATGTCACCGGTGTCATTTGCTTGAAAAGCCGTCAACCTATTCATGCACTGTAGCCGCGTCCATTTGGAAACTTCCGCAAGAGGTTCTGCTGACAAAATGGCGAAAAGCAAAATCAAGGCATCGCGCTGTCTTACCTCACCACTCGACTGCCGGTAGTACTTTTCCAGAGCGCATACCTTGAGGGATGCAACGAATTGAAGCAACTCCTCATACGAAGCATCACGACGACGGTTCAGCAGTTGATCAATTGCCTTTGCGTTACTGGCACCAAGCTTCTTGGCAACCTTGGCCTTTGTTACTTTCTCCTTCTCTGCATCCAACTGATCACACACGAGGCGCACTTCGTTCAGACCAATGCCACGCTTTTGAACACATAAGTATTTTTGTACGAATTCTTCTAGCCAGTCTGGGCATGCCCACCGATCCTGACTAATGTGCACTGCAGTAATTCCGTTCGTCTCGCAAAATTCGGCTAGCCGCTGAGGCCAAACATCAAACAGTTTGTGCACATGTGAAGTTAGTTGGTGCCGAAGTTCAAGAGGAAATTCTTCGACGCAACGTGCATTGTGAGTTCTAAGTTCTTGAATCAGCTCTGCCAGCTCTGGACTGTATTTGGTGATTTGAGCTGCGCTTTTTTTGCGTACAAACAACTGACAGAGAATCCACATGGCGTCACCATAACTTTTGGCGCTTACCTCTAAGTCTTGGTTAAGGACGACCCGCAGATTGATTGACGGAACAGGTGCTAGCTGTCCAAAGAGTCCAGCATCCGCACCTGACTCTCCATCACGCAGATCTGCATTGCATCTCGGGCATTGATGAGGTGCCGACCAAGTCCTCTCATACTCGCCTACGGACACGCAAAGACTAGGCCATGTTGGCGCATTGCAATTTGTACACCTGTCAATGAGCAGTGTTCCATGTGTTGTGCAATGAGAATTCAAGCAACATCGCCAACTCAATCTGAAGAACGGAATCTTGTCTTCCCGCAGGCACAATGGACAGTAGGGCAGGCCATAGCGTCTGTCGCCCATTCTGCTGTACTGCATCGAGACCACCCAACGGCGCATCCCACGAGCACCCTTCTCCTGCAAGGTGCCGTACTGGCCGGCAGCGGTCATTTGGTGCAGCTTTTCAACTGGAAGACCATGTGTATCGAAAATCCATGCAATCGTAGACTGCGCGGGCGCAATGTCAGGATCTGATCGGCGCAACTCCCCTGGCGCCAATGGGAACAACCGGAATCCGTTGGCCATCCCCACACGCTGACGCCACGATGAAAGTGATTCGCCATCTTGCGGCCTTGGTGTTAGCAAAAACACTGATGGCTAAGCCTGCGTTTGTCACTAACACTAGCCAAGTCTTGGCCAGCTAGTAGCAGTTGATCCAGCTGAACAGGTTGGGGAATGCTCGAATAAAGTGGCAGTCTTCCGGCTCGAATGGATCGGAGAATTTCAATCCAGCGCTTATAGCGGTGTTCCCTGCCGTGAGCATGCGAAGTCACCCAATCTGAAAATTTCACGACTTCTGGCACGCTTGATACATCCCATGGTTTTGCGTGCGCAAACAGCTCCTTAGCAAAACGCTTTAGTTCTTCAGGATGTACCCGCCTGAATGTAAGCCGCGACGTATCGCGACAGATACTTTCTGTTCGCAAGCAATTTGCGCTAATCAGCCCTCGCATTGCCTGAAAAGAAGCACCAACAATTTCTGCCGCAGACTCGTAGTCAAGCGTGGCTTCATATAGGGACTGCACTTTACGCAATGCAACTTCGTCAATCTCAACAGCAAGCGGGTCAACTAAGTCGCCAACCCTGACCACGTCAGGCAAGAGATTTCCCAGCCGCAGTTGCTCTTTCAAATTTGCAGGACTATGTCCCGTTACCAAACTTAGCTCCGGAATGTGGTGCCTAGAATGCAACGTGTACGTTTCGCCTGCTTTCGCTGGGGGGGCGTTGACCAATGTGAGATTTGCCTTGTGCAATTCATTCAAAATGAACTGCCAAAGTCCAAAACTTCTTTTGTATAGGCGGACACCAAGTGCCGTTCTTGACGCCAGACTCTCTATGCTCACCTCTGATTTGACAGCCTGCAGAATCCTAATTGGCCACTCCAATGTCAGTGACTCCAAGATGCGCAACTCTTTTATTGAAAGCCTCAAGCACGGATCACTGTAGCGCCTGTCCCGTTTTCCATTACTTTGGAGAGGTAGAGACAGCCACTGACCGACTCGAACTGCTTCACGGTGAATTAGGGGCTCGCATTCGAAGGTAAGGCCTGACTTGTCGACATTGATTTCAGGTAGCAAGCGTGAAATCGCTGAGGTAGCATTTTCGCTGCACTGAGTGGGCTCTTGCTTTAGGTCCGCCCCGCATACACAAAAGTCAACTCGCGGTCGGCGCAGGTCTATCAACTGATTGCAACGGCTGCAACATTCCACAAGATGGACCTTGTGGACGGGGCAATGAGTTTGCATTGCCCAGTCCCAATGGGATCTTATGTGGGGCTCATCGGCATCCGTCGCAAGGCAGCAAGGACAGACAGGAGATGTCCATCGCTGAGGTTGCAAACTCTTACGTCCGCTTCTGTTGATTAAGCTTTGGGGCCTCGTATACGGCGCCCATGAACTTTCAGTGGTAGTGCCAATGCCCAGTAGTGGAAGAATCTCCCTGGGATCGCTTCGCAATAGCTCACCGACGCTGTGGACATCTGCGATGCTGGCAAGTGATAACAAGGATGGAAGACAGTTTGCATTTGCGACACGGACTAGATATCCTGGCCAGGACTCGCCCCCCTTGGGTTTTGGACACAACAGGAGTCGACCTCGCTCTGAATCCGCATCGACACCATATTGGTACTGAGCCGAACAATTGTGCATTGCATCGACAATCATTCCGCCTCCATTTCTTCTTCCACAGTTACTGAAAACGTTGCGTTGTAGAAGACTTGACCAGGCTGGTCCAAGTTAGTCCACAAGAAGTCCGGAGCAAACGGGTTTTCTGATGCAGCATAGTCACCATGCTCATGTGCAAATGCTTCGTGCAGTGTCGTAATTGTTATTGATTCTTCCCCTTTCCTTTCAGCAACGCAGATTGCATTCTTTAGCAACGTCATCAGGTAATCGAAGTTCCCCTTCGTGGCGCAATGCATGCGCTTGGTCATTCCAACAGAGTAGATGGCACTGTCTTCCGCCATAGGCAAGAGCCTTTCGATACTCTTCAAGAGTTTTGCGAACTCTTTAAGTTCAGCATCTGAACCTCCCGCAAATACTGGTAGCGACAGTTTTGCTTTCAACCTCCTCTGCACCTGTTCATTTGCATCTCTAACCTTCAGTGATTCAGCAGTGCCCAACGCAATCACGATTCCCCCAAAATTTATGTCGCATAGGTCGCGCACCCAAGTTGCGACATTCAAAATTCCACGTGATTTTCTCCGCGTTGGTATATCTTGAAAGTTATCAATAAGAATCAACCTTGTTTTAGCTGGGCCCAGCAGTTTGCCGATTCGATCGAATTTCCTTCCTGCAGTTCCTCTATCCCAAAGCACGTCATCCATGCCTTTCAGTAATGATGCCCCCATCGTTTTTGAGCTTGGAACGGTAGGCACAGTGAACGCAATCACAGGGCAGGTTCGACTTTCTTCTGTTTCGACTTTTGGGTAGGCCCTAATTAAATGCTTAATCAATGCTGATTTACCGGCTCCAGATGGGGCGATTATTATCAGACCCGATGTCTTGCCATCTGCGTTTCTGTACTCAAGCTCACGACCGACATAGCTTAATATGTTCATTACAGCCGGGTGTTTGACATATATATTTTCCAAGTGATCAAGCCGCTCAGGTAGCGACATGCCTCTCCAAGCCTCGCGGGTTAAAGTTTCTTTGGACTTATTCATTTTCAATTGCTCCTATTAGTTTGCGTAGTCCACTTCGTAGTCTTCACCTTCCAATTCGTATTCGTCAATTTCATTTACGAATTTCTCGACTTTTGACTTTGGTGGCGGCTTGGGCTCTTTCGTACGATCCAAGAACTCCTCAACTTCAGGAATTTTTCCTGCGCGCCGTGCTGCCTTGCGTTTTTGGATGGAATTTGCCGTTGCTAATTGGCGCGTGCTATCAATCAAGCGTTGACGAGCTTCAAAAAGATCAATTGGCTTGTTTCCGTTCTTCTTTGAGGCAGCTCGAAACTTTAGGATTAAACTTTGTTGGTAATCCGAGATAAATTCATACTTCCGCGGATCCTCGATGCAAGGCACACGAAGATATGCATTTGTACGGGGGTTTTGCACCATGAGATGGCTCAAGTCGTACGGCTTATATCGCAATACGTAGTCAAACTTAGAGCCCATTCCCTTCATTAATTCATGCAGCTCAGGCGATTGATACCTCAATTGCTTGCGCAAAAGGCCACCGCTGTCCCGTTTCTTCAATGTCTGACGAACAGTCCCCGCCAGGGTAAGTGGAGGCATGTGTCGAGGCAATAGCGGGGCTTCGAATTGAAATACTTCGTTCCATGCTTCTCGTGGCGACTTGCCAATTGCGCAAATCGTTTTATTGGAATAAACATCAGTTATCCACGCCATTAGTTCGCGTTTGAATTCTCCGAGCGTGTACACCGCATTTTCGATGCCATTATTCAGCGCCTCTCGGTCTTCCTTTTCACCAGACCACCCTGGCAGGTGGCAAACAAAATCTTCGATTAGTACTTCATTGAAGTGTTCTATACATGATTTATTTGTTGGTTTCCGAGGTTGAGCAAACCCCACCTCAGCTCCGTAATCCAAAACCGACGCTTGTAGGTCTGACGCAGCGTTATAGGATGCGTTATCAAAGAATGCAGTACCTAAGTGCCCATAGGCGTCCCATGAATGGACGCATTCAGCGAAGTCTGGGTGCCCCATATCCTTAGGGAATACAGCATGTTCGAATGCGGCCCACGCAGATTGAATTGATCGTGAATGTTCAGACATGCTAAGTCCAAGTACAGAGTAAGTGAATTGATCAACTCCTGCTGTCAAAAACGCTCTGCCCCAAGGCAAATAGGTTCGCTCATCTATTAAGAAGCAATCAGTATCTTTATCATCAAACTCACCTACATCCAGTGATCTGTCTGCGTTTACGCGAGATCCATTTGTACGAAACTTTTTCTTGGCACGTTCTAATCCGAACTTTCTGGCATATATCTCGAACGCAGTAAAGTGTTCATTCATCCGCCGAGTAAGGGTTGGTACAGATGGCGTCGCGTATATTATGTTTGGATCAGATCGCTGCAATTGACACACTTTTCCATCCACTGCCTCGTAAATTCTGTTTGCCTGCAACAGTCCGAACGCCGGATCTTCAGCGCTATGCAGGACTTCAGAGATGATTTTCTCCACAGGCTCTGACAATCGACTTTTCCCCTTTCCACCTCTCAAGGCAAATTGAGGAAAAATGGCCTTGTAGCCATGCTCTGACCGTTTTAGATCACGACTTGCCTTGTATAAAGTGCTTGGCTTAAATGGACATTTTTGGATGGTTTCATGCTCTATTTCACGCAAGGTCAACTCGAGATCTTCATTGTCCTGAAGCGACGTATGTCCTTTTTTCTTTAGTAGGTCGAGCCATCTGACCTTTTCCGCCCAAACCTTGGCAGCAGCTTCACTTCGCAGTGTGTCCGGAACGTCATTAATTTGATATGAATTGTTTGGATCGAAATGCGCAGGCACACTGTTAGCCGCAGACATTCTCGTCGGCTCAATACTCATAGCGTTCATGCTAAGCATTTCACTTATTTCATCTACGTTTGTCTCACGTTCCTCGTGAGTCTTAACGTCATGAAGTATTACCCTATGGCCGCATATTCGCACATGCAGGCGCCGGCCACATAGTTCGACAACCAAGCCATCCAGGTTGGGCGGATCTGTGTTTTCAAAATTTGATTCCGCACTATTTGGCATTGCTCGCCCCTTGTGCCATTTTGTTGTTGCGCGTGCTTGTATTCCAAGTGGATTTCAATTTGCTCCACCATGTGTGCGTCGTGATGGTTGCTGTGAGGAAGCGCTGAAATCGACGATTGCTAACGTCATTTGATACAACTGATTGATCGTGAAATGATTCGGTGAAGTTGATGTGCACAATCCCATGCCACACCGCCGCAAGGATGGCATCGCGGTATATGCCTTGCGATCTCAATTGCTCTACCGTTTTGGGAGCCTCAGCGACAGCTTGAACAACTTGATCGATCGCTTTGGGCTGAACCGATGAAAAGCCAAGTCGGCGCATTTCCCTCATCATTCGCCACGTTGCAGGTGGTAACGGTGAAGTGTCCGTCCATAAGAGGTACTTCAGGTCAGTACCCGCAAGTGCGATTTCAACCTGTCGACATTTATCGATTTTTTCTTGGGTAAGAAAGCGTGACGATTTAACTTCAACCACATATGAATGCCCATCACGTGTTTGAAACAGTATGTCTGGTGTCGCGTCTAGGCCATGCTCCTTCTTGGTTAGGCTAAATGGCTCTAACTTAAAGCGCGTGACAAACCCAGTGTTTTGCATGGCGTCCAACACGTTACGGGCAGTCGCAGCGTTTCCACCTTCGGCGGCAATTATTCTTCCTCGCCGGTCATACGTGAAGAAACGCTGGGTTGGGCGGGATCTTCCTCTGATATCTCTTGCTGGGTCTTCTTCAAATGTTTGGTCCAACCACTTTTTGCTTCCTATTGGGTTGCTTCGTTTCGTTCCCATGATCGCTGCCTTCAATAATTTTGTCATCCGGGGAACGAACCAATGCTTTTCACAGGCTTAAACAGGCGTGTTGATCCACACTGCTTGCCAAGCGACTACTGATTCGACCCAACTACTTTTTTGCTGACGACTGGCGCAGTTGTGCCTGGGCCCTTGTGCCGTAGTGTTGCTAGCGGAAATTGCTAGATATGGGCGTAAATACGCCCAGAGTTAGAAATGAATCCAACTCTCGGAATCGTGCTTAGATGGGTGGTCTTGACCGAGCGGTCGCGTTGATGGATACTGAAATTCTCACGGTTCGGTATCAGTCGCTTTTGCGACCACACAAGCAGATTAAGCGGGACTAGCCCTTTGGGTTCAGTCCCGCTTTTACATTGATGTCTCCTTCGCCCGATTTCGCCGGAGCCTGTCGGGCTGGTGTCTCGGTTGTGCAGCTACTTGATCTTCAAGTTGCAGCATTCCGCGTATAGAGGTGACAGTCGCCGGATGTATCCGATCGATTTTTTCCCATAACTCAGAACAAAGCCGGAATTTCTCAGCTGATTGGTCAGGCGACAAGAAGAAGCGGCTCTTCGAGGCCGCGACTTCAGCCATCATCTCCTGGTGGTCTTCTTCAGAAAATTCAAATGCCTGGGCCAATCGCACCAGGAATTCGGCAGTTGGATTTTTTGTTCCCAACTCTAAAGATGACATATGAGCCTGCTCATACCCAGTGGCGTGCGCCAGATCGGCCTGCGTCATTTCATTTCGCATGCGCAGTGAACGGATGTAGAGAGCGAACGGAGAGGCCATTGTGTGGTTCAGATTTTCAAAATTTCTTCGGCAGTTTTTAATGCACTGTGTCGCATTCTTCGCTGAACTCTAGCGCATTGGAGCGTGCGCAGCAAGGTCTCAGGCGCATGCTAAGTCATTGATTTGTATAGGCATTTGTTGCAAACTTTATAGCCACAGAGATGTTCATGGATTGCTAGTTCACATGAATTAATCTGCTTTATTCTCACCATCGAGAGGTGCCATGGTGTTGCAATCATTGGACCTGGCATTCGAACGAGGCGGCGAGTGGCATTCAGGATTTGTACAACGATGGTCAGTAAATCAGTCGCGCCGGTTGCGAGCCTACGTTTTCGAGGGAAAAAGAGGCATCAGATCACTGCATATGCCTTTACTCGTGTATTTGCAGCATGCATCTGCGGCATTACGTCACCGTTCAAATGACATTCGCAATTGTGATTTGCTGAATACATGCACTTTGACTACTGCCTGTTGCGAAGTACATAGCGATAGTTTCAATCGCCAATAACTTTATATATTTGGACTGCACTCGCTTGAGATCCATGCCGTTGCCAATGCGCAACAAAGACCTTGGCCTGTAGTCTGGTACTCGGCTCTAGTGACTTTGCGACACGTGCACGGGTGACGTCGCAAACTTCGCTTCATCGACCGTCGTCGAACGATCTGAGCAGATTGAATAGCCGCAGATGACTCTTTTCAAAATTGCTTTGGAATTTCAGCAGGCACATGAGACCAACAGCTCGCAACGATTCGTTGCCTGCCGCCCATTAGGAGGGGAAACAAAGCCAACGTTGTGACATTCAGATGCTGGTGCCGCTCACCCAGCTTGTACTGGATCCGGAAATTTTGACCGCTGGGTGCCATTGAATGCCGCGCGTCTAACCACGCCTATGATGCATGGTTCGCAACGCACGACTACTAGTGCAAGGTGAGTAAAAGGAACGCATATGAGCGATTGGGAATTCCTCTACGAAATGAACGAGCGTGGCTATACACCAGATGCTATTGCTGATGCCGCTGCCGCAGGATTCGCGCCATGGGAGTCGGATTACATCAGCGTTGAATGGATTGACCCTCAGCTTTCGGATCTGCCGGAGGACGAAACCCACTCAATTGAGCCCTTTCGGAGCAGGGATGGTTATCCCTACAGCGTCCTAGAGCAAACTGAGATTTTTCAAGACCTAGTTGATTGCGCGGAACGCCACTTCAACAACACAGGCAGGTACTTGCAGGTTTGGGGTGAACTTGGGGAGATCTACGCGGAGATCAGATTTGGACTTCGCCGCCACGGGACGCACACGGCAGGCTCTGACGGGATGATTGCGGGCAAGCTGGTCGAGGTAAAGACCATTTCTCCAGAAAAAGCGGGGGATCACGTAATTGTCAAAAGCCAGGGGAACTTTGAGCAGGTCCTCATCGTTCGTATCGACCAAGATTTCAAATTTCGAGCCAAACTCATCGATCGAAGCGCAGTGAAGGAAGGTGCAGGAAAGTACCTCAAAATCCAGTTCAAGGCAGAGGATGGGCCTGTTGATGCAGACGTGATCACTTGATCGCTTTAGTGAATGCGTTCAAAGATTACGGCAGGCAACTTTCAGATTTTCAGCCATCGGGACATAAGAAATCAACTAGCCCAGTCCTCTCCCAGCGCCTGGGCCTGCTCCAGGATCAGATCCACGGCGGCAGCTTCGAGATCGGGCGGGTACTTGTACTTGCGCAAGATCCGTTTGACCATCAACCGCAGCTTGGCCCTGACACTTTCGCGTTCAGACCAATCGACGCTCAAGTTCTGGCGGAGGTTTTCCGTCAACTCGTGCGCGATCTTCTTGAGGGTTTCGTCCTTCAACTCGCGGACAGCGGATTCATTGTTGGCCAGCGCGTCATAGAAGCGCACTTCATCCTCGCTGAGTCCCAAGGCCTCGCCCCTTTTGGCCGCGTCCCTGAACTTGCGGGCCATCTCCACCAGCTCTTCCATCACCTGTGCGGTTTCAATGGACCGGTTCTGATACCTGGTCATGACCCCTGACAGCAGCTCTGAAAATTTTCGCTCTTGGACAACATTGCTCCCAAATCGGCTTTTGATCTCGCCCTCCAGCAGCCGCTCCAGCAGCTCCACCGCCAGGTTGCGCTCTGGCAGGTTCTTCACCTGTGACAGGAACCCCTCATCGAGCAGGCCGATGTTGGGCTTTTCGAGGCCAACCGCATCGAAGATGTCCACCACCGAGTCGGACACCACTGCCGAGTTGATGATCTGACGGATGGCCAGCTCACGTTCTTCATCCGTTTTCTTCTGTGCAGTCAGATCCCGCTTGGTCAGAATCACCTTCACACCCTGCAGGAAGGCAACCTCTTCCCTGACGGCCTTGGCCTCATCCAGGGTGCAGCACAGCGTGAATGCCTTGCTCATGGCCAGCGCAATGTCAGCGAACCGCTTCTTGCCATCCTTGATGCCCAGGACGTGATTGGCAGCACCTGCCAGCGTCTTGTGGCCACCAGTCATGAAGCCGCTGTA
>CANCCF010000356.1 GCA_947374485.1 Comamonadaceae bacterium | reverse complement strand
CCCTGAGCGCGCGCAGGGCCATACGGATGTCGCCATGGCCGCTGAGGAAGAGAATGGGCAGCTGCGGCCCGGCCTTGATGACAAAATTTTCTTCCGTGCAGGTCAGGCCCGAGAGCCAGTACAGCACCGGCACCGGTGCGCTACGGGCTTGGGGCGGCAGGAAAACGCCAAAGCGCATGGTGCAGCCGGTTTCCTGTGAGACATGGCTGTACACGCCCTGCGTGCCCTCGAAGCAGAGGTTCTGGCTGATGGTGGTCAGGGTGGTTTTTGCGCGGCTCATGGTGCACATGCTACGCGCAAGGGCCGCAGGCCTGTGCCGGCAGTGAGCCCCCAGCACGCAGCGGCCGCAGTATCCTAGGCCCCATGACTGCATTTACCCCGCTCAACGCCCTGCTGGGCGGCCTGCTGATTGGCACGGCCGCCGTCCTCTTGCTTTGGCTCAATGGCCGCATTGCCGGCGTCACCGGCATGATCACCGGCTTGCTGGTCAAACCCTCTGCCTCGCAAACCTGGCGCCTGCTGTTCCTGCTCGGGCTGATAGGCGGCGCCGCGCTCTACGCCCATGGCGGCGCGGCTACGCCCTTGCGCCAGGGCTTTCCCCTGCCGCTGCTGGTGCTGGCCGGGCTGCTCACGGGCTATGGCACGGCGCAGGCCAATGGCTGCACCAGCGGCCACGGGGTCTGCGGGCTGGCGCGCCTGTCGCTGCGCTCGCTGGCTGCCACCGCCACCTTCCTGGGCGTAGCCGTGCTGACCACCTACCTGGTGCGCCACCTGCTGGGCCTGGCCACATGAGCCGCGCCGTATTGCGCAAGCTGGCGGCGCTGGCCAGCGGGGTGGTGTTCGGCCTGGGCCTGTCGCTGGCGCAGATGACCAACCCCGACAAGGTACTGAACTTCCTGGACTTCACCGGCACCTGGGACCCCAGCCTGTTGCTGGTGCTGGGTGGCGCCGTGGTGCTCAGCACCCTGGGCTTTCACCTGGTTTTCAAACGCCAGACACCGGTGTGGGACAGCATGTTCCACCTGCCTGTGGCCCAGGCCATAGACCGGCCCCTGCTGATCGGCTCGGCCCTCTTCGGCATAGGCTGGGGCCTGTCGGGCTACTGCCCGGGCCCGGCCATAGCCTCGCTGGGTTTTGGCAACCCGGAAGCGCTGTGGGTTGTGCCCAGCATGGTGGCCGGCGCCGCCCTGCAACGCTGGAGCCACTACCGGCAAACCGCAGACATTGACTAAGCGCAAAGTAATTCCTGCCAGGCACCAAGGCATCACCCCTACACTGGCGGCCTGTAATAACCCCGCCCACACCCTTCCCGCCTATGCAAGACAACACCACGCCCCAGCCCGCAATCGAATGGCCCACCTGGCTGGTGTGGCTGGCCATCTGGGGCATGTGGCTTGGGTTGGTGGGTAGTTACGGCAGCATTCCCGCCTGGATTTCCACCGGTCTGCTGATCGTGCTGCTGGCCTGGTACATGAGCTTCCAGCATGAGCTGACCCACGGCCACCCCACCCGCAACGAAGCGCTCAACCGACTGATCGGCCTGCCACCTCTGGCCATCTGGTACCCCTTTGATACCTACAGGACCGACCACCTCAAACACCATGACGACGCCCACCTGACCGAGCCCGGCGTGGACACCGAAAGCAACTACATCACCCCCGAGCAGGCCGCCACCCGGGGCGCCGTGGCGCTGTGGCTGTACAAGAGCCAGCGCACGGTGCTGGGCCGCTTGCTGATTGGCCCGGCCATCGTCATCGTGAGCCTGGGCACACGCATCGTGCGCGGCATGCTGGCGGGTGACTGGGTGCAGTTCAGGATCTGGGCCGTGCACCTGCCGCTGGTGGCCTTGCTGCTGTGGACGCTGGAGCGCTTTACGGCCCTGTCGGCCTGGCACTACTGCTTTGGTGTGGCCTACCCGGCCCTGGGCCTGGCCATGCTGCGCTCCCTCTACGAGCACCGCCCCGGCGCACTGCCGGCGCACCGCACCGTGATCAACGAGGCCGCCGCGCCCTGGCGCCTGCTCTACCTGAACAACAACTACCACGTGGTGCACCACGCCTACCCCGAACTGCCCTGGTACCAGATTCCCGCGCGCTACCACGCCGAGCGCGCCGCCTGGCAGGCCGGCAACGGCGGCTTTGTGCTGCCGGGCTATGTCTACCTGATTCGCCACTTTGCCTGGAGCCCGGTAGACAACCCGGTGCTGGCAGCACCCGCCACTGCGCCGCAGCGCGCCGCCAAGCCCGTGCGCGCAGCGGCCAAGCCCTGAGCCATGCAGGCAGCCCTGCCCATGTACTTCCCGCCCGGGGAGGCGCTGCAAGCCTTCTGGGCCGCGCTGGCCGGGCTGCTGCGCCACCGCGCGCCGGCCTGGGCGCAGCACATTCCTACGGAGCTGAGCCAGCCAGCAGACTGCCATGCGCAGTGGCTGGACAGCGACCTGCTGCTCAGCCAGGCCTGCGGTTATCCGCTGGTGACGCAACTGGCTGGCCGGGTGCAGCTGGTGGGCACGTTTGCCTACGCGGCGCCGGGCGTGCACGGCATAGCCTGCCGCAGCCAGCTGATCTGCCGCGCCCCGGACCCGCGCGACAGCCTGGCCGCCTTCGCCGGCAGCACCCTGGCCTTCAACGACACCATCTCGCAGTCCGGCTACAACGCCCTGCGCGCGCTGGTGGCCAGCAGCACCACACGGCCACGCCCCTTCTTTGCCGCCAGCACCCTGACCGGCGCGCACTACCGCTCTATTGAGGCGGTGCGCAGCGGGCAGGCCGACATGGCCGCACTCGACGCTGTGAGCTGGGCCCTGTGGCAACAGGCCAACCCGGCATTGGCGCCGGAGCTGCGGGTGTTTGGCCAGACCCAGGCTTATCCGGGCCTGCCCCTCATCACCGCGCTGGAGACACCGCCCGAACTGCTGGCCGCATTGCGCCATGCCCTGCACGCGGTGGCCACCGAAGCGGCCTACGCCGAGGTGCGCGCACCGCTGCGCATCTGCGGCTTTGAAGCCA
>CANCCF010000355.1 GCA_947374485.1 Comamonadaceae bacterium | reverse complement strand
TGTCATTCATTCAGGCTTCGCTCTCGGTCGAGAAAGTGCTCGGATGGCTACCAGACAACTGGGACAGCCTGAGCCTGCAAGAACTTGTTGCATTGAAACGCGACAGGCGTGGATCGATGACCAGCATGAACTCCATCATCCTGGTTCGTGCGGTAGCCATCATTCTTGTTGTGCTCGATCACTTCAAGGCCATTACGGTGACTGGTGAAACATCGGCGCTTTTCGTGGCATCTGGATGGAGCTTTGGCCGCTATCAGATACCGGCCATCGTACGGGCCAAAAGTGTTACGCCGGTATTCAAACTGCTGTTCAAAATAGTCTTGCCAGTCACCCTGTATTCCGCTTTGCTGTATGCCGTGCTCCGGCGACCTTTTCCCTGGCAGCAAGCCTTGTTGATCGACAACTTTATCGATCCAAACTTTACGGCAGGACTGTCCTACTGGTTTATTGAAGATCTGGTGCAGATATTGGCTATTGCTGCGGCACTGTTTGCCATACCACGCGTGCAGCGCCTTGCCGAGAAAAACTTGACCAGCTTTGCCTTCAAGGCTGTTCTGGTTTCACTTGCTGCGGGTTTTGCAATCAATCAATTCTGGAACACTGACCCTCTTTACAACCGCGTACCCCACATCTCCATCTGGTTGTTCTTTATGGGTATGGCCATCTCCGGACTCACACAAACCAAAGACAAGCTCATTGTCATTGCCATAGCGGCGTTGGTGGCCGCCCTGTCTCAGCTGAGCCACAGTGCGTCCTTCGCACTCCCCTTGTTCGGATTCGGCACCATGCTACTTTGCACCTGGCAGCCCCAGATAAAGATTCCAGCCTGGCTTGCCCATGCGGCAAGCAATGCTGCCGGAGCGTCATTGTTCATCTACATGACGCACTTCCAGTTCAAAAGTGCTCTGGGTAAATTTTTCACAGACCTCAACCCGTTTGTTGCCAGCGCCGTCGCTGTTCTGGGAGGCGTTGTGGTCTGGAAGTTGTGGGAGTTTGGCTACCGCCAAACAGCCAAGCTGTTTCGCCAGAAACAACTGGCCTAAGTTTGCGGCCCGTCCTCGGGACGGTGCCGCCAACCGCGTGCTGTGATCAGGCCAGCTTGCCGTGGCACTGCTTGTATTTCTTGCCACTGCCACAGGGGCAAGGGTCGTTGCGGCCCACGCGGCCGATGGAGGCGGCAGCAGCGGCGGCTGCGGTGGCGCTGGCGGTGCGGGGCAGGCCCACGGTTTCTGCGTCAACCGTGGTTTCCACTTCGCCGGTTTCGGTGGGCGCACTGTAGGTCACGTTGGAGATGGCATCGGCGCGCTGCTCCAGGGCCTGGGCGGCTTCGTCGATCTGCTCTTGTGACTGGATGCGTACCGTCATCAGCACCTTGGTCACGTCGTTCTTCACCGAGTCCAGCAGCTGGCCAAACAACTCGAAGGCTTCGCGCTTGTATTCCTGCTTGGGCTGCTTTTGCGCATAGCCGCGCAGGTGGATGCCCTGGCGCAGGTAGTCGAGCGCGCTCAGGTGGTCGCGCCAATGCGTGTCTATGCTTTGCAGCAGCACCATGCGCTCGAACTGGGTGAAGTTGGCCTGGCCGACCTGCTCCACCTTGGCGGTAAAGGCGGCATTGGCCGCGGTGACCACGGTGTGCAGAATGTCTTCGTCGGTGATGGCGCTGGCGTCCGTAATCTGCTTTTGCAGATCAAGGTCGAGCTGCCAGTCTTCCGTCAAAGTCTTTTGCAAACCCTTGATGTCCCACTGCTCTTCAACGGATTCGACGGGCACATACTGGCGCACCAGGTCTTCAAAGCAGCCTTCGCGCAGCGAGGCAATCTGGGCGATCAGGTCGCTCGCATCCAGAATGGCATTGCGCTGCTGGTAGATCACCTTGCGCTGGTCATTCGACACATCGTCGTACTCCAGCAGCTGCTTGCGCATGTCGAAGTTGCGGGCTTCCACCTTGCGCTGCGCGCTCTCGATGCTGCGCGAAACAATGCCCGCCTCGATGGCCTCGCCGTCGGGCATTTTCAGGCGTTCCATGATGGACTTGACGCGGTCACCCGCGAAGATGCGCATCAGCGAATCGTCCAGGCTCAGGTAAAAGCGGCTGGAGCCCGGGTCACCCTGGCGGCCGGAGCGGCCACGCAGCTGGTTGTCAATGCGGCGCGACTCGTGGCGTTCGGTGGCGATGATGCGCAGGCCCCCCAGGGCCTTGATGGCCTCGTGGTCTGTGCTCCAGGCGGCGCGGATTTCGGCCACGCGTACCTGCTTGGCCGCCGCGTCCAGCGACTCGTCGGCCTCCACGGCTTCCAGCGTCTTTTCGATGCTGCCGCCCAGCACAATGTCGGTACCACGGCCTGCCATGTTGGTGGCAATGGTGATGACCTTGGCGCGCCCTGCCTGGGCCACGATTTCGGCTTCGCGGGCGTGCTGCTTGGCGTTGAGCACCTGGTGCGGCAGTTTGACCTTGTTGAGCAGGTCGGCAATGATTTCGGAGTTCTCGATGGAAGTCGTTCCCACCAGCACCGGCTGGCCGCGCTCGTAGCACTCGCGGATGTCCTGGATGGCGGCCTCGTACTTCTCGCGCGTGGTCTTGTAGACGCGGTCGAGCTGGTCCTCGCGACGGCTCTTGCGGTTGGGCGGAATCACCACCGTCTCCAGGCCGTAGATTTCCTGGAACTCATAGGCCTCGGTGTCGGCCGTGCCGGTCATGCCGGCCAGCTTGCCGTAGAGGCGGAAGTAGTTCTGGAAGGTGATGGAGGCCAGCGTCTGGTTCTCGGCCTGGATCTCCACGCCCTCTTTGGCTTCCACAGCCTGGTGCAGGCCATCGCTCCAGCGGCGCCCCGTCATCAGGCGGCCGGTGAACTCGTCGACGATGACAATTTCGCCCTCTTGCACCACGTAATGCTGGTCGCGGTGGTAGAGGTGGTTGGCCCGCAGCGCTGCATACAGGTGGTGCATCAGCGTGATGTTGGCCGGGTCGTAGAGCGAAGCGCCCTCGGACAGCAGGCCGATGTTGGCCA
>CANCCF010000354.1 GCA_947374485.1 Comamonadaceae bacterium | reverse complement strand
GAATTTCTGCCAGCGTGGCGTAGCAGGCTTCGCCCAGGATGGTGCTGCCCGCGTAGCGCGGGTTCACCGGGACAATGCGATAGCCCGCCGCTTGCAGGTAACGGGCGACGCCAAAGCTGGGTCGGCTGGCATCGGCAGAGAGCCCCACCACGGCGATGGTGTGGCAGTTCTGCAGCATGCGTTGGAGGGTGGTGGGGGTGTTCATCATGGCTGTTGGATACTACGCGCTCTACCCCATAGCTGCCCTGAAAAGCCCGTTCCTGCAAAGCGCCTCCCATGAAACATTCCTCCAGTTCCACCCGTCTGGTCTATTCCACCGACAGCGGGCGCATCTGCCCGGACTGCGGCCAGCCCCTGGCGGCCTGCAGCTGCAAGGCGGCCAATGCCAAACCGCTGGGCGATGGCAATGTACGCGTCAGCCGCGAAACCAAGGGGCGCGCCGGCAAGGGAGTCACCCTGGTCAAAGGCCTGCCGCTGGACGCCATCGCTCTTGCCGCCCTGGGCAAGCAGTTGCGCACGGCCTGTGGCTCGGGCGGCACGGCCAAGGACGGCACTCTGGAAATCCAGGGCGACCATGTGGAGCGGGTGATGGAGCTGCTCAAAGCCCAGGGTTTCGCCGTTAAACGCTCCGGTGGCTGAGGGTAAGCTCCAATCATGCAACAGTTTGACGTAGTGATCGTAGGAGCCGGCGCCGCCGGCCTTTTTTGTGCTGGTGTGGCGGGGCAACTCGGCCTGAAGGTGTTGGTCATAGACCACGGCGAAAAAGTAGCCGAAAAAATCCGCATCTCGGGTGGCGGGCGCTGCAACTTCACCAACCTGGATGTCACAGCCGCCAACTTCCTCAGCGAGAACCCGCGCTTTGCCAAATCGGCCCTGTCGCGCTACACCCCGCGCGATTTCCTGGCCCTGCTGCAGCGCCACGACATTGCCTTCCACGAAAAACACAAAGGCCAGCTGTTTTGCGACCGCTCGGCCGAGGACATCATCCAGCTGCTGCTGGCCGAATGCGCCAGCGGCGGCGTGACGCGTTGGCAGCCTTGCAGCCTCAAGGCCGTGCGCTATACCGATGGCGCCGCCGGCGGCATGACCCACAGCGGCGCGGTCACTGGCGTGGGGCATTCAGGAACCGCGTCGCGCTACGAGGTGGACACCAGCCAGGGCACGGTTGCCTGCCGGGCCCTGGTGATCGCCAGCGGCGGCCTCTCCATTCCCAAAATCGGCGCCTCCGACCTGGGCTACCGCATTGCCAGGCAGTTCGATATTCCGCTGGTGCCCACGCGCCCTGCCCTGGTGCCGCTGACCTTTGACGAAGTTGCCTGGGCACCGTTTGCCCAGCTCTCCGGCCTGTCCCTGCCGGTGCAAATTGCCACCGGTGGCAAGAAAGACACAACCAGTTTCCGCGAAGACCTGCTGTTCACCCACCGCGGTTTGAGCGGCCCTGGCGTGCTGCAGATATCGAGCTACTGGAAAGAGGGAAGCAGCATCCGCCTGAACCTGGCGCCCGACACCGATGTGGCGGCGTTTTTACAGCAGGCCAAAGTCCACTCCCGCAAGCGCATTGCCAACGAACTCGCCGGCCTGCTGCCGGCGCGCCTGGCCGACACCTGGGTGGCGCATGGCACGCCCGCAGGGCAAAGTGCCGAGCGCCCCATCAACGAGGCCCAAGACAAAGTGCTCAACGCCCTGGCCGAGCGCATTGCGCGCTGGGAGCTCACACCCACCGGCAGCGAGGGCTACCGCAAGGCGGAGGTGACGGCCGGTGGCGTGGATACCCGGGCCCTGTCCAGCCAGACCCTGGAGAGCCGCCAACCGGGCCTGTACTTCATTGGCGAGGTGGTGGACGTCACCGGCTGGCTGGGGGGCTACAACTGCCAGTGGGCCTGGGCCAGTGCGCACGCCTGCGCCCAGGGACTGGCCGCCAGTTTGCTGCCGGGTGCTTGACCGGCCTTGAGGCCGCTGTGCGCAAAGGCTATAATCGCAGGCTAATTTGGCAGTTCCCCGTCGGCCAATACTAGTTAAGACGGGAAATACCGCTGAGTGAGGCGTGTGGGGCCCCGATCTTCCCCCGTGACCATTACCCAGCACAATTTTGGAATTCATTACGTAATGACAACGATCCATGTAAAAGAAAACGAACCCTTTGACGTAGCCCTGCGTCGCTTCAAGCGCACCATTGAAAAGCTCGGCCTGCTGACCGACCTGCGCGCGCGCGAGTTCTATGAGAAGCCCACTGCAGAGCGCAAGCGCAAGAAGGCAGCCGCTGTCAAGCGCAACTACAAGCGCATCCGCAGCATGCAATTGCCCAAGAAACTGTTCTAAGTTTCCCGGCCCCTTCGCTCGCAAGAGCGCTCGGTCCAAGAAAATGCTCGCCTGGGGACGCTCTGGCGGGCTTTTTTCATTCTGCGTTCCGTATTCATTCCACGTTTCGATTCCCATCAGGAGAAACCCAATGTCCCTCAAAGACCAAATCACCGAAGACATGAAGACCGCCATGCGCGCCAAAGACAGCGAGCGTCTCGGCACCATCCGCCTGCTGCTGGCGGCTTGCAAGCAGCGTGAGGTGGACGAACGCATCGTGCTGGACGACGCCGCCGTGGTGGGTCTGGTGGACAAGCTGATCAAGCAGCGCAAGGACTCCATTGCCGCGTTTGAGTCGGCTGGGCGCCAGGATCTGGCCGACAAGGAAGCGGCCGAGATCAAGGTGCTGCAGGTTTATTTGCCGCAGCGCATGTCGGCGGATGAGGTGCTGGCTGAGGTGCGGGCGATTGTTGCCGAGCTGGGCGCTGCGGGGCCTGGCGATATGGGCAAGGTGATGGGGGTGGTGAAGACACGGCTGGCTGGGAAGGCGGAGATGGGGACTGTGTCGGCGGCTGTGAAGGCGGCTTTGTCTTCTTGATCTTCTTTTGACGGCTATGTTGTTCCCTGCGGGGCTCTTGTAGGCCCCCCTATCCCCCCCGCCACCTTCATCTTGTCAATCAACACCGACCCAACCGTCTTCGCGCCATAGTTATACGTATCCGCACCAACGGCCAAGATCCCCTTGAACATGGCCTTCATATTCCC
>CANCCF010000353.1 GCA_947374485.1 Comamonadaceae bacterium | reverse complement strand
GCTGAGCTTTTCCATGATGTTGGCGCGGTGCGCCTCGACCGTTTTGATGCTGATGCCCAGGTCATCGGCAATCTGCTTGTTCAGGCGGCCGGCGACGATGCGCTCCAGCACCTGCGACTCGCGCAGCGTGAGCTTGGAGAGCAGGGCGTCACGGTTGATGGCCAATTGGTAGTCAGAGAACGAATCCTTGGCGTGGTCCAGCATGCGCTCCACCAGGCTGACCAACTGGTCTTCCTTGAAGGGCTTCTGGATGAAATCCATGGCGCCCTTTTTCATGGTGTCCACCGCCATGGGCACATCGCCGTGGCCGGTGATGAAGACGATCGGGAGTGGCGAGCGGCCTTCGATCAGGCGGTTTTGCAGCTCCAGCCCGGTCATGCCGCCCATGCGGATGTCGGCAATCAGGCAGGCCACTTCGCGGGCGTCGTAGCGGCTCAGAAACGACTCGGCCGAATCGAAGCAGCGCACCCGGTAGCCTTTGCCTTCCAACAGCCATTGCAGGGAATCACGCACAGCCTCGTCGTCATCAACGACGTAGACCGTCCCTTTTTTTGGTATCAGGCTCATTCAAATTTCCAGACCGTTATGTGCTTGCGGAGGGCGCTTCAAGTGCCAGTGTGCCGATGTCGGCCACCGGAATCCAGAAGGAAAACCGGCAGCCTGCCACCGCGGCGCCATTGTAGATGTTCTCGGCGGTCATCCGTCCCATGTGCGATTCGACGATGGAGCGGCACAGGGACAGGCCAATGCCCATGCCATCGGCCTTGGTGGAGAAGAAGGCCTCGTACAGGCGCGCCATCACTTCGGGTGCCAGGCCCATGCCGGTGTCGCGCACCGAAAAATCAATGGCTGACTGGCCCTCGATGCGGGTGGGCACCACGCGCAACTCCACCAGCCGCTGCGCGGTGGGGCGCTGCGCGGTGTCGATGGACTCGGCCGCGTTGCGCAGCAGGTTGACCAGCACCTGCTCGATCAGGATGGGGTCCACCAGCATGCTGGGCAGGCGCGCGGCCACGTAGTGGTTGAGCCGCACATTGCGCCGGCGCAGCTCGATGTCGGCCAGCTCCATGGCCTCGCCGACCATCACGTTGACGTCCGAGAGCGTGCGGTTGGGCTCGCTGCGTTTCACAAAGGAGCGTATGCGCTGGATGATCTGCCCGGCGCGTTGGGCCTGGCGGCCGGTCTTGTCCAGTGCGCCCAGCAGGTCTTCTTCGGTGATCTGCTTGGACTTGATGCGCGAGACCATGCCGTTGCAGTAGTTGTTGATGGCGGTGAGCGGCTGGTTGAGCTCGTGGGCCACGCTGGAGGCCATTTCGCCCATGGTGATGAGGCGGCTGGAGTTGGCCGCGCGCTCGGACTGGGTGGCGGCCTGCTGCTCGGCGAGGCGGCGGCTGGTGATGTCGGTGGCAATCACCATCTGCGCCAGGCGCCCGTCCACCCAGCTCAGGTAACGCGTGCGCACCTCCAGCCACTTGCCCAGCGCGGCATCAAAGATTTCGCCGCTCTCGGTTTCGGTGTCGGCAATGGCGTCGGTGGGCAAGCCCGCCAGCGCATCCACGTTGTCGTCGGCATCGTCACTGGTCGGGCTGCTGGGCACACCGGCTTCGGCCACCAGCTGCAGGTGGCCGTTGGCCTGGGTGCCAAACCACTGGCGGTACAGCTTGTTGGCAAACAGCAGCTCGTCGCTGCCCAGGGGTGCGACCGAAATGGAGGCGTCCAGCGCCTCCAGCACGGCGGTGAAGCGCTGGTGCGAGGCCGAGAGCTGCTCGCGCACGCGGTTGGGCTCGGTGATGTCGGTCATGGAAGTCACCCAGCCGGTCTGCGTGCCCATGGCGTCAATCAATGGCGCCACATACAGACGGGCATCGAAGGTGCTGCCGTCTCGCCGCTTGACGCGTACCTGGAAGCCGCCCGGCGCGGACTTGCCCGACAGCTCTTCTTCTAGCTTGGAGGCCAGCAACTCGCGGTCGGACTCGGGCCAGTACGGAAAGGGGGCCGAGCTGCCCACCAGTTCGGACTCGTGCCATCCCGTCATCTGGCAAAAGGCGGCGTTGACGTAGGTGATGCGGCCCTGCAGGTCCATGGCGCGCATGCCGGTGAGCATGGAGTTTTCCATGGCACGGCGGAAGTTGGTTTCGGCCACCAGCGCCTGTTGCGCCTGCAGGCGCCGCCGGGTGTGGCGCCAGTTGGCAATCAGCATCCAGGCGGTCATGACGCTGAGCGTGCCCACCAGCCAGAACAGGCCGCTGCCGATCACGCCCAGCGAGGCACGGTAGGCCTGGCCGCGCACCAGCAGGCCGCTACCTACAGGGGAGACCGGCATGGAATACGCATTGTTGCGCGTGTTCCAGGGCAGCCAGTCGCTGGTGACCTTGCGGGTGGGAATGACGGTGCCTGCCAGCAAGGCGCCTTTGGCATCGAGCAGCGAGATGGCATAGCGCGCGGTGACCTCGTCGGGCACACCGTAGCGGTACAGGCCGTCCACCGACAGCTCGGCCAGCAGGACGCCGGAGAAGCGGTTGCGCTCGTTCAGTGGGATGTAGATCTGCATCAGCGGTGCAAATTCGGTGCTGCGCAGGCGCTGCAGGTAGACCGGCTGGTTGGTCAGCTTGGCAGTTGCGTAGGCGGCATCGCTGTCCAGTCGCGGCGCCTGGTCTGCGGGTGCGCGGGACACGGCGGCCGGGTGAATGGCCGTTCCGGTGCCAACCTTGACGCGGTGGCGCTCATCAATCCAGGCCAGGCCCTGTATTTCGGGGTACTGGTTGAGCATGGCGGCGGCGCGGCTGCGAAAGTCTTCCACATCGAGCTCGCGGTTGGAGACTTCGCGCGCAATGCGGGTGAGCTGCTCCTGGCGCTCCAGCAGGCGCAGGCGCAGGCGTTGCTGGGTGTATTCCACATCGCGTTGCACGGCCTCTTGCTCGCGGTCGAATTCCTCAGCACGCAGGTAGGCAAATGCGATAACGATGGCGGCAAAAAACAGCAGCACGGCAACCAGTGGCGCCAGCATGGCGAGGCGGTCCTGGCGGTGCGGGTGCTGGCGCGTCCACCAATGTTTTGCCTGCTGC
>CANCCF010000352.1 GCA_947374485.1 Comamonadaceae bacterium | reverse complement strand
GCCTGCTCAAAGCGGCCGCGGCGCATGGTTTGCGCGCCAGTGAAGGCGCCGCGCTCATGGCCGAAGAGTTCGCTCTCCAGCAGGTCTTTCGGAATGGCTGCGGTGTTGATGGCCACAAACGGGCCGTTGGCGCGTGGCGAATGCTTGTGCAGGGCGCGCGCCACCAACTCTTTGCCGGAGCCGGACTCACCGGTGATCAGCACCGTGACATTGCTTTGCGACAGGCGCCCGATGGCGCGGAACACGTCCTGCATGGCGGGTGCCTGGCCCAGCATTTCAGGGGCTTCGGCCATGCGCTCTTCGCTGACCTCTTCGCGCTGGCTTTCTTCCACCGCGCGGCGAATCAGCTCCACCGCCTTGGGCAAATCAAAGGGCTTGGGCAGGTATTCGAAGGCGCCGCCCTGAAAGGCGCTCACCGCGCTGTCCAGGTCGGAGAAGGCGGTCATGATGATCACCGGCAGACCGGGGTACTTGGCCTTGACCTTTTCCAGCAGTTCCAGGCCGGAGCCGCCCGGCATGCGGATGTCGCTCACCAGAATTTGCGGGCCTTCGTCATCGCCTGCGGTGCCAAGGGCTGCGAGCACATCGCGTGAGTTGGAAAAACTGCGGGTGGGCAGGTGCTCGCGCAGCAGCGCTTTCTCCAGTACGAAGCGTATGGACTGGTCATCGTCAACGATCCAAATCGGCTTCATGGTTTTCGCATTCCTCGTGTCTGGCATTACGGTAACGGAATCAGAATTTTGAAATCCGTACGGCCGGGCACGCTGTCGACTTCGATCATGCCCTGGTGCTGCTGGACAAAGGTTTGCGCCAATGTGAGCCCGAGGCCGGAGCCGCCGTCCCTGCCCGACACCAGCGGATAGAAAATGCGGTCCTTGATCGAATCGGGCACACCCGGTCCGTTGTCTATGACATGCAATTCCAATGCCAACCGGTAGCGGTGTTTGCCGAAAGTAATCTGGCGCATCACACGGGTCTTGAAGGTGAGCTCGGCATTGCCATCGGCAATTTGCTCGCACAGGGCCTGCGCGGCGTTGTGCGCGATGTTGAGCACCGTCTGGATGAGCTGCTCGCGGTCGCCGCGAAACTCGGGGATGGAGGTGTCGTAGTCGCGCACCACGCGCAGCCCCTTGGGGAACTCGGCCACGATGAGCGATCGCACGCGCTCGCACACCTCGTGGATGTTGACATCGCCCACCATGTGCGGCCTGCGGTGGGGCGCGAGCAGGCGGTCCACCAGGCTTTGCAGGCGGTCGGCCTCGTGGATGATGACCTGGGTGTATTCGGTCAGCTCCGGCGAATCCATCTCCAGCTCCAGCAACTGGGCCGCCCCGCGTATGCCGCCCAGCGGGTTCTTGATTTCATGGGCCAGGTTGCGGATGAGCTCCTTGTTGCTTTGGGCCTGCTCCAGGATGCGCTCCTCGCGTTCCTGGCGGGTCTGCTGCTCCAGGGGAACGAGCTCGACAATGATGGCGTTGTCCGCCTCCATGCGGGTGATGATGGCGTGCACCGGCAGCGCATCGAAGCCCACGCGCTTGAGCCAGGCGTCGTAGCGCATGGCGCCAAACTCGTTTTCAATCGCACCCTCCAGCGCGTTTTGCAGCTGGCTGGGTTCGGTAAAAGCGTCGGCAAAAGCAGTACCGACCATGGCCCGGCGCGAAATGCCCAGCACGTCTTCCAGCGCGGCGTTGGAGAACAGCACCAGGCCCGCGTGGTCCACCACGGTGACCAGCGTGGCCAGCAAATCAAAGGGCTGAAAATTGGACAAGGCAGATTCCCTGTTGGGCCCACTGGGGACCATTGGCGCGGCCCCGGGCAAGCCGCTTATTTTCCGGACGCGGCCGAGGACGCAGTGGCAGGTGCGAGGCGCGCAATTTCACGCTTGATGCCCGCGATATCGCTGTCGTTGCGGGCCATGGCGGCCTTGAGGGCGGCCACGCGGTCCAGGTACTTTTGGTTGTTGCGGGCCTCAGCGCCCTGGCGCTCGGGCTCGCCGTTGTTGTATTCCTTCTGCAGCTCGGCCTGCTTGGTCTCGGCGCGCTGGAGCTCGGAGTCCAGAATCAGGCGGGCATCCGAATCTTTGGCGCGCTGGTCTGGCGTATCGCTCTTCTGACCCGACGCACCCGCCTTGGGCGGGGGCGGCTTGACGGCCTGGATGATGGTGACGTTGCCACCAGATACCAGTTTGCAGGTTTTGGCTTGGGCCTGCGCATCGGTCACGGTGTTGGTGTACTCGTTGCCGCAGCGGTAGATGCGATCGTCCGCGGCATGCACTGTGCCCAAGCTGGAAGCGATGGCGAGCAGGGAAAAAACAAGTTTCATTTTCAGTCCACCCATGGCGAATGCAGGGTCAGGCAGGCAGTATGCGCCAAAACAAAAAAGGACTGCTTGCGCAGTCCTCTCGTGGTGCATCTGCCGGTGGGCAGATGCACACCACACATGGCTTACAGGGAGTAATACATGTCGAATTCGACCGGGTGCACCGACATGCGGTAGCGGGTCACTTCCTGCATCTTGAGTTCGATGTAGGCATCGATCATGGAGTCAGTGAACACGCCGCCCTTGGTCAGGAAGGCGCGGTCCTTGTCCAGATGCTCCAGGGCCTGGTCCAGGCTGTGGCAGACGGTGGGCACCAGTGCATCTTCCTCGGGAGGCAGATGGTACAGGTCCTTGGTGGCTGCTTCGCCGGGATGGATCTTGTTTTCCACGCCGTCCAGACCCGCCATCAGCAGGGCGGCAAAGCCCAGGTAGGGGTTCATCAGGGGATCGGGGAAGCGGGCTTCCACGCGACGACCCTTGGGGTTGGCCACAAACGGGATGCGGATCGAAGCGGAACGGTTCTTGGCCGAGTAGGCCAGCTTGACCGGTGCTTCGAAGTGCGGGACCAGGCGCTTGTAGCTGTTGGTGCCGGGGTTGGTGATGGCGTTCAGGGCACGGGCGTGCTTGATGATGCCGCCGATGTAGTACAGGGCGAAGTCCGACAGACCGGCATAGCCGTCACCGGCGAACAGGTTCTTGCCGTCTTTCCAGACCGACTGGTGCACGTGCATGCCGCTTCCGTTGTCGCCGTGGTAGGGCTTGGGCATGAAGGTGGCGGTCTTGCCGTAGGCATTGGCCACG
>CANCCF010000351.1 GCA_947374485.1 Comamonadaceae bacterium | reverse complement strand
CAGGGTGGCCCCGTCAAATTCGGCGGGCGAGCCAGGCACGTGCGTCGTCGCAGTCTTTGCGTATGCCTTGGGTCAAGGCGTCCAGACCGTCGTATTTGAGCTCGTCGTGCAGTTTGTGCAGTAGTTCCACCCGGATGATTTTACCGTAGCCACCTTCGGCCCCCAGCGTCTCGGGCCAGTCCAGGCAATGGGTCTCCAGCAGCACGCGCCCGCCGTTCACATCGTTGGGGTCAATCGAGGGGCGCACGCCCAGGTTGGCCACACCGCGCAAGGGCGTGTCGGAGAGGCCATGCACCAGCACCACAAAGATGCCGCTGGCCGCTGGTTTCCAGTGGGCAAAGCGCAGGTTCAGGGTCCGCATGCCCATGGGATGCTGCGCATCCTGACCCAGGGTGCGGCCCAGCTTGCGCCCATGCACGATATGGCCGGAGATGCAGTAAGGCCGGCCCAGCAGGCGCGCCGCATCCTGCATGCGGCCGTCCCCCAGGGCCTGGCGCACGGCCGAGCTGGACACGCGCAGGCGGTGCACCTCGTAACTGTTCATGCGCGCCACATCGAAGCCGTGGGCGTCGCCAGCAGCGTCCAGCGTGGCGTAGTCGCCGGCGCGCTTGGCGCCAAAACGGAAGTCGTCCCCCACCAGGATGTAGCGCGTGCCCAGGCCCTGGATCAGCACATCCTGGATGAAGGCTTCGGGCGAGAGGCCGGCCAAGCGCGCGTCAAAGGGCAGAACAACGGTCTGGTCAACGCCGCAGTTGGCCAGGTCTCCGAGCTTGTCGCGCAGCGTGCCCACGCGGGCCGGTGCCAGCTCGGGCTTGTGCTGCACCGCTGCGAAGAAGTCACGCGGGTGCGGCTCGAAGGTCAGGACGCAGCTGGGTACACCGCGCTGCGCCGCCTCGCCGCGCAGGAGCGAGAGCATGGCCTGGTGGCCCCGATGCACGCCGTCGAAATTGCCAATCGTCAGGGCGCAGGCCCGGGCCACGCCGGGGTGCTTGAAGCCGCGAAAAACCTTCATGGATTTGGTATCTTTTTGATAGCAGTGGGCACTGGTGCGCTGTGCCTGTGGAGCGAAGTTGTCATGGAAACCCTGTATATTGTCGCTTAGTGCAGTCAGCCAACAAGATTGGCTGGGGTGACGCAGACATTTGCAGTCCGTATTGGTGGTTTTCAACCGTTGATGGAGGTCTTGAGTGAAAGTCTTGAAGTTGTCGGCCCAGGGGCTGCCCCAGTCCTGGATCACGCTGGAACAGGCGGTGATCCACTATGCCTCGGACGAGGTGCGCTGGGAGTCGGGTGGTGAAGTCGCGGTGTTCCACGGCGGACACAACGCGCGCACCGGGCTGCAGTCCATCATTCACGTCAACAGCATCATCGGCACCCGTGGCGTGCCCAACATCAACCCGTTCAATCTGCGCCCGGGCCTGACCAACAGCAAGCTCTTTATTCGCGACCGCAATGTCTGCGCTTACTGCGGCGGCCATTTCCACGAGAGCGATTTGACGCGTGAACACATCATTCCCTTTGCCCAGAACGGCATAGACACCTGGATGAACGTGGTCACGGCTTGCCGCCCCTGCAACCACCGCAAGAGCAGCCGCACGCCCGAGCAGGCGCATATGCCGCTGCTCTACACGCCCTATGTGCCGAGCCTGTGGGAAGACTTCATTCTGCGCAACCGCCGTATCTTGGCGGACCAGATGGAGTTCTTGATGGCGCATGTGCCGCGCTCCTCGCGGCTGCTGATTTAAAGACGACGCTACTACTACGGCGGCGTGAAGCCTGGTCTCTGGCGGATCTGGCGATTGGGTTTACAGGGAGTCAACTACATTTTGGTGGAGTACTCCCGTTCATGCCTGAAACAGTTTCCTCTCGCTCCCTGCGCTGCAGTCGGCGCACCCTCCTGGGTGCAGGTTTGGCGGCACCGCTTGCTGGCCTGTTGTCTGCCCCTGCGGCCGCCTTGGTCAGCAGCAATGCCATGCTGGCCACGCCCTGGCAGGCCGGGCTGAACCCGGCCGACTACCTGGTGAGCGAAAAGCTCGATGGTGTGCGCGCCCTCTGGGATGGCCACACCCTGCGCTTTCGCAGCGGCAGGCCGATTGCCGCTCCGGCCTGGTTTGTCGCAGGCTTGCCGGCCTTGGCGCTGGACGGAGAGTTGTGGGCCGGTAGGCGCAGTTTTGACCGGCTCTCCGGTGTGGTGCGCAAAGACTCCCCAGTGGACGCCGAGTGGCATGCGCTGCGCTACATGGTGTTTGACCTGCCGCAGGATGGCCGCGCCTTTGCCGAGCGTGCCCGGCATATTCCCGAAGTTGTAGACGCTGCCCAGCAGCCCTGGCTGCAGGCTGTGGCGCAATCCAGAGTGCCCGATACCAAAGCCTTGCAAGAGCGTTTGAACCAGGTCGTGACGGACGGCGGCGAGGGCTTGGTGCTGCACCGCATGGACGCGCTGTGGACAGCCGGTCGCAGCGATGCGCTGCGCAAGCTCAAGCCGCTGCCGGACGAAGAAGGCCTGGTGCTGGCCCGCATCGCCGGCACCGGCAAATACCAGGGCCGCATGGGCTCGCTGCTGCTGCAAACCCCGCAAGGCCAGCGCTTTTCCCTGGGTACCGGTTTTACCGATGCGGTGCGTGCCAACCCACCCGCCGTGGGCACCGTGGTCACCTACCGCTACCGGGACCGCACCGCCACTGGTTTGCCTAAATTCGCCAGCTTTGTGCGGGTGCGGGAGGCGGAGTAGTTTCTGCTGCGATGACACGAGGTCTGCGCGTGACAAAATCCGCCTCACATGAAAAACATTGTCATCCTGATTTCCGGTGGCGGCTCGAATATGGCCGCTGTAGTGCGCACTGCCGAACGTGAACAATGGGCCAAGCGCTATGGCGCCCGGGTGTCGCTGGTGATCAGCAACAAGGCCGATGCGAAAGGCCTGGATTTTGCCCGTGCACAAGGCATTGCCACCGAGGTGATGGACCACAAGGCTTTTGCCAGCCGCGAGGCCTTTGATGCGGCACTGGCCGAACTGATTGGCCGCCAGGACACGCCCGTGCAGCCCGCACTGGTGGTGCTGGCCGGCTTTATGCGCATCCTCACGCCCGCCTTTGTGGAGCGCTTTGCCGGGCGCTTGACGA
>CANCCF010000350.1 GCA_947374485.1 Comamonadaceae bacterium | reverse complement strand
AGCATCAAGGTTGATGGCGCATCCCACCGTATATTGGCGCGCATATCCGTGAGTGCCGGCGGAGCTTCCCCCTCCCACAGCATCTGGTAGAGCGGCGTATTCGGCATTGAACTGAACTCGCTGATCGCAAGCACGCTGTTGCCTTGTTGCTCCATGCGGATGTCTGCCTTGAACTCAGGTGGCGGCGCCATATTTCCACCCAGGAACGGATGCAGGAATGGCACGTGGCTGAGATCGAGCAGGTTGTCGATCATGAGCTGGTAGTGGGCCCTGACATGCAAATAGCCCTGAATGTGGCTCCAGCCTGCGCGCTCCTCAATGGCGCTGAAATCCGGCAACCTCGCCGCGTCTGCCAAGGCGGGCTCGCCCATCCAGATCCAAAGCGCGCCGTACTGTTCGTGCAGTGGATAGGCGCGCACGTGCGCAGATTTCGGGATGCTGCCATCGCCATGCGGATTGTGGGTGCATTGGCCTTGCGCGTCGAAGCGCAGGCCGTGGTAGCCGCACTGCACTTCTCCACCGCACACCTTGCCGAGCGAGAGTGGTGCGAAGCGGTGCGGGCACCGGTCCGCCAACGCCGCCGCGCTGCCATCGGCCTTGCGGTACAAGGCAATCGGCTCGCCCAGGATGGTGATGGGTTTGAGTGTGTCCACCAGAATGTCGCCGGCAAAGCCCGCGCAATACCAAGCGTCTCTTATGAATTTCATGGGAAGTCTCCTTTACTTAAACCAGATGACTGCCAGCTGTTTCAAATCAGCTGGCGGATGCATGATGAGCGGCGCCGCAAAGGTGCGCACGCGCTCGCGTTCTTGCTCTTGGGTGATGTATTCAACCGGTGACTTCCCGTCGATACGGGCCAGCATCAAGGCCGGCAACAAGTGCGCGGCGCGCGCTTCCAGGCCGGCGCGTGCTTCGAAGCGGACCGCGCCGAAATAGGCCTCGACAAAGGCATTGAAGGCCGAATGCAGTTCGGCTGACTTGGCTGGCACCGCAAACTGCTTGAGCACGAGGTGGTTGAGGCAAAAGGCCATATCAAACGCAGGATCACCGTACCAGGCACATTCGGCATCCAGCAGCACAGCGCCCTGCGGGCCTACCAGGATGTTCTTCGGACTGACGTCACCGTGTACCAGTGCGCTGCGGTGTGTGGCCGTGCGGCTTGCCAGCTCTTGCAGTCGGGGCGCCAGTTGGGCATGGCGCCGTGCAGTGGCCAGCAGGTAGGGCTCCAGCCGCAGCGCATGAAAGCTGTCGGTGGTATCGAAGGCGGCGGCGATATCTGCCCGGTTGGCACTGGCCTGGTGCAAGGTGCCTATGGCATGGCCGACCGAGGTGGCAGTGTGCGCAGATACCTGTGCGTCCAGCAGCTGTTGCTTCCAGACCGGGTGGTTCAGGGGGTCGAGGTATTGCATGGCAAACAGGCCCGCGACGGCATCATGTGCCAGCGGCCTGGGCACGGCGTTTGGCAGGATCTCAGCTGCGAACTGTATCCAGGCCCATTCAAAGGCATTGCGGGAGACCGGTGCCTTCCATTCCGCAGCCACCTTGAGTTGTGCCAACGCGCGTTTGACACACAGGGTTTGACCCCCTTCGACTTCCACGCGCCAGATGTCGGAGGAAACACCGCCGGTGAGTGGGGTCCACTGCCGGGGCGCCGCGGCGTCGGCCAGTCCACTGCGCGTGAGAAAGGCATTCAGTTCTGGCAGGTTCATCGACGGCCCGCCACATGCAGAAGTCCTGCGTAGGCTGCGCTGCACGCCTCTTCAATGCGCAGGAGCTGGTTGTATTTGGCCACCGTGCTGGAGGTGCGCAGAGAGCCAATCTTGATCTGACCGGCACCCGTTCCCACCGCCAGGTCGGACATGAAGGCATCTTCGGTTTCACCCGAGCGGGCCGACACAATGGTGGCGTAGCCAGCCGCCTTGGCCCGGGCGATGAGAGCGATGGTGCCAGACAGCGTGCCATTCTGGTTTGCCTTGACCAGCACACCGTTGGCAACACCCTCGCGAATGCCCTTGTCCAGGCGCTGCGGGTGGGTGGTGAAGAGGTCGTCACCGACGAGTTGCACGCTCTTGCCTATGCGCGCGCTCAGGTCAGCCCAGGCGCTCCAGTCCTCCTCGCCCAGGCCATCTTCTATCGAGACCACAGGGTAGTCGCGCACCCAGCCGGCCAGCATTTCAATCATCTCGGCCGCGCTCGCAACCCGGCCCTCCCGCGTGAGCGCGTAGTCGCCATGGGGACGCTGGAGTGCCGTTGCAGCCACGTCAATGGCAATGACGACATCCTCACCCGGCCGCAAGCCGGCGCGCTCGATGATGCGCAGCATCATTTCAAGGGCCTCGCGGCCGGTGGCCAGGCCGGGGCTGATGCCGCCCTCGTCCGCCAGCAGGGTGGGCAGGCCACGGGCGCGCGCCTCTTCGGTCGCGGCATTGCGCACGCGCGAGAGGATGTGGATGGCATCGGCGACGGAGGTCGCGCGTACCGGCATGGCCAGGAAGTCCTGCACATCCATGCCACGCCCCGCATGCAGGCCGCCACTGAGGATATTGACCATGGGCACGGGCATGCAGAGTGCGGGCTTGCCGGCGATCTCTGCAACGCGCTCGAAGAACGGCTGCTTCTGTGCCGCAGCGCCAGCCCGTGCCACGGCAATCGAGACCGCCAGCACGGCATTGGCGCCCAGGCGTTTGAGTTGGGGTGTCCCGTCCAACGCCAGCATGGCGTGGTCGATGGCAAATTGGTCCAGTGCGTCGGCGCCACGCAAGGCAGGATGGATTTCTCCATTCACATGGGAGACGGCCTGCAGCACGGAGAGGCCGGCGTAGTAGTCTGGATCTCGGTCGCGCAACTCATGCGCCTCGGCGCTGCCGGTGGAGGCACCGGAGGGTACGGAGGCGCGGCCAAAGCTGCCGTCACTCAATGTGACGTCGGCCTCCACTGTGGGGCGGCCACGCGAGTCGAGTATTTGCCGGGCGTGAACGCTCTGAAGGGTGATGGTCATGGGA
Organism: Comamonadaceae bacterium; assembly: GCA_947374485.1. Classification (GTDB taxonomy): domain Bacteria; phylum Pseudomonadota; class Gammaproteobacteria; order Burkholderiales; family Burkholderiaceae_C; genus Allorhodoferax. The sequence continues at coordinate 141 of CANCCF010000350.1, read as the reverse complement.
TCTCGCGGGCGACGGTGTTGCAGGAATGGTGGGGTGCTTGCCCCGAGAGCATGCGCACGGCTTCTTCCGCCGCGCGCTGGCGCAGCTCCGCCAGGGAGGCGTCCGAGCTGAAAGCAATGTGGGGCGTGAACATGGCGTCTT
>CANCCF010000349.1 GCA_947374485.1 Comamonadaceae bacterium | reverse complement strand
CCAATGCGTCCAGGCGCTTCTGGTCGAGTGCCAGGTTCTCCAGGCCCCAGCGGACCTGCTCGCCCGTCATGACCTTGCCCTTGCCAAAGCGCTCCTGCGCGCGGCGCACTGCCTCGATGGCCATGGCCTGGATGATCACGCCGCGGGTGTACAGCACGCTGCCCACTTCGTCCTTCGGCCCGGTGCCCTGGCCTTTGTCATGCACCAGTTTCAGGATGTCCTGGATCACCTTGGGGCTCTGGCCTGAGGTGTTGAGTGCCAGCGCGTTGTAGCCCTTGGCGCCCTCGCCCACGTCCTTCACATCCGGCTCGGCACCGGCCCACCACACGCCATACATCTTGTCGCGCGGGTAGCCGGTGGCTTGCGCCTCTTTCAGCGCGGTGCTGTTCATCACGCCCCAGCCCCACAGCAGCACAAAGTCAGGCTTTTGCTGGCGCACCTGCAGCCAGGCGGCTTTTTGGTCCACGCCGGGCGCCGTCACAGGAATCTTCTGCAGCTCAAAGCCGAGCTGGCGCGAGCGCTCTTCCAAGAGGGGAATGGGCTCCTTGCCAAACGGGCTGTCGTGGTAGACCAGTGCAATCTTCTTGCCCTTGAGCTTGTCCAGGCCGCCTTCCTTCTTGCCCAGGTGCTGCACCAGAATGTCGGCGGCCGTCCAGTAGCTGCCCATCAGCGGAAAGTACCACTTGAAGGCCTGGCCGTCCTGCGCCACCGAGAGGCCATAGCCCAGGGTGATCAAAGGCACCTTGTCGTTCACCACTTTTTCGGTCAGCGCGAAGGTGATGCCGGTGGCCTGCGGGTCAAACAGGGCCACGCCGGGTTTGCTTTTGAGGCGCTCGTAGCACTCCACGCCGCGGTCGGTGGCGTAGCCGGTTTCGCACTCTTCATAGGTGAGCTTGACGCCGTTGATGCCGCCGTCGCGGGCATTGATCATCTTGATGTAGTCCTGCTTGCCGTTGGCCCATGGCACGCCGTTGGGCGCGTAGGGGCCGGTGCGGTAGGACAGCAGCGGGAAGAACTGCTCCTTGGCCTGGGCAAAGGCACTGGGGGCCGCCAGGCTGGAGGCAACAGCCACCACGAGGGCGGCGGAGCGGGCTAGGGAAAAAAGCTTCATATGTCTCTCCTAAAAATTAAAGTGGTGAAGCACAGGGAAAATCAATGCGGGTGTCAGTGTGGGTGTCAATGAGGGAATGGCCAGAGCCGCAGCTTCTGCTTGCCCACGGCCCAGAGCTTGGCCAGGCCATGCGGCTCCACAATCAGGAACCACACAATCAGGCCGCCAAACACCATCAGCTCGGCATGCGAGACGCTGGCGGTGGAAATCTCGAAGCCCAGCAGGCTGGCGACGGCAGGCAGGAACAGGCTGAGCGCAATCGGCAGCACCACGATAAAGGCTGCGCCAAAAAAACTACCCATGATGGAGCCCATGCCGCCAATGATGACCATGAACAAGAGCTTGAAGCTCTGGTCAACCGAGAAAGCCGCAGGCTCCCAGGCACCCAGGTAGATAAAGGCCCACAGCCCCCCGGCCACGCCCACCACAAAGGAGCTGACGGCAAAGGCGCTGAGCTTGGCGTACATGGGACGGATGCCGATGACGGCGGCCGCCACGTCCATGTCACGGATGGCCATCCACTCGCGGCCCACGGCGCCACGTACCAGGTTCTTGGCCAACAGTGCAATGACAGCGAGCAAGGTCAGGCAGAACCAGTATTTGGCCACCGGGCTCTCGAGTGAAAAACCGAACACCTGCAGGTTGTTGACAGACACCGAGCCGCTCGATGAATAGTTGGTGAACCACTGCACGCGCAAGAACAGCCAGTCGGCAAAGAACTGCGCAGCCAGGGTGGCCACCGCCAGATACAAGCCCTTCACGCGCAAGCTCGGCAAGCCAAACAGCATGCCAAACAGCATGGCGCACACGCCGCCCAAGAGCAGCGCCAGCACCAGCGGCATGCCGTCAATGCGCACGAAGAAGTTGTAGGCCGCATAAGCACCCACGGCCATGAAGGCGCCCGAGCCCAGCGAGATCTGGCCGCAGTAGCCCACCAGAATATTCACGCCCACGGCAGCCAGTGAAAAGATGAGAAAGGGGATGAGGATGGCGCGAAAGATGTAGTCGCTGGCCAGCAGGGGCACCAGCGCAAAGCCCACCAGCAGCAGCAAGCCCATGGCGATGCGGTCCTGGCGGATGGGCAGGATTTGCTGGTCCGCGCGGTAGCTGGTTTTGAACTGGCCGTTTTCTCTGTAAAACATCTTTTCAACTTTCAAACACGGTCAATTATTTTTTCACCGAACAAGCCCTGTGGCCTGATCAAGAGGAAGCCCAGCGCCAGCACATAGGCAAACCAGATCTCGATGCCGCCGCCCACAAACGGCCCCAGATACACCTCGGAGAGCTTCTCGCCCACGCCAATAATCAAGCCGCCCACAATGGCGCCGGGCACCGAGGTCAAGCCGCCCAAAATCACCACAGGCAAGGCCCGCAGCGCCACCGTGGTGAGCGAAAACTGCACACCCAGCTTGCTGCCCCAGATCATTCCGGCCACCAGCGCCACCACACCGGCCACGCACCACACAATCACCCAGATGCGGTTCAATGGAATGCCGATGCTTTGCGCGGCCTGGTGGTCGTCGGCCACAGCGCGCAGGGCGCGGCCGGTGGCGGTTTTCTGGAAGAAGACGCTGAGCAAGGCCACCAGAGCGGCGGCAATGATGGCGGCGTAAAAATCTTCCTTGTTGATCAGAATGCCGCCCTCAAACGTGCTCTCCAGAATCATCACCGGGTCCTTGGGCATGCCGATGTCGATCTTGTAGATGCTGCTGCCAAACAGCGACTGGCCCAGGCCCTCCAAAAAGTAGGTAATGCCCAGTGTGGCCATCAAGAGCGTGGTGCCCTCCTGGTTCACCAGGTGGCGCAGCACCAGGCGCTCAATCACCCAGGCCACACAGAACATCACCACGCCAGCGGCAACAAAGGCCAGGGCGTTGACGGCAAAGAAATCGGTGATGCCCAAGAGCGGAATCCACTCCGAGAAGCGGGCCATGGCCAGGGCGGCAAACAGCACCATCGCGCCCTGGGCGAAATTGAACACGCCCGAGGCCTTGTAAATCAGCACAAAGCCCAGCGCCACCAGCGAATACAGCATGCCGGCCATCAG
>CANCCF010000348.1 GCA_947374485.1 Comamonadaceae bacterium | reverse complement strand
CTGCTGTAAGCGCCTATGCCGACAAAAGCGGCCTGGCCGAAGGAGGTCAAGCCGCCAATTCCGGTGAGCAGCACCAGGCCCAGGATCACCAGGCTGTAGAGCGCGATGTAGTTGAGCTGGGTGATCCAGAAATCCGGCACCGGTGCCAGCGCATACAAAAGCATGCAGGCGAACACGGCAATGCGCTGGGCCCGGGCATTGTGCAGCCAGTGCTGCAGGGTGGGGGAGAGCGTCATGTCAATGTTCCTCGGCGTGGCCATCGGCCAGGGAGCGCCACAACAGAATCGGCAGCACCAGCGTGAACACAATCACCTCCTTGAAGGCGCTGGCCCAGAACGAGCCAAAGGCTTCCACCAGGCCGACAAACAGCGCGCCTATGGCCGCCAGCGGATAGCTTTGCAAGCCACCCATCACGGCCGCCACAAAGCCCTTGAGGCCGATGAGAAAACCGGAGTCATAAAACACCGTGGTGGTCGGGCCTATGAGCAGGCCCGAGAGCGCACCAATCAGCGCAGCCATGGCAAAAGTGGCCTGGCCTGCGCCTATGGTGGAGATGCCCATCAGGCGCGCGCCCAGGCGGTTCACAGCCGTGGCCTGCAAGGCCTTGCCATACAGGGTGCGGGCAAAGAACTGCCACAGCAGCACGATCAGCGCCAGCGACACCAGGAAGATGATGATGGCCTGGCCCTTGATGGTCAGCCCCGCCAGATTCACGCGCATGTCCCAGAACGAGGGGTTGCGAAACCCTTCGGCGCCAAAGAACAGCAGGCCCAGGCCGGTCATGGCAAAGTGCACGCCCACCGAAACAATCAAGAGCACCAGTGCGCTGGCATCGGCCAGCGACTGGTAGGCCAGGCGGTACCCCAGAGGGCCGAAGGAGGTGACGATGGCCACGGTCAAGCCAGCCTGCACCAGCAGCGGAAAATTCTGCGGTGCGGCCCACGCTGCCATCAGCGACAGGGCGGCCGGCACGGCCAGCGTGCGCAGTCCCGCCTTGAGCGCTTGGGCGGCGTCATGCTGATGCAGCCAGCTCTGGCGCGCATCCAGTACCGCGGCCAGCACGGCCATGATCAGCAACAACCAGACCGTGCCCGGCACCTGCCCGGTCTGAAAAATGGCCAGGGTGAGCGCGCCATAAGCCACGAACTCGCCCTGGGGAATGAAGATCACCCGGGTGACCGAGAACACCAGGACCGTGGCAAGCCCCAGCAAGGCGTAGACAGCACCGTTGGTCATGCCGTCCAGCAGCAGGATGCTGAAGATTGTGGAGTCCATGGGGCTTACTCAACCTTCCAGTCGCCGTTCACCACCTTGAGCACCACACCGGTTTCCGGTGTGTAGCCCCAGTGGTCTTCCTTGGTCCAGTTCAACACGCCGTGAGCGACCACGGTGCGGCCCATGTTTTCCAGCGCATCGCGCAATGCGGCACGGAATTCTTTGGTTCCGGGTTTGGCTTTTTTCAGGGCCATGGGAACGGCTTTCTCCAGCACCGAGAAGGCGTCATAGCCATGCGCTGCAAACTGGTTGCGCGAACCCGGGCCATAGGCTTTTTCATACTGGGCAACAAAAGTCAGGGCGACTTTTTTGGAGGGGTGGCTGTCGGGCAACTGCTCGGCCACCACGGCCGGGCCGGACACCACATACGCACCTTCCACGTCCTTGCCACCCACGCGCATCAGGTCGCGCGAGGCGGCGGCATGGGTTTGGTAAATCTTGCCCTTGAAGTCGCGTTCCACAATCGCCTTGTGCGGCATGGCGGCACCGCTGCCGGAGGCCACGATCAGCATGGCGTCCGGGTTGGCCGATACCAATTTGAGGGCCTGGGCGGTCACGCTGGTATCCGAGCGGGCAAAGCGCTCGGTGGCAATGACCTTGATGCCGTTCTTCTCAGCCTCGGGTGTGAAGTCGCGCAGCCAGCTTTCGCCATAGGCGTCGGTGTAGCCCAGAAAGCCCACAGTCTTGATGCCCTGCTTCTTCATGTGGCCAACCAGCGCATGGGCCATGACGGTGTTGGACTGGGGCAGGCGGAAGGACCAGTTGTCCTTGCCGGCTGGCAGTTCGGCCGGGGACAGCATGAGCTGCACGGTTTCGGCTTCGGCGGCAATGCCGGCGACGGGAATGGCCACCGGCGTGGCGACCGAGCCGACGATCACATCGACCTTGTCATCGGTGACAAAGCGCTTGGCGTCCTTGATGCCTGTGGTGGGGTCGGTGGCGTCGTCCAGCACGATGACCTTGACCTTTTCACCGCCAATGCTGGTGGGCCAGAGCTTGACCTGGTTGTTCACCGGAATGCCCAGACCGGAGGCCGGGCCGGTCAACGGCAGGATCACGCCTATGGTGATGTCGGCCAGGGCCGCGCCCGACACCGCCAGTGCGGCAGCGGCGGCGATAAGGGATTTGATGGCTTGCATGTCTTGTCTCCTGTGGATGTTTTGGAATGAAAGGGAACGCTGGCTACGCGGACCTCAAGCGCACAAGGCCTTGATGTCTTCGGGAACGGGAATGGCCTTGATGCGATCGGGCTCGCCTTCGGGGTGGACGACAAAGGCGCGCGTCTCCAGGCTTTCGCAGATCAGCGCGTCGCCGCGCATCACCACATGCTTTTGGATAAACACCTTGGCACGCCACTCGACAATGCTGGTGTGGACCTGCAGGGTCTCACCATAGGTGGAGGGCTGGCGGAACTTGGTGTTGATCTCCAGCAAGGGTGTGCCGACAATGCCGCGGGTCTTGATCAGCTCGCGCCAGGGTGGCACGCCGCACGCCATGAAGAAATGCAGCGAGGATGCATCCATCCACTTGGAGTAGTTGGGGAAGAAGACGATGCCGGCCGGGTCGCAGTCACCAAACTGCACCTTGACTTCGTAGACTGTGGTTTTGCTCATGGGGATTCTTTTCAAAAAAGGGATTGACGCGGTGGGATCAACGCGGCGCCATGCGCAGCGCACCGTCCAGGCGAATCACTTCGCCGTTCAGATGGGTGTTGGTGACGATGTGGGCGGCGAGCTGGGCGAACTCCTCGGGTTTGCCCAGGCGTGCGGGGAAGGGAATGCTGGCCGCCAGCGACGCTTGCACGGCCTCGGGCAGGGTGCGCATCAACGGCGTGGCAAACAGTCCCGGCGCAATGGTGCACACGCGTATGCCGTGCTGCGCCAGGTCGCGCGCCAT
>CANCCF010000347.1 GCA_947374485.1 Comamonadaceae bacterium | reverse complement strand
TGGGGTTGCCCGAGACTATGGCGGCGTAGATGGTGTTGGCGGCGTTGCCCTCCAGTCCCAGCAGAACCATGGCCGTGCTGCCGACTTGCTGGGGTACGGGCACCGCACCAATGACCAGGGTGTTCTGGCCAGTCAGGCCGCCTATGTTGCCTCCGTCGGTCATGCCGGTGTAGCGCGGATCAAAGAATTGGATGGCCGCGTTGTTGACCTGGCTGTCGAAGTAAACAATGTCGTTCACGCCGAAATTCACCACGCCCACGTTGGTGTCATGCGCGGCAATGCCGTCGCTGTTGTCGCCGTTGGAGGTGCTAGGGCCGCCGCGGGTGGTGGCATAGTTTTTCATGACCAGGGCATAGGCGCCGACGGAGAGGTCGCCGAGTTGGGTGACGCTTCCGGTGTTGTTGCCAATGTTTTCGATGTCCATCCAGCGCTTGCCTGTGGCCAATGCGCCGGTGGCATCCACCATGGTTTGCGAGGCGGCGGCTTCGCTGGCCGCCGTGCCGCTGCTGTGGGTGCCGGGTGTGACAGTGCTGAAGCTGATGCTGTTGATATGGGTGGCCACCATGGCGCCGCCCGCACCCACATTCATGAAGGCGCCATCGTCAATGCTGAGCTGGTAGTTGGAGGCCAGGTCGAGGTCCCACAGCGGGTTGATGACGATCTTGGTGTTGGCACCCGTGCCGCTAATCGTCAGCAGGCCGCTGGCCACGGCGGTAGCTACATCGATGGTCTGGGTGTTGGTGCTGGTGTCGCCACGGTAGCCGGTGCCGCCCATGTCGGTGATGTGAATCTGGCCGGTGCCCACGCTGAGGGATTGGTCGGAGCTGAGCACCAGGTTGGAGGTGACATCGAGATTGGTGATGCCGGCCAGCGCGGACGTGACTTGAGCCCCGGTGGCGGGTATGGCGTTGATGGCGGCGGTTACCAGCGCCTGCAGCTCGGGCCGGGTATCGACGCCGCTGCCGTCATCGGCGCTGGCGGCAATGTCGGTTTGCACAAAAGTGAGGTTGGCGGTGGTGACCCCACTGATGCCCAGGGCCGTGAGGTCCAGCACGCTGGGGCCGCTGCCACCGGCCGCACCGGTCATGACGTGGGCCGCAGCATCGGCCAGGGCTTGCACTTCGACCACGGTGTCTACACCGGCCAGGGGAATGGCGTCCACCACGTTGTCGAGCAGGGCCAGGGCACTGCCCGCCGGTGCGGTGACCGTGCTGCCGGTGACGCCAATGGCCATGTACTGCGCGCCGGTGAGCGCGGTGCTGGTGTTGTCGGCGGTGCCATCGGCGCTGTTGATGATGGCCTGGTAGGCGTTGACGATGGTTTGCACCCGGGCGGTGGTGTTGGCCTGTGCGCCGGTGATGGCCAGGCTGTCGAGTGCGCTGCTGATTTCGGGCAGGTTGGCGCTGGATACACCGGTCACGGCGGCGGCGGTGTAGACGCTCAGGTCCGGGCTGGTGGGGCTGGCATTGTTGGCGTCGGCCGCCGCGGCAATGCGGTTCAGAGCCGCACCCAGCGTGCCCAGGGCGGTGTTGACCACGCGCTGCAGTTCGTCCTGGGTGTCGATGGCGGTGTCGGGCACGGTGTTCTTGATGGCGGTCTGGGCACCGGGCAGGGTGCTGGTGTCGACACCGTCAATGCCCAGCGCCTTGAGGTCTTCCAGGCTGAGGGTGGAGGGGCCTGTGCCAGTGCTACCCGCCTCGGCCAGCACACGTGCGGCGGCATCGGCCATGTGCTGCAGTTCGATGACGGTGTCCACATCCGCCATGCGGCTGGCATCCACGGTGTTGTCCAGCAGGAAGAGGGCGCTGCCCGGGGTGACGGTACCCGTGACGCCGGTTACGCCCAGGGTGGTGTACTGCGCCGCAGAAATTTGTGTTGGCGCATTGCCCACCCAGCCGTCGGCCGTGGCGAAGAGGGCGTTGTAGGCATCCACAATGGCCTGCACCTCGGGCGTGGTGTCGGCCTCGGTGCCTGTGACGGGCAGGCTGTTGAGCACGCTGTTGATGGCCGACAGGTTGCTGGCGGTGACGCCGCTCACGCCAGCGGTTTGGTAGACGCTGGTGCTGATGCTGCTGTCGCTTGCGTTGTTGTTTTGCGCGGCATCGCGGATGGCATTGAGTGCGGCGGCTTTGGCGGCAGCGGCGTTGGAGCTGGAGTGGCTGTTGCTTGCCTCGGCAAAGGCGGCGGCGCTGAGCCCGGCAAAGGCCAGCAGTCCGAGGGTGGGCTCCGGCGGCAGGTAGGTCAAAAACTCGATGTTGTCCAACGCCAGCAAGGCGCTGACCAGGGTGGGCTGCCCTTGTGCCATGGCCATCAGCACGTCGTGCTGGCCGTGGGCGTAGAGCAGCAGGCCGTCGTCGGCCACGCTGCCGTTGGCAAAGCTTGCGTCCAGGGTCATGCCGGCCGGGCTGTCGCTGGCCACATTCACGCTGCAGACCTCGGCGTCTTTGCAGGTGGAAAAGAATTGCTCGAAGCTCACGGTGCTGCCGTCGGCATAGCGCAGGTGCAGGGCATCGCCATGGCGCACAGCGAGTACGTTGTCGGGTGTTTCCAGTGTCTTGCCGTCTTTGGTGAGCCTGCGCAGTTTGTAGTGCTGGCCGGCCTGCACGTTGACGCTGGCCCAGACCCCGGATTGCGCCACCACCACGCCGCCGGGCGAGGGCAACAATTCGGCCATGCTGTTCAGGTTCTGCATGGCCTGCTGGTAAGTCATGGCCGTGGGTGCGGCGGTCATGGTGGGAAGTGCGGTGGTGGCTGTGGCCATGGGGTCTCTCCTTGGGTTTATGCAGATGAAAATTCAACGTTCAAAGATCAGCGTTCACAGATCAGCGCTCAATGAGCGCCCCGCCAAAAGCCTTGACGACGGGCTTGGCGAGGTAGTTCAAAACGGAGCGTGTGCCGGTGCGTATGTCCACGCTCACCGTCATGCCGGGCTTGACGACGATGTCGCGGGCCTTGGGGTTGTGCGGCTGCAGGCGCGGCAGGTGGACCTTGACGCGGTAATAGGTCAGGGTCTGGCCGTTCTGGGTCTGCTCGGACAAGGTGTCCGGGCTGATGTAGACCAGGTCGCCGCTCAACATGCCGTAAACCGAGTAGTCAAAGGCGTCCACCTTCACGCTCACCGGCAGGCCCTGGCTGAGCTGGCCCACATCCGAGGGGTTGACCTTGGCTTCGATGATGAGGTCGTCATCGGCCGGTGC
>CANCCF010000346.1 GCA_947374485.1 Comamonadaceae bacterium | reverse complement strand
AGGCTCAGGTTTTCCGAGCCGCCGTCCACTTCGCGCGTGGCCAGCAGCTTGCCGCCTTCGATGACCACCTTGCTGGCAAACGTGGCCTGTGGCCAGTCGCCCAAAGCCGCCAGCATCTGGCCGGTCTGGTTGCAGTCGTCGTCAATGGCCTGTTTGCCCAGGATGATGAGGCCGGGCTGCTCCTTGTCCACCAACACCTTCAAGAGCTTGGCCACGGCCAGAGGCTGCAGCTCGGCAGAGGTCTCCACCAGGATGGCACGGTCGGCACCAATCGCCAGGGCCGTGCGCAGGGTCTCCGAGCATTGCGCCACACCACAGGAGACGGCGATGATTTCCGTGATGACTCCCTTTTCCTTCAGACGCACCGCCTCTTCGATGGCGATCTCGTCAAAGGGGTTCATGCTCATCTTGACGTTGGCGATGTCCACGCCCGAACCGTCGGACTTGACGCGGACCTTGACGTTGTAATCCACCACGCGTTTGACCGCGACCAATGCTTTCATGTTTGCTGCTCCACAGGATTGAATGGTTTTCGACTTGACGTGCACGTCAACTCTTTTCATTGTATGCGGCCCGCCGAAGCCACACGCACTTCGGTTGGACTGGCGCGCTTGCCTTACAAAAATAGAACGATCGTGCTTTTTTGAATTCTAACCCGCTTTGGGCTGGTGCAGCACCTGTTGCGGGTAGGGAATGGAAATGCCGTGAGTGCGCAGCGCCTGCCAGATGGCGCGGTTGATATCCGACTTGACCGCGCCCTGCGGCACATCGGCATCCGCCACCGAATAGTCCGCTGTGAACTCCAGCCCGTAGCTGCCAAAATTCGACAAGTTGACCAGCGGCGCCGGATCCAGCAGCACCTGGTTATGGTCCACCACCGCCTGCAGCAGCAGCGCCCGGACTTGCTCCACATCGCTGTCAAAGCCCACCGTCACCGCAGTGGACTGGGCCACGCGCCGGTCAAAATGTGTGAGGTTTTCCACCCGGCTGATGACCATCATCTCGTTGGGCACGATGGACTCGCGCCCGGTCTTGGAGCGGATCGCCGTGTAGCGCGCGTTGATGGCGGTGACCGTGCCCTCAAAGCCGTCCACCCGCACGCTGTCGCCTATGCGCACATTGCGCTCGGCCAGAATCACAAAGCCGCTGACGTAATTGGCCGCCAGCTTCTGCAGGCCCAGGCCAATACCCACACCCACCGCACCGCCCAGCACCGACAGGGCCGTGAGGTCTATACCCACCGCCGACAGCGCCACGATCACACCGACAAAGATCAGCAGGGCGCGGGTCGCATTGCTGATGGCCATGCGCAGGGACAGCTCGCTGCCGGTGGCATTGCGCAAGAGGCGCGACTCGATGCCCGCCGACATCCACAAAGTGACGATCAGCACCGCACCGGCCATGAGCGCGCCTTCGAGCACATTGCGCGCGGTCATGGTGCTGGCGCCCATCTTCCAGCTGATCTGGTCGAGCTCGTTGAGCATGACCGGCAACAGGCCACTCACCCACAGCACCATCAGCAGCCAGGCCAACCAGGAGATGGTTTGCTCCAGCGGCTTGACCCATGTGCTTTCACTGAAGGCCGCCTGCAGCACCTTCACGCCCACGCGGATAGCCAGCAGGGACACGAGCACCGGTATGGCAACCCGGTACAGGGTGACCGAGACAAACGTGGCCAGCAGAGCGCGCGCCACAAAGGCCAACAGCAGCAGCACCAGGGGAAACAACACGCCGTCGATGTCGCGGCGGCCAAACCAGATGGAGCGTTGGTTGCTCACCGCCAGGGCGCGGCGCAAGCCCCGCACCAAGCTCCAGGCCAGCAGCAAACAGGCAACCAGCGCTGCCAGCTCAATGAGCACACTGGTCTGGCGGAACGCGGCCAGCCAGCCTTCGAAATCGTCAATGGGTTCGGGGGCGAAAGGTTTTTGCACTTTGGGTTCGGGTTTGCGGGGCTAACTGTAAAAATCGCAATGCAGAAAATTCAGGTAACGTCCTGCCATGGACGTACAAAATACACTGAAAAATTTACGAATTCAGCTTAACACGGTGATCGTTGGCAAACCTGGCCAGATCCAGGACTGTGTGGCCTGTTTGCTGGCCGGTGGGCACCTGCTGATTGATGACGTTCCGGGCGTGGGCAAGACCACGCTGGCCCATGCGTTGGCACGCAGCTTTGGCCTGCAATTTTCACGCGTGCAGTTCACCTCCGACCTGATGCCCAGTGACCTCTCGGGCGTGTCGGTCTATGAGCGTGGACGCGAGGCTTTTGTGTTCCACCCTGGCCCCATCTTTGCGCAGGTTTTGCTGGCCGACGAGATCAACCGTGCCAGCCCCAAAACCCAAAGCGCCCTGCTCGAAGCGATGGAAGAAAAGCAGGTCTCGGTGGAAGGTGCCACGCGCGCGCTACCTGAGCCCTTCTTTGTGATTGCCACACAAAACCCCCTGGACCAGATCGGCACCTACCCGTTGCCCGAATCACAGCTGGACCGTTTCCTGATGCGCATCTCGCTGGGCTACCCGGACCGCGTCGCAGAGCGCGAACTGCTCAGTGGCCGCGACCGGCGCGGCATGGTGGATGCGCTGCCCGCGGTCATCCAACCCGGCGAGCTCAAGCAGTTGCAAGCGCAAGTGCAAGCGGTGCATGCGGCGGGCCCTTTGCTCGACTATGTGCAGGACCTGATTGCCGCCACGCGCTCCGGCCAATGGTTTGTGCAGGGCCTGAGCCCGCGCGCAGGCATTGCGGTGCTGCGTGCGGCGCAGGCTCAGGCGCTCTTGAGCGGGCGCGACTACGTGGCGCCGGATGATGTGCAAGCGGTGTTGCCGCAGACGATTGCGCACCGGTTGGTACCGGTGGATAGTGCTTCACGGGGGGCGGTGGAGCAGGTGCGGGCGATGGTGTCTGCAGTGCCGCTGCCTTGAAAACCTGTCCCCCCTATCCCCCCCGCCCCTTTCACCCCCGCCGGGGTGAAAGGGGAGCTAAAGCGGACAGCCCATTTGGTTTGTTCGCTTCGGCTACGTGCTTAACGGCGGGTGAGGTCGGGGCACCCAGTTATTTTGATGTTCCTGTCTCCGGCGCTCGGAACTACGGGCCTGAGCTTTTCGTGCGCAAAAAGCAGTGGCAACCTCACTCACGCAATTCCGTATTCGGCGCGAGAAAGCCAAATCGGCTGTCCGCATTGAGCCCCCCCTCGTCCCGGCGGGGCGAGGGGGTTGGGGGGAGTGGGGACCAGCACCCCTGTCCCCCC
>CANCCF010000345.1 GCA_947374485.1 Comamonadaceae bacterium | reverse complement strand
GCCGGCAACTCACCGCTGTCCGCGAAACGATCGCCCGTCTTTGATCCGCCCGCTTCAACCCGTGTTGCGCAGCCCCGCCGCAATCCCGTTGATCGAGATGTGGATACCGCGCTGCACGCGCTCGTCGGCAATGCCGGCGCGGTAGCGGCGCACCAGTTCCACCTGCAGGTGGTGCAGGGGGTCGATGTAGGGGAAGCGGTGTTTGATGGAGCGTTGCAGCGCAGCGTTGTTGGCCAGGCGCTGCTTCTCGCCGGTGATCAGGTTCAGGGCCTGCGCGGTGGCGTGCCATTCGGCTTCAATGGCGCTGAAGATTTTTTTGCGCAGCTTGGTATCGTTCACCAGCTCGGCATAGCGCGAGGCCAGGGCCAGGTCGCTCTTGGCCATGACCATGTCCATGTTGGAGAGCAGGGTCTTGAAGAAGGGCCACTGCTTGTACATCTTTTGCAGCACGGCCAGGCGTTCCTTGGATTGGGCCGGGGTTTCGCCTTCGATGAAGCGGTTGACGGCCGAGCCAAAACCAAACCAGCCCGGTAGGGTCAGACGGCACTGGCCCCAGCTGAAGCCCCAGGGAATGGCGCGCAGGTCTTCAATGGCCTGCGTGGCCTTGCGGGAGGCCGGGCGCGAGCCGATGTTGAGCTCGGCAATTTCGCGCCGCGGCGTGGAGCTGAAAAAGTATTCGGTAAAACCGGGGGTCTCGTACACCAGCGCACGGTAGGCCGCCATGCTGAGCTGCGACAGCTCGGCCGCCGTATCCAGAAACGCCTTGGTGGCGGACTTGGTGGGCTGCAGGAGCGTGGCCTCCAGGGTGGCGGCCACCAGGGTTTCCAGGTTGCGCCGGCCGATTTCGGGGTTGGCGTATTTGGAGCCAATCACTTCGCCCTGCTCGGTCAGGCGGATCTGGCCGCGCACCGTGCCGGGGGGCTGCGCCAGGATGGCCTGGTAGCTGGGGCCGCCGCCACGCCCCACCGTGCCGCCGCGACCATGGAACATGCGCAGCTTGATCTTGTGGTCTTTCTCCAGTTTTTCAAACAGCTCCACCAGCGCAATCTCGGCGCGGTACAGCTCCCAGTTGCTGGTGAAGATGCCGCCGTCCTTGTTGCTGTCGGAGTAGCCCAGCATGATGTCCTGCTCGCAGCCGCTGCGCTTGACCAGTTCGGCCACGCCAGGCAGGGCGTAGAAGTCGCGCATGATGGGCGCGGCGTTACGCAGGTCTTCAATGGTTTCAAACAGCGGCACCACGATCAGGTCGCAATGGCCTGCGTTATCCAGCGTGCCCTGCATCAGGCCCACTTCTTTTTTCAGCAGGAGCACTTCCAGCAGATCGCTCACGGTCTCGGTGTGGCTGATGATGTAGTGGCGAATGGCCTCATGGCCAAAGCGCGCACGCATCTCCTTGGCCATGGCAAAGATGGCCAGCTCGGCCACGGTGTGGGCCGAGTAGTTGGCGCCATGCACGCGCAAGGGCCGCGCGTCGTTCAAGAGGCGCAGCAGCAGGGTGCGCTTGGCGGCTTCATCGAGCGACTGGTAACGCGCCTCCACGCGCGCCGTGGCCAGCAGCTCGGCCAGCACTTCTTCATGCTTGTCCGAGCTTTGGCGCAGGTCCACCGTGGCCAGATGGAAGCCAAACACCTCCACCGCGCGAATCAAAGGATGCAGGCGTTGCGCGGTGAGTGCGGCTCCATGGTGGGCGTGCAGCGAGGCTTCAATCACGCGCAGGTCGGCGACAAATTCTTCCGCCTTTTTGTAGGCGTTTTGCGGTGCCACAGCGTGGCGGGCAGCGCTGGTGCCGGTCAGGTCCTGCAGGGTGGCGGCCAGGCGCGCGTAGACGCCGGTGAGCGCGCGGCGGTAGGGCTCGTCCTTGCGGTGGGCATTGGTGTCGGGCGAGCTCTCGGCCAGCGCCTCCATCTCGGGCGTGCACTTGTTGAGCAGGGCGGAAATAGAGAGTTCACCGCCCAGGTAATGCACTTCGGTCAGGTAGTGGCGCAGGGCCACTTCGCTCTGGCGGCGCAGGGCGTATTCGAGCGTCTGCGCGCTGACATTCGGGTTACCGTCGCGGTCGCCACCAATCCACTGGCCCATGCGCAGGAAGGTATGCACCGGCTGGCTGCCCAGCAGCTCTTCCATTTCGGCGTAGAGCTTGGGGATTTCGCGCAGGAAGGTGGACTCGTAGTAGCTCAGCGCGTTCTCGATCTCGTCGGACACGGTGAGCTTGCTGTAGCGCAGCAGCCGGGTCTGCCACAGCTGCATCACGCGGGCGCGCATCTGCGCCTCGTTGGCGGCCAGCTCTTTGGGGGTGAGCGCGTCCTTCTTGCCCTCGAAGGGGAAGGCGCGCTGCTTGATGTCATCACGTGCGGTGAGCAGCTGGGCGATGTCGCGCTCGGCATCCAGAATGCTCTTGCGCTGCACCTCGGTGGGGTGGGCGGTGAGGACAGGGGCCACATAGCTTTGCGCCAGGGTGTTGGCAATCACACGCGGCGAAATGCCGGCCCAGCGCAGGCGCGACATGGCCACCTCGATGCTGCCCTCCTGCGTGTCACCGGCGCGCTCGTGCACGGCGCGACGGCGGATGTGGTGGCGGTCTTCGGCCAGATTGGCCAGGTGCGAAAAATAGGTGAAGGCGCGGATCACACTCACCGTCTGGTCACCGCTCAGGCCCTTGAGCAGGCGCTTGAGGGCCTTGTCCGCCTCGTGGTCGGCGTCGCGCCGGAAGGCCACCGAGAGCTTGCGGATCTGCTCGATCAGCTCATAGGCCTCCACCCCCTCCTGTTCGCGGATCACGTCACCCAGAATCCGGCCCAGAAAGCGGATGTCTTCCACCAGCGGGCGCTCGTTGTCTTTGTTGCGCTTGCTGGCCATGGCGGCGCTAGCGGCAGCAGTGGTGGCAGGCGGGGCGGCGGGGGCTGGAGAGGTGGTGTTCTTCATGGGAGACCATGCTAGCATCCAGAGAGATCGTCCCGTTACAGATAGGTTACCGCAGTGCAACATTTCACCATCGCCACCCGTGAAAGCCGCCTGGCTTTGTGGCAAGCAAACCACGTCAAGGCCCTTCTGGAGCAGCAAGGCCACCAGGTCACCCTTCTGGGCATGACCACGCTGGGGGACCAGATTCTGGACCGGTCCCTGAGCAAAGTGGGTGGCAAGGGCCTGTTTGTGAAGGAGCTGGAGACGGCTCTGGAAGACGGCCGCGCCGACCTCGCGGTGCACTCGCTCAAAGACGTGCCCATGGAGTTGCCCGAGGGATTTGCCCTGGCCTGT
>CANCCF010000344.1 GCA_947374485.1 Comamonadaceae bacterium | reverse complement strand
GTCCTGCGGCGCGTCATTGCCGCTGGCGCTGCCATGCAGCAGCACGCGCCCGGCCTGGGCTTTGTGCTGTCCGCCAATGAGGCGCATGACGGTGGTCTTGCCGCCACCCGACGCGCCCATCAGCGCCGTGACCTTGCCACGCGGGATGGTGAAGGACACGTCGTCCAGAATCAGCCGCTCGCCATAGCCGAAGCGGACGTTCTGGAATTCGACGAGAGAGGTGGAAAGAGGTGTGTCCATAAAACAAAAGCCAGAGGGCATCTGGCTTTTGCATCATAAGGGATAACGCTTAGTCGGCTTGGTCGTCTTAGCGGGGCAGCGCGCTGGCACCCATCAGGAACTCGTCCACCGAGCGTGCGGCCTGACGGCCTTCGCGGATCGCCCACACCACCAGGCTCTGGCCGCGGCGCATGTCACCAGCGGCAAACACCTTGGGCACATTGGTGTAGTAGGCCTTGGCTGTCTCGGTCGTGGCCTTGGCATTGCCACGCGCGTCCTTGTCCACGCCAAAGGCTTCCAGCACGGTAGCCACCGGATTGACAAAGCCCATGGCCAGCAGCACCAGGTCGGCCTTGAGCAGCTTCTCGGACCCGGCCACCTCGACCATCTTGCCGTCCTTCCACTCGACCTGAACGGTCTTGAGGCCGGTGACTTTGCCCTTCTCGCCGATGAATTCCTTGGTGGAAATGGCAAATACACGCTCGCAACCCTCGTCATGGCTGGAGCTGGTGCGCAGCTTCAGGGGCCAGTAGGGCCAGGTCATGGGGCGGTTTTCTTCCACCGGGGGCTGGGGCATGACTTCGAACTGGGTGACGCTGACCGCGCCATGGCGGTTGCTGGTGCCCACGCAGTCGGAGCCGGTGTCGCCGCCACCGATGACGATGACATGCTTGCCTTCGGCACGCAGCTGCCCCTTGAGCTTGTCACCCGCATTGACCTTGTTTTGCTGGGGCAGGAATTCCATGGCGAAGTGGATGCCATCGAGCTCGCGGCCAGGCACAGGCAGGTCGCGCGACTGCTCTGAACCGCCGGTCAGCAGCACGGCATCAAAATCTTTTTGCAGTTGCTCAGCAGAGATGGTTTCCTTGGCCCAGTTGGTGACCTTCGTCCCCTTGGGCATGTCGCCAATCAGCACACCGGTGCGGATGGTCACGCCCTCAGCCTGCAGCTGCTCGGCGCGGCGGTCGATATGGGTCTTTTCCATCTTGAAGTCGGGAATGCCGTAGCGCAGCAGGCCGCCCACGCGGTCATTCTTCTCGAAGAGCGTCACGTCGTGGCCGGCGCGGGCCAGTTGCTGTGAAGCGGCCAGGCCGGCCGGGCCGGAGCCGACCACGGCGATCTTCTTGCCGGTCTTCACTTTGGCCGGTTGCGGCACGACCCAGCCTTCGTGCCAGGCACGGTCGATGATCGCGTGTTCGATGGACTTGATGCCCACGGCTTCTTCGTTGACGTTCAGGGTGCAGGCGGCCTCGCAGGGTGCGGGGCAGATGCGGCCGGTGAACTCGGGGAAGTTATTCGTGCTGTGCAGCGTGTCGATGGCGGTCTTCCAGTCGCCACGGAACACCAGGTCGTTGAAATCCGGAATGATGTTGTTGACCGGGCAGCCGTTGTTGCAAAACGGCGTGCCGCAGTCCATGCAGCGCGCGGCCTGCTTGTTGGCCTGCGCATCGTCCAGACCGATGACAAATTCCTTGTAATTCTTCAGCCGCTCGGCAACGGGCTTGTAGCCCTCCTCGATGCGCTCAAACTCCATGAATCCCGTGATCTTTCCCATGTTCAATCCTTACTTGGCCGCTACGGCTTGTTGTTTGGCACTGGCGGCTGCCGTCTTGGTGACGGCCGCGGCTTCCTTGCGGGCATGGATCTCGCCCAGGGCACGCTTGTACTCGTTGGGGAAGACCTTGACGAATTTCAAACGCGAGGTTTCCCAGGTGTCGAGCAGGTCGCGGGCACGCTTGCTGCCGGTCCAGCGGTTGTGGTCTTCCAGCAGTTTCTTCAGCTGGGCCTCGTCGCTCTGGCCACGGTGCCAGACGGCCTTGTCCACGGAGGCCTCTTGCTCAGCCGTGGTCAGCACTTTTTCCATGCTGACCATGGCCGTGTTGCAGCGGCTGGCGAATTGGCCGTCTTCGTCAAACACATAGGCAATGCCTCCGCTCATACCGGCCGCGAAGTTGCGCCCAGTCTTGCCCAGCACGGCCACGGTGCCGCCCGTCATGTATTCGCAACCGTGGTCGCCCGTGCCTTCAACGACTGCGGTGGCGCCCGACAGGCGCACGGCAAAACGCTCACCGGCCACGCCGCTCAAGAATGCCTCGCCAGTGGTGGCGCCGTACATCACGGTGTTGCCCACGATGGTGTTCTTGACCGCTTCGCCACGGAAGTCGATGCTGGGGCGCACCACCACACGGCCACCCGACAGGCCCTTGCCGGTGTAGTCGTTGGCGTCGCCAATCAGGTACATGGTGATGCCCTTGCACAGGAAGGCGCCAAAGGACTGGCCGCCGGTGCCTTCGAGCTGAATGCGGATGGTGTCATCCGGCAGGCCTTCGGGGTGCACCTTGGTCACCGCACCGGAGAGCATGGCGCCCACCGAGCGATTCACATTGCGCGCCACTTCCATGAACTGCACGCGCTCACCCTTGTCGATGGCGGCACGGCTCTTGGCGATCAGCACATTGTCCAGCGCCTTTTCCAGGCCGTGGTCTTGCGTCAGGGTCTGGAAACGCGGCACGTCTGCAGGCACTTGCGGCATGGCAAAGAGGCGGCCGAAATCCAGGCCGCTGGCCTTCCAGTGCTCGATGCCCTTGCGGGTGTCGAGCAGGTCGGCGCGGCCGATCATGTCGTCAAACTTGCGGATGCCCAGCTGGGCCATGATCTGGCGCACTTCTTCGGCGATGAAGAAGAAATAATTCACCACGTGCTCGGGCTTGCCGGAGAACTTCTGGCGCAGGAGCGGGTCTTGCGTGGCCACACCCACCGGGCAGGTGTTGAGGTGGCACTTGCGCATCATGATGCAGCCTTCCACCACCAGCGGGGCGGTAGCAAAACCGAACTCGTCGGCACCCAAGAGGGCGCCAATGACCACGTCACGGCCGGTCTTCATCTGGCCGTCAGCCTGCACGCGGATGCGGCTGCGCAGACGGTTCAGCACCAAGGTCTGCTGGGTTTCGGCCAAACCGATTTCCCATGGGCTGCCAGCGTGTTTGATGGACGACCAGGGCGAAGCGCCGGTGCCACCGTCGTGGCCAGCGATCACCACGTGGTCGGCCTTGCACTTGGCCACGCCGGCGGCGATGGTGCCGA
>CANCCF010000343.1 GCA_947374485.1 Comamonadaceae bacterium | reverse complement strand
CGTGCCCTGCGATTCCCCCTTGTTTCCACTGGACCTGCTGCAGCGCCTGTCGGCCGCCATGGTCACCGAACACGCCGAGGTGGCGATGGCGATGGCGCCCGACACCGATGAAAAAGGCAGCACGGTGCTGCGCCCGCAACCGGTGTTTTGCCTGATGCGCAGCAGCCTGGCTGACAGCCTGCAAAATTTCATGGCGGAAGGGGGCCGCAAGATCGGCGCCTGGACGGCCAGCGTCAATCAGGTCAAGGTAGCCTTTGACGCGCCCGGGGATGACCCGCGTGCCTTTGCCAACGCCAACACCCACGACGAGCTACACGCTTTGGAGAACCCATGAGAACCCTGGAAGACGTCGCCGCCAGCCTGCAGGGCTACGACCCGCAGGCCTTGCGTGCCGACACCGCTTTGGAATTTTTGCACTCCTTGGTCCAGCCAGTAGAACAAAGTGAGACCGTGCCACTCAAGGCCGCCCTGGGCCGCGTGCTGGCCGCTGATGTGGTGTCACCCATCGACGTGCCCGCGCATGACAACTCGGCCATGGATGGCTATGCCTTTCGCGGCGAGTTGCTCAAGGCGGGCGAAGCACTCAGCCTCGACATTGCAGGCACCGCTTTTGCAGGCAAGGCCTGGAGCGGCAGCGTGGGCCCTACGCAGTGCCTGAAGATCATGACCGGCGCCATCATGCCCACCGGGCTGGACACCGTGGTGCCGCAAGAGCTCGTCGCACTGGCAGACCAGCGCATCACCATCCCCGCGGATGCCTTGCGCCAGGGTGACAACCGCCGCTTCAAGGGTGAAGACTTGCGCCAGGGTACTGCCGCATTGCAGGCGGGTTGCACGCTCGGGCCAGCTGCGTTGGGCCTGCTGGCCAGCCTGAACATGGCCCAGGTGCCGGTGCGCCGCCGCCTGCGGGTGGCCTTCTTTTCCACGGGCGACGAAATCCTGAGCCTGGGCGAGTCCGCGCGCGAGGGCGCCGTGTATGACAGCAACCGCTACACCCTGTTCGGCCTGCTCACCCGCCTGGGCGCGGAGGTGCTGGACATGGGAGTGGTGCGCGACGACCCGGCACTGCTCGAAGCCGCCTTCACAAACGCTGCGGCGCAGGCCGACGCCATTATTACCAGCGGTGGTGTGAGTGTGGGCGAGGCCGACCACACCAAGGCCGTGATGCAGAAGATGGCCGGTGGCGCAGGTGGCGTGGCCTTCTGGAAAATTGCCATGCGCCCGGGCCGCCCCATGGCAGTGGGCCGCATCGGCCAATCCATGCTGTTCGGCCTGCCCGGCAACCCGGTGGCGGTGATGGTGACTTTTCTGGCCTTTGTGCGCCCTGCCCTGTTGCAGATGATGGGGCGCACGCCACAGAACACCCCGCTGCTCAAGGCGCACAGCCTGGAGGCCCTGCGCAAAAAACCCGGCCGCACCGAGTTCCAGCGCGCCATCGTGCAAACCGGCAGCGATGGACAACTGCAGGTGCGCACCACCGGCCAGCAAGGCTCAGGCGTGCTGAGCTCCATGGCCGCCGCGAATGGCTTGCTGGTGCTGCACCACACCCAAGGTAACGTAGCGATTGGCGAAGAAGTCGACGTGCTGATGTTCGATGGCGTGATCTGAACCGGACTCAGGCCCTCTTCTGCGCCAGCGCGATATCCACCCCCCGGTTGGCCAAGCCATCGGCGCGCTCATTGCCCGGATCACCGGCGTGGCCCTTGACCCAGTGCCACTCGATGGTGTGGCCTGCGTTGGCCACCAGCACGTCCAGGCGCTGCCACAGGTCGATGTTTTTCACCGGCTCCTTGGCGGCTGTTTTCCAGCCCCTGGCCTTCCAGCCTGCCAGCCACTCGGTCATGCCCTTGAGCACATACTGGCTGTCAATGTGCAGCTCCACGCGACAGGGCCGCTTGAGTGCTCCCAGGGCTTCAATCACCGCCATCATTTCCATGCGGTTGTTGGTGGTGCCCAGTTCGCCACCACACAGCTCTTTTTCGGAGCCGTCGGGCGAACGCAGCAAGGCACCCCAGCCACCGGGGCCGGGGTTGCCCTTGCAGGCACCGTCGGTATAAATCACCACATCATTCAAACTTGTCTCTCCTGTTCAACACATTCGGTCACGCTGTTGGCCACCGACACCGGGCTGGTTGCGCGCACTGCGCGGGCCTTCCAGGCGGGCTCCATCAGGCGCATGCCGCGCACCCTTTTGACCGCCACCAAAAAATACGCAGCCCCCAGTATCGGCCACCAGCGCGCACCGGCCCGGTCCATCCAGGCAAAGCGCTGCAGCCACTGTTCACTGCGCAGGGCGGGCCGGTAGCAACCAAACTCGGCGCTCTCCACTTCGAAGCTCAGCAGGCGCAACCAGTCACGCAGGCGCCAGTGCCCAATGAAGTCGCCGCCCTCGGGCAAAAACAGGCTGCCGCGCCCCAGGCGCTGGTAAAGACGCCCCCGCCCCTGGCGCAAGCCCCACAGGCTGGTCGGGTTCATGCCGCACACCACCACGCGCCCCTCGGGCACCAGCACGCGCTCCACTTCGCGCAAAGTGGCGTGCGGGTCGGCGCTGAATTCCAGGGTGTGGGGCAGCACCACCAGGTCCAGGCTGCTAGAGGAAAAAGGCAAGGCGCAAAAATCAATGACCAGCGCCAGTGGCCGGGCGGGCCCGTACTGCGGCTGGCCAGACTGGTCCAGCGCCAGCCAGCGGTGCGGCATGCGGTTAGTATCGAGCGCATCGAGTTGCGGCAGACCCAGCTGCAAGGCATGGTAGCCAAAAATATCAGCCACCGCCGTGTCCAACCGGGCGCGTTCCCAAGCCAGCAGGTACTGCCCCGCAGGGGTCGCCAGCCAATCACCAAAACCTATAATCGATTCGCTCATGAAGTTAATTCCGCTGCCCGCTTTTGCCGACAATTACATCTGGATGCTGCACGATGGGCAGCGCGCGCTGGTAGTTGACCCCGGTGATGCCCAGCCCGTTCTGGATGCCTTGCAGCGCGAAGGCGTGCAGCTCGAATCCATTCTAGTCACCCACCACCACGCCGACCACACAGGCGGCGTGGCAGAGTTGCGGCAGGCCACCCGCGCACGGGTCTGCGGCCCGGCCGGTGAAGCCATGCCGGAGCCCTTGCAGCGCCTCAGCGGTGGTGACAACTACGCCACCTTGGGTCTGCACTTCGAGGTGATGGACGTGCCGGGCCACACCGCAGGCCACATTGCCTTCTACTGTGCGGCCATGGATGGCGCACCGCTGCTTTTTTGCGGCGACACCCTCTTCAGCGGCGGCTGCGGCAGGCTGTTTGAAGGCACGCCCGCGCAGATGCTGGCCTCGC
>CANCCF010000342.1 GCA_947374485.1 Comamonadaceae bacterium | reverse complement strand
TGGCCCGGAAATTTGGTGTTGGCATCCAGGGTGATGGCGCAGCGCCCCTTGTTGTGGGCATTGACCATCTGGCTCAGCGTCGTATCCGGACCCAGCTCCGCGCCGCCTTGCAGCTGCACCGTCGCGGTGGCGCGCAGGGCCAGGTCGGACTGCACTTCAACGACTGCCACCTTGACCGGGCCGTCGCCAAATATTTGCAGCACCAGCGAGCCATCGAACTTGATGTTGGCCTGCATCAGGGCGGCCGCAGCCGTCATTTCGCCCAGCATGTCCTGCACCGGCAGTGCATAGGCGCCGGTGTCGCTGTTGGTGGCGCGGCGGCGCAGGATTTCGGTCCAGGCGTCCGTCAGGCGCACGATCACGCCGCGCACCGGCAGGCCGTCAAACAAAAACTTGTGCAGTTCAGACATGCATTAATCCTGTATTTTTTTCAGGCCGCTGCGAAAGCGCGCGGCGTTGGCGATGTAGTGCTGCGCACTGTGGATCAGACCCTGCTGTTGCTCCGGTGTGAGCATGCGCACGGCCTTGGCCGGGCTGCCCAGAATCATGCTGCCGTCCGGAAATTCCTTGCCCTCGGTGACCAGCGCGCCGGCGCCCACCAGGCAGCCGCGGCCAATTTTTGCGCCATTGAGCACGATGGCGCCAATGCCAATCAGCGCGCCGTCGCCCACCGTGCAGCCGTGCAGCGTGACCTTGTGGCCCACGGTGACGTGCTCGCCAATCACCAGCGGTTGGCCCCCATCGGCATGCAGCACGCTGCCGTCCTGGATATTGCTGCCGCGGCCCACTGAGATGCGCTCGGTGTCGCCACGCAGCACGGTGGCAAACCAGACGCTCACCTCTTCGCCCAGTTCCACGTTGCCGATGACCTGCGCGCTGTCTGCAATCCAGGCGCTTGGTGCCACGCGGGGTGCCGCCTGGTCCAATTCATACACTGCCATTTTTTCGTTTCCTTCTTTCCGGTATGCCTAGAATTGTAGGGACCATGGAAATACGACACGGCGCACTCGCCGCATTCACCCTCACAGACGCTGCCGCCAAGGTCGCAGCCGTGCAAGCCCTTTGGCAGCAGCGCGCCGTTTTGCACGCGGACACGGCGCGCTTGTTCGAGACGCCACAGCAACCCGGCAGGCCACCCAGGCCCGAGCTGATTGCCCCCAAAGAGGTGCCCCGGCGCTCGCCCTTCACCCCGCTGGGCCACGCTGCCTTGCTGCACTCCATCGCCCACATCGAGTTCAACGCCATCAACCTGGCGCTGGATGCCATCTGGCGCTTTGCCGACCTGCCCGAGGCCTATTACCGCGACTGGCTGCAGGTGGCGCTGGAAGAGTCGCAGCACTTTGGCCTGCTCAGCGCGCACCTGCAGTCCCTGGGCCACGCCTATGGCGATTTCCCGGCCCATGACGGCCTGTGGACCATGGCCGAGAACACGCGCCACAGTGTGGCCGCGCGCATGGCCCTGGTGCCGCGCACGCTCGAGGCCCGCGGCCTGGACGCCACGCCCATCATCCAGGCCAAGCTGCGCAAAGTGGGCACGGTGGCCGCCCTGCAGGCGGTGGAGATCCTCGACACCATTCTGCGGGAAGAAGTGGGCCACGTGGCCATTGGCAACCACTGGTACCACTGGCTGTGCCAGCGCGACGGGCTGGACAGTGCCCGCTTTCACACCCAGATGGCCAGCCAGCATGGCGGCCCCAGCCTCAAGCCCCCCTTCAACCTGGCTGCGCGCAGGCAGGCCGGGTTCAGCCAGCAGGAACTCGACGCGCTGCCTGTGGAATGATGAAAAGGGGCCAAGGCCCGGCCACGTGCTGTCTAGAATGCAACGCATCTGCTTTGATTGAACTCCCTACATGCCTGAAGCCCCAGCTCCCAACCCCTTGACGCTGCACCCCACCGGCTCCCCCCGGGTGATTGCAAGGCAAGCCATACTGGACGAAGCCCGTACGGTCTTCGGCTACGAGCTGTTTGACCGCTCCCTGCATGCCAGCGGGCACACCGCCTCCAGCGACGCGCAGCTGCTGTTCAATGCCCTGTCCATGGCCGAGAACGACTCGCTGGCCGGCAGCAAGACCCTCTTCGTCAACTGCACCCACGACAGCCTGGCCGGTGGCCACCTGGACCTGGTGGCGCCCGAGCGCGTGGTGCTGGAAATTCCGCCGCTGCACCTGTCGCAGGTGGACCAGATCGGCAACCACCTGCCCAGCCTGCAGCAGCTGAAAAATCGTGGCTTCAGCCTGGCCTTTGACTTCTCGGTGCTGACGCGTTCCTACGAGAGCTGGTTGCCGCTGGCCTCCTTCATCAAGTTTGACATGTCGGTGCTCAAGCCCGAGGCGGTGAGCGGCTTCATCAAGCTGGCGCAGACGCGCTCGCAGGCGGTGCTGATTGCCGAGAAGGTGGAGACGCTGGAGCAATACGAGCTGGTAAAGAGCCTGGGTGTCTCGCTCTTCCAGGGCTACTGGTTCGCCAAGCCGGTGCTGCTGGAAGGCCAGCGCCTGAGCCCGGCACAGGTGAACATCATCCGGCTCATCGACCTGGTGCGCAAACAGTCCAGCACCAGCGAGATCGAGGAGCTGCTCAAGCACGACGCCATGCTCTCCTTCAACCTGCTGCGCTTCATCAATTCGGCGGGCTTTGGCATGCGCAGCGAGGTCACCTCCTTCAAGCACGCGGTGATGCTGCTGGGCCTGAACCGCCTCTTCAAATGGGCCGCCCTGCTGATGACCACCTCGACCAGCAAGGGCATGCCACCCGCCGTGGCTGCCACGGCCGTGGTGCGCGGGCGGCTGATGGAGCTGCTGGCACTGGAGAAGCTGCCGCCCGAAGAGTCTGACCAGGCCTTTGTGGTGGGCGTGTTCTCGCTCCTGGACACCATGCTGGGCATGCCGCTGGACCAGGCCCTGGCCGCGGTCTCGCTGCCTGTGCAGGTCACCGACGCCTTGCTGCACGGTACCGGGCCATTGGCGCCGTTCCTGCAGCTCACCGTGGCCTGCGAGACCAACGATGACGCCGCCTTTGCCAGCGCCATTGCAACGCTGGAGCTCAACAGCAACCAGGTCAACTGGGCGCACCTGCAGGCCCTGGCCTGGGCCGAGACTTTGGGAGTTTAGCCTCTGGGGTGGTGCGCGGCGTGCAGCTGGGCCAGGCGCTCACGCGCCACGTGGGTGTAGATCGTGGTGGTGGAGATATCGGCATGGCCCAGCAGCATTTGCACCGCGCGCAAATCGGCGCCGTGGTTGAGCAAATGGGTGGCAAAGGCGTGGCGCAGGGTGTGGGGCGACAAGGGCACCAGAATGCCCGCGGCCGTGGCGTATTTTTTCACCAGCATCCAGAACAT
>CANCCF010000341.1 GCA_947374485.1 Comamonadaceae bacterium | reverse complement strand
TGTTGAAGCGGGATATGCTTTCTGCCAGACGCAGAACCCGTGCAAGGTCCTTCGAATAGGTGCAGCAATATAAAACAATTGGTTTCATGCCATGTTTCCAGACAATTTTTTCTAATTCAAGCTGCGCGGGCACAAAGCACTGCCACCCGGCGCGGCGTGAATTATACTCCAGCGCTATTTGTACAAATTGATCTGAAGATGCCGTCCGACCGCATGAACGCCCGACAAATACCCATTCTTTTGACCTCCAGCGTCATCGCACATGACCCGGGTGTGTCCCTTTCCAGGACGGAAGAACGGCTGCATTATTCAATGCAATCCATTGAAAAATGGCTGGCCATTGCGCCGCATGCCCCGCTGGTCTTGTGTGATGGTTCCAATTTTGATTTCGCCCCCCATATCGCCGGCAAATTTCCGGCAGCCAATATTGAATACCTGAAATTTGAAAACAACCAGGCTCTGGTGCGCTCCCTGGGGCGCGGTTATGGCGAAGGTGAGATAGTGCGCTATGCCCTTGCGCATTCTCAGCACATCAGCGAAGCGGGCTGCTTTTCCAAATGCACCTCCAAACTGTGGGTGGACAACTATGTGGACTGTGTACGCAACTGGAATGGCACGCAATTATTCAAGGGTGTTTTCAGCAACGTCTTTTCAATGCACAAGCCAATCCACTTTGCCTATCTGGATACCCGCTTTTATATCATCAGCGCCGAAGAATATTGCAAATATTATGCAGATGCCCATCTGAAAATTGACCTCGAAAACGGTGGCAATCTTGAGGAGGCTTTCCTCAAAATATTTTTGCATGAAAAAATCAGCAACTCCCTGCTCCCGGTTGCCCCGGTCATACAGGGCGTGGGTGGTGGCATTGGCTTCAGTTACAACAATTCGCTGAAGCGGCGCCTCAAGGAAGATATACGCCTGTGGCTGGTAAAGAGAAAGCCGGAATACTCAAGCTATTTTGTCAATCGCGGGCCGACGTGACACCAATTTCCCTGCTGAAAACCATGCGCGCATACAAGTACGACATGACCAGGAACTGCATTTCAAGATTGTGTTCGCGGTAAATCGAATCGGCGAAGCCACGTGAGATCCAGAAGGCCGACACAAGAAAAAGTGCAAACGCCCAAGGGCGAAGGTCGGCCTCGCCCAGTGAACGCCAGCCCCGACGCAAGAAAGAGAGCATGACCGTGGCAAACAATGCCAGGCCTAGCCAACCCAGCGCCAAGGCCAGGTCAAGCCATCCCTGGTGCGAGTGCGCAAAATCAAGCACAGGCACATGGCCACATTTTTTAGCAATCAGCTTCTTGAAGGATTGGCGTGATCCATCCAGTCCACGCCCATTTTCCAAAACCATCTGCGAGGCGACGCGCATCAGTAGTATGCGTCCGCCATCCTGGACCTTCAGGCCATTGATCACGTCCTCGGCATACTGGGGGTTGTCTGCAAACTTTTGGCGAATCCCGGCCTCGTATTCTGCCGATGGTCCGTCGCACAGCAGTTGAACCGGGTTCTCGTACTGCAGTCCCAAGCTCACCTTGTCAGCCATGGTTTTCCAGCGGCTGTCATTGCGCACGGATTGCACCGCGATGCCTGCCAACAACAAAACCCCGATCAAGGCCAGCCCACCCATGACAAGCGCTTGCCTTGCACCGCCAGGGCGCAATCCTGTGCCACCGGCCTTGGTGCGCATCTTCAGCCAATAGGTCGCGCCCGCCAGCAACAGCAGCAGGAAGGAGTACAGAATGCCCCCACGTGACTGGGCGACAAACACACTGAGCAGGCATATCGCAATGCCCAGAAAGGGTTTCCAGCGCAAATTGGTGGCGGAACCCAGCCAGCCCATGGCCAAACAGGCACAGAAAAGCGATATAGCCTGGTCACCGGGGTAGCCCAGATTGCCATGCATGGGCTCCACACCCCGGAAGCCGGCAAACAGGTCATGCAGATGCAGCGCCTGGTAGGTTTCGCCCATGCCATGGTCACGCAGGGATTGCCAAACCGTGCCCAGACTGGGGTCCGCATAAAAGGCCGGGCTCAGCAGACCTGCCAGCCCCGCCAGGAACAAGAGCAGATGCAACACCAGGGGCAAGGAACTCGCCGCACCCAAGGCCAGCAAGCCCGGTCCCCTTTGCCCAAGCAGCATGACCGCACCCCACCCGATCAAGGCTGACAGAATGAGTTCCACCCACTGTCCCCCCAAATTTTGCAGCGCAACCTCCTGCTGTACAGCCCAGAGCGGGAATAACAGAAGAAATACAGCCAAGCATTTGAAGCTCCAAGGGACTCGGCGCCAGATTTCGGAAGGCTTGATCGCCAACGCGGACCGGTACACCCCGACGCTCACCAGCAGCAACACAAGCAGCAAAATCAGAATCAGATTGCGCAATGCGATGGTGCCGGAAACCGGAAGAATGGCGAGAAAAGCCAAAAACAAGACGTAATAGGCTCTTTTGATAAAGATCGGCATCATGGCGTTCGGCTCATTTGATTCGGGATTGCCACCTGAGCATATGCTCTACGGCTTTTTGGGTTGAATATTCGGCTGGCGTTTTGCGGTCTGGAATGGCACCTGTCTGCCAAAGCGATATCAACTGCATCAACAGTTGGTTCAATGCCGCCTTGACGTCCTTGTCCCTTGGCCCGGGAACATCATTTACCACCCAGTTGTTACCTGCATTCAGCAGCATGGTTTGCAACTGGGTATTGCAATGAACATGCGCGAGAATCGGCCGCTGCATCCACAAATACTCATACATCTTCGATGGAATGTACTCCGCACAAATCGGCTCCACGCCATGCAGCAGCAGCAGCACATCGGCGCTGCGCATGCGCTGCAGGATCTGCTCGCGCCCGCTTTTGCCGCTGACCGGGTCAGACTCGATGCGGCCGAAATGGCGAACAAGGGGGTGGCGGGCGTTGGCTGCAGCTGCGGCTGAAATCGGGTCCAGCGGGCCACCGTACACATGCAGTTCCACCTTGCCAGCCAGTTCCGGGTGTTGATCCAGCAGCATCTCCAGGGCGCCAATGGTGCTGGCCAGGTTGCGTGTTTCCGACAGCGAACCAAAGTGGCCCAGCACAAACTTTTCTCCCGGCTGGTAGGGCTCCAACTGGTACGGTGGCTCATCGACACCCGGCAGCATCATGCGGCCGCGCTCGCCCAGTTCCGGGTTGCGTAGTTTGGCGCTGGCCAGGGCCTGCTCGGTGAACCAGATGGCCACATCGGCCTGCCTGCAAATTTCGGTTTCCACGCGCGCCTGCATCTTTTGCTGGGGCGTGGCGGGAACCGTGCCAGGCACGACCATGGGGTCGTGCACCTCGGCCAGCCAGCGGATG
>CANCCF010000340.1 GCA_947374485.1 Comamonadaceae bacterium | reverse complement strand
GCCACCACCTATGCCGTGTTCGGCACACGCCGGGCCTATGACTTCATCCACCAGGTGATTGCCGAAGAAAACCTGAACGTCAAAATCTGCTGCGCCCTGCCCGGCCTCACCACCGGCTACGGCCCCAGCCACCAGGCCACCGAAGACCTGGCCATGATGCGCGCCATCCCCGGCCTGACCGTAGTGGACCCTTGTGACGCACTCGACATCACCCAGGCTGTGCCCCAGATTGCTGCACACCAAGGCCCGGTCTATATGCGGCTGCTGCGCGGTAACGTGCCGCTGGTGCTGGACGAATACGACTACAGCTTCGAGTTGGGCAAAGCCAAGCGCCTGCGCGATGGCAACGATGTGCTGATCATCTCCAGCGGCTTCATGACCATGCGCTCCCTCGAGGTTGCCAAGCTGCTCGAAGCCGATAAGGTCAGCGTATCCGTGCTGCACTGCCCCACCATCAAGCCTTTGGACTCTGCCACCATCCTGGCCGAGGTGCGCAAACCCGGCCGCTTGGTCGTGGTGGCTGAAAACCATTCGGTCATCGGTGGTTTGGGCGAAGCCATCGCCAGCTTGCTGCTGTGTGAAGGCGTGTTGCCCGCCAAGTACCGCATGCTGGCCCTGCCCGATGCCTTCCTGGACGCTGGAGCACTACCCACCTTGCACGACCGCTACGGTATCTCCGCCGATAAAATGGTGGCCCGCGTGAAGGAGTGGCTGGCTTGAGTTTTGGTAGGCAAATCACCTAACTTATTGCAAGGGTGGGCGTCGTACAAGCCCCCGATCTGGTCATGGCAAGGCTTGGGGTGGATGGGCTGCGCCATCCTGACAAGGCGCATGCCATTCCAAAACCCCCACCCAGACAATATTCGCTGGCGTGGCTACCATGGACCCCATGCCCGAATCGCTCCAACTTCAATCCTTGCCGCTTTTTCCGCTGGGAACGGTGCTCAACCCCGACGGCTTGCTGCCATTGCAAATATTTGAAGTGCGCTACCTGGACATGATTGGCAAGTGCCACAAAAACGGCACACCGTTTGGCGTGGTCGCACTGACCGAAGGATCGGAAGTCCGGCAATTGACCGCCACTGCGAACGCGGCCTCGCCCCCCAGCGGGGACGCTTTCGCGCAGGAGGCGTTCAACGAGGTAGGGACGCTGGCCACCATCACGGCGCTCTCCCGGCCCCAGGCGGGACTCATCATGGTGCAGTGTGTGGGCACCCAGCGTTTTCGCATCACCAAGCGCGAAAAGCTCCATTACGGTCTTTGGGTTTGCGATGCGGATCTGCTGGCGCCCGACGCCCCGGTGGATATACCGCCAGACCTTCAGGTGACTGCCGACGCACTCGGACACATCATTCAAGGCCTGCAGGCCAAAGGAATGCCACAAGAGCAGCTTCCTTTTGGCAAGCCCTACCGGCTGAGCGAATGTGGTTGGGTCGCCAACCGCTGGTGTGAGCTGTTGCAACTGCCCCTGGAACACAAACAAAGGCTGATGGCATTGGAGAGCCCGCTGGTACGGCTGGAGCTGGTGCACGACATCCTGGTCAGCACAGGATTTCCGCGACTTGCTCCTTGAGCCGGCGTACGCCGGCAGGCGCTGCGCCACCTTTTCGTGCCAGAACAAGGCGCCAGCCGGTGATGCTTCAGCCCGCCGGACACCCCGGCGCGCGCTGCCCTGCCAGGTACTCGGCTATCAGCTGCTGGTAGCGCGCCCGCCCAAAGCTCTCAAAATGCCCGCCATGCACCGTCTGCACCGGCAGATGGGACAGGCGCTGCATGCTGTCCTGGTAGTGCGCACTGTTGGCGTGGTAGGCGTCATCCACCAAGGGGCCGTCGTAGACCGCATCGCCCGAGAACAGCACGCCGGTGGCTTGCTCCCACAGGGCAATCGAGCCGGGCGAGTGGCCGGGCACATGCAGCACTTCAAACACACGGTCACCCAGGTCGATGACGTCGCCCGCATCCACCAGGCGCGTGGCGGGGGAGGCCTGCACCTGGTAGTCGGCCTGGCGGTAGCCACCGGGTGGCAGTGCGGTGAACATCTCCACCACCGCAAAGCGGTCGGCCAGGTTCCAGTCGCTGCGCGGCTCGGCCAGGATGTGGGCCTCTGCCGGGTGGCAGGCACGCTGGGCAAACTCGTGGTGGTTGCCCACATGGTCGAAGTGCGCGTGGCTGGCCACGGCCAGCACGGGGCGCTCACGCAGCCAGGGCACCTGGGCGCACAAGCTGACCACACCCATGCCGGAGTCCACCAACAGGTCGCTGTCACGCCCGCGCACATGCCAGATGTTGCAGCGGTAGAACGGGTCTATGTGCGGCTCGTCGATGTGGGTGATGCCGTGCGCGAGCTGGCGCACGCGGTACCACTGCTCGGCGCGGCATTCGGGGCACGCATGGGTATCGTGGTGTGGGGTGTTCATGGTTCAGTCTTCCAGCAGCACCAGGCCGCTGCGGCTGGCGGAGATGGGCACCATGCTACCGGCTGCCAGCTCTTGCAGGCCAGGGGCTTGCAGGCTTTGCGCGCTGACCTTGGCCAGCACGTGCAAACCGCCCGCGGCCGCGCCGCTCACGCGCACAAAGCTGCCCTGGTACACCGTGTCCTCCACGCGCAAGTTGCCCAGGCGCAGGTCGCCCTCGGCGCAGGGGCCCAGCTTCACGGCCTCGGGGCGCAGGGCCACAGCCACCGTGTCTCCCGCACTGCGGCTGCCCGCCACGTGCAGCAGGCCGCAGGGCGTGTCGATCTCCAGCACCCCGGCGTTGTTGCCACGCACCACGCCATCCAGCACCGTGCTCTCGCCCAGAAAACGGGCGGCAAAGCGGGTGCGCGGCGCCTGGTACACACGTTCGGGCGGCCCCATGTCTTCGATGCGGCCGTGGTTCATGATGAGCACCTGGTCGGCCAGCGCCATGGCCTCTTCCTGGTCGTGGGTGACGTGGATAAAGGTGCGGCCCTGCAGGCGCTGGATGCGGCGCAGCTCTTCCTGCATCTGGCGGCGCAGGCTCAGGTCCAGCGCGCCCAGCGGTTCGTCCAGCAGCAAGAGCGAGGGCTCGATCACCAGCGCGCGCGCCAGGGCAATGCGCTGGCGCTGGCCGCCCGAGGCCGCCGCAATCGCTCGCTTGCCAAAACCCTCCAGGCCCACCAGCTTGAGCATGGCCTCCACCCTTTGCGTTGTCTCGGCCCGGCCCAGCTTGCGCACCGACAAACCGAAAGCCACGTTCTCGGCAATGCCCAGGTGCGGAAACAGCGCGTAGTCCTGGAACACGGTGGCCGTGGGCCGCCTGGCCGGTGGCATGTGCGTGATGTCCTGCCCACCCAACAGAATGCGGCCGCGGCTGGGCGCGGTAAAGCCGCCA
>CANCCF010000339.1 GCA_947374485.1 Comamonadaceae bacterium | reverse complement strand
GGCTCCAGGCCAGCCGGTGGCTGGTGGTAGGCGGCCCAGGCGATTTCGGTCATGGTCTTGAACTTGGCGTCGTTGCCCTTGACCTTGAAGCGGTCGATTTCCCACTCCAGGTCGGCCTCGCTCACTTCCATCAGGTGCGCGGCAATGGTCTTGGCCTTGACGTGGATTTTCCGTGCCGCCATGGCGATGGCCGCACCGGCCACCGGGGTGGAGCGCGAACCGTAGGTGCCCAGGCCATAGGGCGCGGTGTGGGTGTCGCCCTCTTCCACCTGGATGATCTCCGAGGAGATGCCGAGTTCGGTGGCGATGATTTGCGCATAGGTGGTCTGGTGCGCCTGGCCTTGCGAGATGGTGCCCATGCGCGCAATCGCGCTGCCGGTGGGGTGCACGCGGATCTCACACGAGTCGAACATGCCCACGCCCAGGATGTCGCAGATCTTGCTGGGGCCTGCGCCCACCACTTCGGTGAAGCTGACCAGGCCAATACCCATGAGGGTTGGGCAGTTCGGGTCGGCGCGTTTGATGGCCTGCTCGGCGCGCAGTCCCTTGTAGTCGACCGCGTCCAGCACCTTGTCCAGGGCAGTCTGGTAGTCGCCCGAGTCGTACTCAAAACCGAAGGCCGATTTGTAGGGGAACTGCTCGCGTTTGATGAAATTCTTGCTGCGGATCTCGGCCTTGTCCATGCCCAGTTTTTGCGCCAGCACGTCGACCATGCGCTCCACCAGGTACACCGCTTCGGTCACGCGGAAGGAGCAGCGGTAGGCGACACCACCGGGCGCCTTGTTGGTGTAGACACCGTCCACCGAGCAGTGGGCCGCGGCAATGTCGTACGAGCCCGAGCAGATGTGGAACATGCCGGCCGGAAATTTGCTGGGGTCGGCACAGGCGTCAAAGGCGCCGTGGTCGGCGGTGACATGGGTGCGCAGCGCCAGGATCTTGCCGTCGGCCGTGGCGGCGAGTTCGCCGGTCATGTGGTAGTCGCGGGCAAAGCCGGTGCTGGACAGATTCTCGATGCGGTCTTCCACCCATTTCACTGGGCGGCCCAGCACGATGGAGGCCACGATGGCGCAGACATAGCCGGGGTAGATCGGCACCTTGTTGCCAAAGCCGCCACCAATGTCCGGCGAGATGATGCGCACCTTGGATTCAGGGATGCCCGAGAGCATGGACACCACGGTGCGCACCACGTGCGGCGCCTGGCTGGTGACCCAGGTGGTGAGCTCACCGCGTATCGGGTCAAAGCTGGCCACGCAGCCGCAGGTCTCCAGCGGACAGGGGTGCACGCGCGGGTAGTGCATGTCCTGCGTGACGGTGACGGCAGCCGATGCAAAGGCCGCGTCAGTGGCTTCCTTGTCGCCGGCCTGCCAGGTGAAGATGTGGTTGGGGTGTTTGCGCGGACCGTGAGCGCCTTCCGCCTTGCCCACCAGGTCTTCGCGCAACACCGGGGCGCCCTCCTTGAGTGCCTCAAACGGATCGACCACGGCTTCGAGTTCTTCGTATTCCACTTCCACGGCTTCCACGCCGTCGGCCGCGGCGTAGCGGTCTTCGGCAATGACGACGGCCACTTCCTGCATCTGGAAGTGCACTTTTTCATCGGCCAGCATGGCCTGCACATCACCGGCCAGGGTGGGCATCCAGTGCAGCTTCAACGGCTTCAGATCCTCGGCAGTGAGCACGGCAATCACGCCGGGAATCTTCAGCGCGGCTTCCTTGTTGATGCGCTTGATGCGGGCATGGGCCACGGGCGCGCGGACGATGTCCATGTGCAGCATGGCAGGCAGCTTGATGTCGTCCACATAGTTGCCCTTGCCCTGGATAAAGCGGGCGTCTTCCTTGCGCAGGCGGCTCTCGCCCATGCCCATCAGGGCTTTTTCGCGTTCACTCAAAGGTGCGTTCATGGTGTGCGTCTCCTGGGTGGCGTGTGCCGCTTACGCGGCCACCGCGCTTTGTTGTTGGATGGTCTTGGCCGCATGCAACACCGCCTTGACGATGTTCTGGTAGCCGGTGCAGCGGCACAGATTGCCGGACATGCCGTGGCGCACTTCTTCGGCCGTGGGATTCGGGTTGTCCTGCAAAAAGCGGTAGGCGCGCATCAGCATGCCGGGGGTGCAAAAGCCGCACTGCAGGCCGTGCTCCTTGTAGAACGCATCTTGAATCGCGTGCAGCACGCCAGCGCTGGCCAGGTCTTCCACGGTCTTGACTTCGCTGCCTTCGCACTGCACCGTGAGGTGGGTGCAGCTCTTGACCGACTGGCCGTCAATGTCCACGGTGCAGGCGCCACAGTGGCTGGTCTCGCAGCCGATGTGGGCGCCGGTCAGGCACATTTTTTCGCGCAGGAAGTGAATCAACAGGGTGCGCGGCTCCACCGCCTCTTCCACGCTTTTGCCATTCAGGGTCATGGCCACCATTTTTTTACTCATGCTCTTTGTCTCCGGTGTTGGTTTCTGTGGGGATGCGGGCTTAGCTGCAGCGCGCAGCGGCGGCGGAGATGGCGCGCTTGGTCATCTCTGCTGCCATGGCGGTCTTGTATTCGGCGTCCCCGCGCAGGTCTTCTGCCGGATCGCAGATGGCGCGCACGGCGGCCGCCGCGGCGTCCAGTGAGGCGGCGTTGATGGGCTTGCCAATCAACGCGGCTTCCGCATCCCGGGCGCGCAGCGCGGTGGGTGCTACGTTGGTCAAACCGATGCTGGCATGTGTCACCACCCCACCGGCCATGCGCAGCACCACGGCCGCGCCGGCGGTGGCCCAGTCGCCGGTCTTGCGCTTGAGTTTTTGGTAGGCGTAGCCAGTGCCAGAGGCGAAGGGCGCAATCAGGATGGCGGTGAGGATTTCGTCCTCAGCCAAGGCCGTCATATAGGTGCCGTGGAAGAAGTCCACCGCTTTCACCTGGCGCTCGCCCTTGGGGCCTTGCAGCACAAACGTGGCGTCCAGCGCCATGGCAATCGCGGGGTGGTCATTGCCCGGGTCGCCGTTGGCAATGTCGCCGCCTATGGTGCCGCGGTTGCGCACCTGGGGGTCGGCAATCAATTTGGCGGCTTCACCCAGCAGGGGCAGTTTGGCGCTGAGCAGGGGCGAGGAGATCAGTTCGTTCTCGCTGGTCATCGCGCCTATGCGGATAAGGCCACCCTCTTCGCTGATGCCGCGCAATTCGGGGATGCGGTTGATGTCTATGAGCACGCCGGGCTGGGCAAAGCGCAGCTTCATCATGGGCAGAAGGCTGTGGCCACCGGCCAGCAGCTTGGCCTCGTCGCCCAGCGAGGACAGCAGGTTTATGGCCTCGGCGACCGAGCGCGGGGCGTGGTAATCGAATGCGGGTGGAATCACGTTGTCTCCTTTTATTTGTGCCTTGGGTTTGCAAGGTCGCCCACTCTAAAGTCGGGCGTTCAAAAAAGGGAGGCTATCCAATCAACGGCTTTGGGC
>CANCCF010000338.1 GCA_947374485.1 Comamonadaceae bacterium | reverse complement strand
TGCGGCTGGCCATCGTCAATGTCGAGTTGCCTCCAGCAGAACCCACGCTTGTTCCGCCCCAAGAATTCGTCAATCTCCATGCAGGTCAGTGTGAAGGCTGCTGACCAATGGCGCTCAATGGTCAGATCACCCAGGGGTTTCTCAAACATGTAGGGGTAGTTGATTGCCACACACAGAAAGCGCACATCCTGGATGGGTGCGAGTCCCGTGTTGACCTCCACACCACCATCCCAACGCTTTGTATAGTGGGGGGCACTGTTTTCTGACTTGCGAACTACTGACTGTTTTTTGTGAGACATAATTTCTTTACTCGGGTTGTGTTGTTACTGACCAATCAATATTGAACTTTTGAGGGCTCTGGCTAAGCACGTTTTGGGCAAAGCTTTCCCCCGTCCGACAGTTCGCAAAAAAATATTTGCACTGGCGGAATTGATCTAACTTTTGGTTTTTCTGGACTGCGGTTTGCGCAGTTGCATCCGATCCGCTACGGCGGATGAATCAAGGGGTTGTGCTGGAACATGGTTACACCCCCGATGCGTTGGATGGGTTGTGTGCCTGGCTGACAAAACCCATCGACTGCTTGATCGGACTTTTAAGGGCAAGCTCTTCTTCGAGCAGTGTGATCAGGCCGTCAGCAGCGTTGGGCACTTGTGCAAAGCCCAAGCGGCGTGCAATGCAAGCAAAGTCACCAGGCGTGATGCCGGACAGTGTTGACACCTTCCGCAGATCATCTTCACTGCAAGACAGTTGCAATGCTTTGCAAAGTTGCTCAAATCCAGCTCGAACCTGAATGGGCTTCAACGCTTCAAAGTGCACCTTGATATCCAGGCGTCGCAGTGCAGCCGGATCAATGGCGTCCAGACGGTTGGTGGCCACCACCACAACACCCTGAAACTCGCCCAACTGTTCCAACAGTTCATTGACCTGGGTGACCTCCCAGTTGCGCACCGCGTGCTGGCGGTTGGCAAGCAAGCCGTCCACCTCGTCAATGAACAGCACAGCGTCCTCATCCCAGGCTTGGTCAAAGCATTGGCTGATGCGCTGCTCCGTCTCACCCACATAGGGCGATAGCAGATCAGAGGCCCGCTGTTCCAGCAGCGGCTTGTCCAGCATGCGCGCCAAGGCTTTGGCAAAAGCTGTCTTTCCCGTGCCCGGGGAACCGGACAGTGCAATGCGGGCATTGCCGTTTTTCTTAATGCCTTCCACCAGCTCCAGCAGGTCCACGCTGGCATTCACGTTGTCTGCACTCCAGACTTCCGGGTCATAGACCGGTTGGCTGTCTGCATGGGTCGACAACTGCGGGCGCAGGTGACGTGTGGCCTTGCCCGGTAGACGCTGACGCAACCAGTGCCGACACAGGGACTCGTCCATGGGCATGCCCGCTTTGTCCGCCCGTTCACTGACCAGACCCAGGCGGTCAATCAGCGCCGGTGTGAGAGACGGCACCTGGCCCCAGCGCTGCCACTCATTTTCTTGGGCGTTCGCTTGAGACTTGTCAGTGCGGCCTGGGTCAGCCTGGTCAAAGAGATCAACGGTATCGCTGGTCAGGCGGTGCTGAAAGCGGTTTTCAATCAAGGCCATGCGAACGGACCGCGGAATGCCCTCGAAGTGGATTTCCACATCAAAGCGGCGCAGGACTGCCGGGTCCAGCACATCAGGGTTGTTCATGATCCAGATCACCGGAATCCGGCTATCTTCCAGCAAGCGGTTCATGGATGCACGGTGGTTGTCCATACTGACTGCTTCATTGCCTCCCCGGCCGCCGCCAGCTCCTGCCGCATTGCTCGGTGGCCTGAAAGCATCGTCTGCCTCATCAAAGAGAATGACACCCCGGCTTGTAGAACGCATCATCCGCATAATCATGCGCAGGTGTTGCAGCCGGTCCTCGCCCGTCAGTGTGTCGCCAACGGCGGTGATCACCACCATTTCCATGGCGTGTGCACCGGCATCCACCAGCAGCGCCCTGCTCCATTCTGTTTTACCCAGACCCGGTGGCCCCGTGACCAGCAAATGACCCGCCGTCTCGCCTGCGGCCGTGGCAGCCAGGACTCCTGCAAGCCAGCACTGCGCCAACCGGTTGTGGCTCTGAACGTGAGAAAAGTCGTTCAGGATCAGTTTGGGGGTCTGCAGAGGTTCGGCCATATGCGCCAGGATGCCTTCAGGCTTTCCCTGGTGGTAGGCAATGCTCTCCGCCAGTTGCCTTGGCACATACAGCATGCCTCCCAGGTCCTCATCGCCATGGCGTGAGATGCGCACGATGCCCGAAGCGAGCAGTGCGCCTTTGGGGTTGCAGGCCGCCATCACCGCTTCAAAGGGTATGTTCAGTACAGCACTCAGGGCGTAGGGCAGGTCCCCCTTGTGCATATGGCCCCAGGATTCAGCGGCCTTGTTCATTGGCCGAAACACCCGCAGCGCCACAGCCAGCTCAAAGATGGCGTGCTCAATCGGATTCAGGCCTGCACTATTGGAGAGCCACTGCAGAGTGCGGCTCATGGGGCAGTCCTCCACTGGCCAGTTGGCAGTTTGCATTGAGAAGTCCTTTGTGCCAACAGCCGTCAGACCACCCAGTACTTCAGCCGCCTTTTGGTTCAGAAGACCTTTCAAGACATCGGCACTGCAGTTTGGGTCCGCAAGTTCGGGTAAACCCAGTACGTCGGCGATGGGCCTTTGGTTAAGGCCACCGCCTTCCCAGTAGGCTTGCATGCCACCGACACCGCAATAGATGCGCAATATCCAGCTGAGCATGCGCATCCGGTAAGCGCTTCTGGCGGTCCGGTTGGAAATGCCACCCCAGTGGTCTGCACTGTCGCCATGCTCATGAAAATCATGGCGGTCCAGAATGGAGTTCAAAGTCATGGTTCGTCCTTTCAGAAGTCACGCAGGTCAAGAACACTGGCGGCCATGCGCATGCGGCGCTCCATGTGTTCAGAGAACATGGACTCGTCATCGTCATTGGCCCACCCCATGCACAGGCGCAGGGTTTGTCCCGCTCTGGGGTTGTTGCGGTCCAGCACCCGCAGTTCAGGCGTGACGATTTCGCGCACGTATCCCTTGATGGATACGCCATCCTGGAAGCAAGGAGACAACCAGTAGTCGATGCCGTGCATGAACATGGCAACGAACACGGCCTCGCGGTCTTCATCTTCAAAGGACCACCATGTCTGGACCTCCCTGGCTTTTTGCAGCAGCTTTTGAATGCGCAGGCCTGTGGGGCGTCCGTGCACCATGGCCTGCTGACACAGGACATTGCGCACTTCAGGTTTGATGACGATGTTGCCCAGGAAGTGGCGCAGGCTTGTCGTTTGAAGGGAGTTGCAAACGTTTCCAATCAGCACGGAGAAGTACGTTTCCTCCGTAACGTTGGCACCCGACGGTGTGTAGGGCCGGTCGGCGGATGTCGCACCACGCTGGAAGCCATGTTGGTTGACTA
>CANCCF010000337.1 GCA_947374485.1 Comamonadaceae bacterium | reverse complement strand
TTGGAAAACCACAGGTGGCCGGTGTCAAAAATTTCCAACTCGGCCTTCACACCCAGCTCGGTGATGCGCTTGGCGCCCACGCGCAGGGCGGCCGGTGTGGAGACATAAATCGTGTCGCCATCGCCAAAGTTCAGCGTGCCGCAGTCCAGCGTGCAGATGTCGGGCAGCAGCTCTTCCACATGCACCAGGCGGGTCAGCGGCCCGACCAGGTCGGTGCCGGGGCCGAAGTTGCAGGGGGTCTCGCCGGCGCCAATTTCCAGGTCGCCGCCCATACCGGCGGTGAGGTTGACGATGACGTCCACACCGGAGGCCTTGATGTGCTCCATGAGCTCGCGGTACAGCGCCGGGTCGCGGCTGCCTTTGCCGGTTTGCGGATCGCGCACATGGCAGTGCACCACGGTGGCACCGGCGTTGGCGGCTTCAATGGCCGCGTCGGCAATCTGGCGCGGTGTCACCGGCACATGGGGGTTCTTGCCAACGGTGTCGCCAGCGCCGGTCACGGCGCAGGTAATGATGATGTTTGGGTTCATGTTGGGTAGTCCGGTTCTTCCTGGTTGAGGATGGTTTGCAAGGCGTTGAAGTGAAGCGCTGAAAAGCGCGTGGGGTAATCGTTCCACTGGCTGCTGGCGCGTGCGGCGACAGCCTCGGGGATCAGGGCGAGTTCGCGCCCGGTAGCCAAGGCAGCCACCTGCAGGGCACAGGCCTTCTCCAGGTAGTACAGCTCGTCAAAGGCTTGCGCCACCGTGGGGCCGACCACGATGACACCGTGGTTGCCCATGAACAGCACACTTTTGCCTTGACCCATGAGGGCCGCGACGCGCGTGCCCTCGTCCGCGTCCAGGGCCATGCCGGCGTAGTCGCGGTCATAGGCAATGCGCTGGTGAAAGCGGCAGGCGTTCTGGTCCAGCATCAAAAATTCAAAGTCTTTGAGGCAGCACAGCACGGTGGCGTTGTGCATGTGCGTGTGCAGAATGCAGCGCGCCTGCGGCAAGGCCTGGTGCAGGGCGGCGTGCAGGTTCCAGGCGGTGGGGTCGGGGGCGTTCTCGCCTTGTTGGGTTGCGGGGTCGTTGGCGTCCAGCAGCAACAAGTCGCTGGCGCGTATGCGCGAGAAATGGCTGCCTACCGGGTTGAGTAAAAACTGGCTGCCCGAGGCGTTGGTAGCCACACTGAAGTGGTTGGCAATTGACTCATGCAAGTTAAGCCGTGCGGCCCAACGGAAGGCGGTGGCCAGGTCTTTGCGCAGTGTGGGGATATCGCTCATGGTGCACGCATCCTAGAGCCTGCGCGCGGACCCGTCTCCCGTTGTTACGACCGTCTGTTGATAAAAGGCGACGCCAGCTACCCGGCGTTTTCCCCAGTCTTCAAAGGCTTACTTGGTGTAGTAGCCCACGCCCAGCAGCACATCCCCCACGCGCTGGATCAGCGTGTGCTTGGACTCCACCGCATTGGTGGCCGGGTTGCGCCAGACATAGTCCACCGTGCCGCTGCCCGATTTGCGGGCCAGGGCAATCATCTCTTCAAACAGGGTGTTGCCGGCGGCGTCGCGCATGCCGCGCACATCCATGCCATTGAGCTGGGGCGCCGCACCCGAGGCGCGGTATTTGCCGTCCTCGATGCCGATGGCAAACACATACTGGTCGTCCTGCACAAAGCCACCGCGCGGGTTGCTGAAGCTGGCAAAGGCGGTGTCGGGCTGGTTGCTCTTGAGGAAATCCACGGCCCGGTCCAGCAGCGCCTGGGCCTCAGCCCGGTTGGCGCGCGGCGTGTAGTAGCCCACGCTCACCACATAGCCATCGACCTGGTGGTACAGGCTGGTCTTGACTTCGATGCGGTTGTCTTCGGGGTTGAGCCAGCGGTACTCGACAGAGCCGGTGGGCGACTTCGCCGCCGCTGCCAGCAGGTCACGCACCAGCGGTTTGCCAGCGGCGTCGCGCATGTCGATCACATTGTGGCCGGCCAGGGAGAACTGGTTGCCGCCATTGGCATGCATGAAGCCATCGCCGTCCACCACATAGACAAAGTAGGGGCCGTAGACAAAGCTGCCCTTGGGGTCGTTAAAGGCCGCAAAGGCCTGGGCCGTGCCATTGCGTTTGAGGTAGGCCACGGCCGCATCGAGCAGCTCGGTGGCGCGCCCGGCTTTGGCGCGTTCAACCGAGCCCGGATGGGCGGCGACCGCTACCTCGGCGGCCATGGTGGGCAGGGCTGTGCCCATGCCAGCGGCTCCAATGGACAAGACCAGAGCGGCAAGGGTGGAACGAGAAAATTGCATAGTGGCTCCTCTTATTCACCAAAGGTGTGAACGTTGGAGCCAAGGTTATGGCTTTGGGCTGCTGGCGCAGATGACCTGGGTCAAACTGCGCCCGCTTGGTCTCAATTTGCGACGCTTGCGCGCAGCCGCAGGCTCACCAAGCCGGTGGACAGCGAAGTGCCTGCAATGATGACCAGGGCGCAGACCACCATCCAGGGCGTGATGCTCTCGCCCAGCAGCAGCACGCCGTAGAACACGGCAAAGGCCGGAATCGCAAAGGTCACAGCCAGGGCACGCGCCGGGCCGGCGCGCTCGATCAGGCGGAAGTACAGGATGTAGGCCAGGCCGGTGCACACCACCCCGAGCACGATGACGCAGGCCCAGGTGCGCAGGCTGGGTGTCTGGGTCGGCCAGTACAGCCAGGTCAGGGGCAGGAGGGCGATGCTGGCGCCGATCTGGCTGCCGGTGGCCGAGACCAGCGAGGGCAGGCCGCCCATAAAGCGCTTGGCCACGCTGGCCGCTGTGCCATAGCACAGGCAGGCAAACAGCACCGCCAGCACGGCCCAGCCGGTGGTGGTGCCGCTGGCGTCGGGCTGGAAGCTGGCCTTGTCCCAGGCCAGCATGCTCACGCCGATAAAGCCCACGGCCAGACCGACCATGCGCGAGCCGCTGGGCCGGTCCTTCAGCCAGGCCCAGGCAATCAGGGCGCCAAACAGGGGCACGGTGGCATTCAGAATCGCCGACAGCCCGGTGGTGATGGACAGCAGGGCATAGGTGAAGCAGACAAAGGGAATGGCCGAGTTCAGCACGCCCACGGCAAAGGTCAGCTTCCAGTGCTGGCGCAGCGCGCTGCCCAGGCCCTTGAACAGCAGCAGGGGGAACAGGAACAGGGCCGCAATGCAGACCCGCAAACCGGCCGCCGGCAGTGCGCCCATTTCGTGCGCGGCCACACGCATGAACATGAAGGATGAGCCCCAGATGGCGGCCAGCAAAACGAAGTCGACCAGCCAGGGTTTGCTTGTAGTTTTTGTCATGCGTTGATTGTCGTTTGCTGGGGCTGCTCCAGTTGCAGCAGGGCGACCTTGCGTGGCAGGCCACCGGCATAACCAGTGAGTGCGCCGCTGGCGCCAACCACGCGGTGGCAGGGTATGACGATGCTGATGGGGTTGCGCCCCACGGCCGCGCCCACC
>CANCCF010000336.1 GCA_947374485.1 Comamonadaceae bacterium | reverse complement strand
GTACCAGTTGTTCTCACTGTTGAGCGCACGGTCGAAGCTGGCCGAGGTGTTGGCGGGTGCGCCAGACGCCGAAGGTGCCTCTTGGGCCAGCACCATGCAGCAGGGCAGGAGAGCCAGAACCGCCGTGCACACCAGGTGCGTTGCAAACTTGATAGTCATGGGAGTTTCCAAAGACAGGGGAGAGGGGCAGGCCGATGGCCGCGCCGATGCCCCATTTTATCGCCCGCGCCGCACCCGCAGCAGCTCGTCCAGAATCAGGCAGGCCGCGCCCAGCGTGATGGCGCTGTCGGCCACGTTGAAGGCCGGGAAGTGGTAGCCGTGGCTGTGGAAGTCCAGAAAGTCCACCACATAGCCGTGCACCATGCGATCAATCACATTGCCCACGGCGCCGCCCAAAATGCAGGCCATGGCGAAGCTAAACAGACGCTGGCCGGCGTGGCTCTTGAGCATCCAGATGATGACGCCCGCCGCGACCACTCCCAATCCGGTAAAGAACCAGCGCTGCCAGCCGGACGAGTCGGCCAGAAAGGAAAACGCCGCCCCCCGGTTGTGCGCCCGCACCACATTGAAGAAGCTGCTGACGTAGGTGCTGTCGCCGAGCTGGTAGTAGCCGACGATGAGCACCTTGGTGAACTGATCGATCAGCACGAGGATGAAGGCCAGACCCAGCCACTGCAGCATGCCAGCGCCACTGGCGCGCTGCAGGCCCACCGACCTTTTGCCTCCGCGGGCCATCAGGCAAAGTTCCTTGTTTCGCCCGCGCCATACAGGTTGCTGGCGCAGCGCCCGCAAATCGTGGGGTGCGCGGCCACGCTGCCCACGTCCAGGCGGTAGTGCCAGCAGCGCTCGCACTTGGTGGACTCAGAAGGCTTGACGGCAATCGCCTGTTCGTCAGCGGCCACCAGCGTAACAGCCGAGGTGATGAACACGTACTTCAAATCCTCGCCCAGGCTGGAGAGCAGCGCGTAGTCGGCCGCATTCACCGTGAGCGTGACCTCGGCCTGCAGCGACGCACCCACCTGGCCCGCAGCGCGCAGGGTTTCGATGTCCTTGTTCACCGCCTCGCGCAGCGCGCGGATGCGGCTCCACTTGGCCAGCAGCACATCGTCGGCCTTGGGCAATGGCGAAAAAGTTTCCAGGAAGATGGTCCGGTTCGCGGCCACCTTGCCGGCATCGCCCAGCACGGCCCAGGCCTCTTCGGCGGTGAAACTCAGGAAGGGCGCCATCCAGCGCAGCATGGCCTGGGTGATCTGCCACAGCGCGGTCTGTGCCGAGCGGCGCGCGAGCGAACCAGCGGCCGTGGTGTAGAGCCGGTCCTTCAGCACGTCCAGGTAAAACGCGCCCAGGTCTTCGCTGCAATAGATTTGCAGCTTGGAGACCACCGGGTGGAACTCATAGGCATTGAAGTGCGCCAGGATGTCGCCCTGCAATTCGGCCAGGCGGCTCAGGGCGTAGCGGTCAATCTCCAGCATCTGCGCCGGTGCCACGGTGTCGGTGGCCGGGTCAAAGTCACTGACATTGGCCAGCAGGAATTTCAATGTGTTGCGCACGCGCCGGTACGTGTCCACCACGCGGGCC
The DNA here is from genome assembly GCA_947374485.1 of Comamonadaceae bacterium. GTDB lineage: Bacteria > Pseudomonadota > Gammaproteobacteria > Burkholderiales > Burkholderiaceae_C > Allorhodoferax. The sequence continues at coordinate 1,877 of CANCCF010000336.1, read as the reverse complement.
AGAATTTTGTCGTCGATGTTCAGGTCGCCCGAGTAGTCGGTCGAGGCCACCCACAGGCGCACGATTTCGGCGCCCATCTTGTCGCTCACGGTTTGCGGCTCGATGGTGTTGCCCAGCGACTTGCTCATCTTGCGGCCCTGGCCGTCGGTGGCAAAGCCGTGGGTCAAGAGGCCGCGGTAGGGTGCGCGGTCGAACAGGGCGCAGCCCAGCAGCAAGGAACTGTGGAACCAGCCGCGGTGCTGGTCATGGCCTTCGAGGTACAGGTCGGCCTCCGGACCTTCGGTGTGGTACGGCGGGCGGCCGTAGGCATTCTTGTGGCTGCCGCGCAGCACATGCCAGAAGGTGGAGCCACTGTCGAACCAGACTTCCAGAATGTCGGTGCTCTTGGTGTAGTTCGGCGCATCTTCGTTGCCGAGAATCTCTTCGGTCGTCACGCGGCTCCAGGCCTCGATGCCGCCTTGTTCCACAATGTCCGCCGCCTGGTCCAGGATGGCCATGGTGCGCGGGTGCAGCTCGCCAGAATCCTTGTGCAAAAAGAAGGGGACTGGAACGCCCCAGCTGCGCTGGCGGCTGATGCACCAGTCGGGCCGATTCGCAATCATGTCACGCAGGCGGCTCTTGCCGTTCTCGGGGTAGAAGCGGGTTTGTTCGATGGCGTCCAGTGCCAGCTGACGCAGGGTCTTGGGCGCCTTGTCGCTGGTGAACACGCCTTCGCCCTCATCCATGCGGATGAACCACTGGGCCGCGGCGCGGTAGATCACCGGCGTCTTGTGGCGCCAGCAGTGCGGGTAACTGTGGGTGATGGCTTGTGTGGCCATGAGCCTGTCGCTTTGCGCCAGCACCTCGATGACGCGGGCGCAGGCCTTCCAGATGTGCTGGCCGCCGAACAGGGGCAGCTCGGCCGCATAGGTGCCGTTGCCCTGCACCGGGTTGAGGATGTCCTCATAGGCCATGCCGTGGGCGACGCAGCTGTTGAAGTCATCCACGCCATAGGCGGGCGAGGAATGCACGATGCCGGTGCCGTCGGAGTCGCTCACGTAGTCGGCCAGGAACAAAGGGGAGAGACGCTTGTAGCTGTATTCGCCGTCGCCCGAGTCCACGTCGTATAAGGGGTGGCGGAACACCAGGCCCTGCAGGGCTTCGCCCTTGGCCGTGGCGATCACGGTACCCTGCAACTGGTAACGTTCCAGGCACTTTTCCACCAGGCCTGCGCCCAGCAGCAGCACGCCGCGTGGCGTGTCCACCAGCGCGTATTCCAGCGCGGGGTTGGCATTCAATGCCTGGTTGGCGGGGATGGTCCAGGCGGTGGTGGTCCAGATGACGGCGAAGGCTTTTTTGTTGCCTTCACCCGGCAAGGCGGGCAAGCCAAAGGCCTTGGCCAACGCGGCCGTGTCGTTGGCTTCAAAGGCCACGTCCAGCGTGTCGCTCTTTTTGTCCGCGTATTCGATCTCGAATTCAGCCAGTGAAGAACCGCAGTCAAAGCACCAGTACACGGGCTTCAGGCCCCGGTAGACAAAGCCACGCTCGATCACGCGCTTGAAGGCGCGGATCTGACCGCCTTCGTTGGCCGGGTCCATGGTGCGGTAGGGGCGTTCCCAGTCGCCCAGCACGCCCAGGCGTTTGAAGTCTTCGCGCTGCTGCGCGATTTGCTCGGTGGCAAAGGCCCGGCTTTTGGCCTGCATGTCGTCACGGCTGAGCTTGCGGCCATGCAGTTTTTCGATGGCGTTCTCGATCGGCAGGCCGTGGCAATCCCAGCCGGGGATGTACTGCGCATCAAAGCCCGCCAACTGCCTGGACTTGACGATCATGTCCTTGAGCACCTTGTTCAGGGCGTGGCCGATGTGCAGCTTGCCGTTGGCATAGGGCGGTCCGTCGTG
>CANCCF010000335.1 GCA_947374485.1 Comamonadaceae bacterium | reverse complement strand
ATTGGTTGCGCCCATGGCACGCCAACACAGCACGCCTACCAATGCGCATCACTTCAATTTACCCGTAGCCGAAGCGAACCAACCAAATCGGCTGTCCGCTTTAGCTCCCCTTTCACCCCGGCGGGGGTGAAAGGGGCGGGGGGGATAGGGGGGAAATACAAAAGCCCCGCAAGGAAAAACCTCCCCCGATACAAAAACTAGCCAGCCAAAGCCGTCTTAACCGCCGCAGACACAGCAGACATCTCCGCCTTCCCCGCCAAGCGAGTCTTCACAACCCCCATCACCTTCCCCATATCCCCCGGCCCCTTGGCCCCCACCTCAGCAACAATCGCCCGTACTTCCGCCAGCACCTCGTCCGAAGACATGCGCTGCGGCAAATACACCTGCAATACCTTGATCTCCGCCGCTTCCTTGTCCGCCAGATCCTGCCGGGCCGCAGATTCAAAAGCCGCAATCGAATCCTTGCGCTGCTTGATCAGCTTGTCCACCAGCGCCACCACGGCGGCGTCGTCCAGCACGATGCGCTCGTCCACCTCGCGCTGCTTGCAGGCCGCCAGCAGCAGGCGGATGGTGCCCAGGCGCTCGCTGTCCTTGGCGCGCATGGCGGTCTTCATGTCTTCGGTGATTTGGTCTTTGAGGGACATAGCGCTTCTCCTGAAAAATAAGGGGCTCAAAATGACAAATGCCCGCCGGAGCGTCCCCAGGCGAGCATTTTTGGACCGTACGCCCTTGCGGGCGGAAGGGCCGAAACCTGTGAGGGTTTCTTGGACGGAAACTTAGAACAGTTTCTTGGGCAATTGCATGCTGCGGATGCGCTTGTAGTTGCGCTTGACGGCCGCAGCCTTCTTGCGCTTGCGCTCTGCAGTGGGCTTCTCGTAGAACTCGCGGGCGCGCAAGTCGGTCAGCAAACCGAGCTTTTCAATGGTGCGCTTGAAGCGACGCAGGGCTACGTCAAAGGGTTCGTTTTCTTTTACACGGATCGTTGTCATTACGTAATGAATTCCAGAATTGTGCTGCGCAATGGTCACGGGGGAAGATCGGGGCCCCACACGCCTTGTTCAGCGGTATGTCCCGTCTTAACTAGTATTGGCCGACGGGGGAATGCCAAATTAGCCTGCGATTATAGCCTGTGCCCCGCATCTGCCAATGCGGATTTACGAGCCGGGCTTCAGAGACGCCGCCAGGCCCTGGGCGCAGGCAAAGGCGCTGGCCCAGGCCCACTGGAAGTTGTAGCCCCCCAGCCAGCCGGTGACGTCCACCACTTCGCCAATGAAGTACAGACCCGGCTGGCGGCTTTCCAGCGTCTGGCCGGACAGCGCCTTGGTGTCCACGCCACCGGCCGTGACCTCGGCCTTGCGGTAGCCCTCGCTGCCGGTGGGTGTGAGCTCCCAGCGCGCAATGCGCTCGGCCAGCAGGTTCAGCACCTTGTCGGGGGCCTCGTTGATGGGGCGCTCGACGCTTTGGCCGGCCGACGTGCACTGCTCCACCCAGGTGTCGGCCAGGCGCGCGGGCAGCAGGCTGGCCAGCTCGTTGGCGATGCGCTTGCGCGAACGGGCCTTGGCCTCCTTCAAAAAGGCCACCATATCGGTGTCGGGTGCCAGGTTCAAGCGGATGCTGCTACCCTCCTGCCAATAGCTGGATATTTGCAGCACGCCCGGTCCACTCAGGCCCCGGTGGGTGAACAGCAGGTCTTCGCGAAAGCGCATCGTGTCCTTTTTGCCACCGGTGGCCATTTCCACCGGCAAGGACAGGCCGGAGAGCTGGGCAAAGGGCGCCCAGGCGGCCTCGTCAAAGGTCAGCGGCACCAGGGCCGGGCGGGTGGCCACTAGGGGAATATCAAATTGCTTGGCGATGCGGTAGCCCAGATCGGTGGCGCCAATCTTGGGGATGGACAGGCCGCCGGTGGCAATCACCAGGGCCTTGCTGGCCACGGTGCCCTGGCTGGTGTCGATTTCGTAGCGCGTGCCCGTAACCTGAGCCGCATCGCCATCTGCGGCGGCGTCCGAGTAGCGCACGGCCTTGAGGCTGCAGGGCTGCCAGCGCGTCACGCCGCCAGTGGCGCACTCGGCCAGCAGCAGGGTGATGATGTCTTCGGCCGAGCGGTCGCAAAACAGCTGGCCCTTGTGCTTTTCGTGGAAGGCAATCTGGTGGCGCCCCAAGAGGGCCAGGAAGTCCCGCGGTGTGTAGCGCGACAGAGCCGACTTGGCAAAGCGCGGGTTGTCGCTGAGGAAGTTGGCGGACGACACATCCAGATTGGTGAAGTTGCAGCGCCCACCGCCCGAGATGCGGATTTTTTCCGCCACCTTTTCGCCGTGGTCCAGCAAGAGAACCTTGAGGCCCAACTGGCCCGCCACCCCGGCACAAAACAGGCCGGCGGCACCGGCTCCCACGATCACGACATCAAATTGCTGCATGGGGGGAGCTTAGCCGCTAGCCAGTGGCCGCTACCCTCCGGAGCGCTTGACAGAAAAGCCCTGGGCCTTCAATAACTCCATCACCCGCTCCACATGGTCGCCCTGGATTTCCAGCGTACCGTCCTTGGCCGTGCCGCCGGAGCCGCAGGCCGTGCGCAGCTGCTTGCCCAGGGCAGCCAGGGCGGCGGCATCCAGCGGCAAGCCGCGTACCACGGTGACGCCCTTGCCGGCGCGCCCCTTGGTTTCGCGGCTGACGCGCACATTGCCGTCGCCCACGGGCTTGGCGCTGGCGGCCTTGCATTGGCAGCTCACCATGGGGTGTCGGCAGTCCGGGCACATGCGCCCGCTGTCGGTGGAATAGACCAGGCCGCCGCTGGAGGAATGTTTCATGGTGTGTGCGCTCTTCAAGGCTGCGATGCAAGGCTGCTTTTTGTCAGGGTCAAAAAGGGTGAAGCGCGTAGTATCCAACAGCCATGACACACATTGAAAATCCCACCGACGCCACGCTGCAGCGCATCCTGCAGCAGTGCCACACCATCGCCGTGGTCGGGCTCTCTGCCGACTCCAGCCGGGCCAGCCACGAAGTCGCCCGCTACCTGCAAGCGCACGGCTACCGCATCGTGCCGGTGAACCCACGTTATGCCAACACCGCGATTCTGGGCGAGTCTTGCTACGCCACTCTGGCTGACATTCCCTTTGCCGTGGACATGGTGGATGTGTTCCGCAACGCAGAAGATGTGTTGCCGATTGCCGAGCAAGCCATTGCCGTGGGTGCCCAATGCCTGTGGCAGCAGCTGGGCATTGCCAACCTGCAGGCAGACGCCCTGGCGCGCGCCGCCGGACTGGACGCGGTCTACAACCGCTGCACAAAAATTGACCACGCCCGTCTGATGAACGTTTGATACAAGCCTGAGAAAAGAGCCAACCCGCCATGACCTCCATTTTTGATTTGCACCTGGAAAAAAACGCCGCCAACTTTGTGGCCCTGTCCCCCGTGAGCTTTGTGGAGCGCAGCGCCGAAGTGTTTGGCGATCTGCCTGCAGTCA
>CANCCF010000334.1 GCA_947374485.1 Comamonadaceae bacterium | reverse complement strand
GCTCGGGGCTGCACCAGACCATGCCCTCGGACCACGCAGCCAGCGCGCGAAGCTCCTGCACCTTGGGGTGGCTGTCAGGCGCGCCATCGGGCAGGGGCAGGTCCTGCGGATCAAACACGCGCGTCTCGGCGCCCATGGCTTGCAGCAGGCGCTGGGCTTCCAGGGTCAAGAGCTTGCTGTAGGAGCGCTCGCGCAGCGAGCCGTAGAGCAGCAGGATGCGGGGGGCGTGGATGGACGGTGTTTTGGCGGTGAGCAGGCCCGCATCGGGCAGCTGAAAACAAGCAGAGTCGATATTGCTGCTGGGCAGCGCGGGCTCAGACACGCTGGCCTTGTGCGTTCACCACGGCTTCGCCATCTTCCTTGTTGAAAGCCTGTTGCTGTGGCTGGGGCAGGATGTCCAACACCGCTTCGCTGGGGCGGCACAGCCGGGTGCCCAAGGGCGTGACGACTACAGGGCGGTTGATGAGGATGGGGTGTTGCAGCATGCAGTCCAACAGTTGGTCCTCGGTCCATTTCGGTTCGGCCAGGCCGAGTTCGGCATAGGGTGTGCCCTTTTCGCGCAGCAGTTCGCGGGCGCTGATTTTCATGGCGGCCAACAGTTCCTGCAGGCGTGCTTTGGTGGGCGGGCTTTTCAGGTACTCGATGACCTCGGGCTCTTCGCCGCTGTTGCGGATCAGTGCCAGGGTGTTGCGCGAGGTACCGCAGGCGGGGTTGTGGTAGATGGTGATTTGGCTCACGTTTTTCTCTCTCATGTTTATTGGGGATCAAGTCACTTTTGGGGTCTGCTGCTTCAGGACTCAGGCCGACGTGGCACTCCGTTCCTTCCGTGTCCCCCGGCCTTCGGCCTCCTCCTTTACCTACAGGAACGGAGCGCCACGCCGTCCTGAGTCCGCCAACCATTGTGGTGCACTCAAGTATTCATGCATGGGGTCACTTTGCGCCAACTATGCTGGTTGACTATGACACTGGGGTGCATGGTGGAGCTCAGTACCGGAGGAGGCCGAAGGCCGGGGGACACGAACGCAACCATGTACCCCAGTGTCATAGTCCTCTCACAAAGGCAGACAAGAAACTAGACAGAACCCCGCTCATACCACCCCCGGCTGTTGTTGACGACATACACCACCAACAACATCACCGGCACCTCGATCAACACGCCCACCACCGTGGCCAGCGCGGCACCCGAGTTGAAACCAAACAGGCTGATGGCCGCAGCCACGGCCAGCTCGAAAAAGTTGGAGGCACCAATCAGCGCGGAGGGGCAGGCAATGTTGTGCTTCTCCCCCACCGCCCGGTTGAGCCAATAGGCCAGCGCCGAGTTGAAAAACACCTGGATCAGAATCGGCACCGCCAGCAGCGCAATCACCAGCGGCTGTTTCAAAATCGCCTCGCCCTGGAAGGCAAACAGCAGCACCAGCGTGAGCAAAAGCGCGCTGATGGACCAGGGGCCGATCTGCGCCATGGCCGCGTCAAATGCAGCGGTACCGCGCGACAACAAAACTCGGCGCAGCAGCTGCGACAGGATCACGGGAATCACGATGTACAACACCACTGAAGTCAGCAGCGTGTCCCAGGGCACGGTGATGGCCGAGATGCCCAGCAGCAGGCCCACCAGCGGCGCAAAGGCGATCACCATGATGCTGTCGTTCAGCGCCACCTGCGAGAGCGTAAACAGCGGGTCGCCCCCGGTCAGGCGGCTCCACACAAACACCATGGCGGTGCAGGGTGCTGCGGCCAGCAGGATGAGACCGGCGATGTAGCTGTCGAGCTGGTCGGGTGGCAACAGCGGCGCGAACCAATGGCGAATAAAGATCCAGCCCAGCAAGGCCATGGAGAACGGTTTGACCAGCCAGTTCACAAACAGCGTGACGCCAATACCCTTGACGTGGCGGCGCACCTCGCCCAGGGCGCCAAAGTCCACCTTCACCAGCATGGGGATCACCATCACCCAGATCAACAGGCCGACCGGCAAGTTGACCTTGGCATATTCCATGTGGCCCACGGCCTGGAACACGGCGGGGAAAAATTGGCCCAGCGCAATGCCGATCACGATGCACAAAAACACCCACACCGTCAGGTAACGTTCAAACAAATTCATGGGGCTGGGCGCCGCTTGGCGGGCGGTGGCTGCAAGGGGAGCGTGCATGGCTGACTCTTTCAGGTGGAGGCCAGTTGGCGGGCGCTGGTTTGCAGCAGTGTGTGGTGCAGTTTGTCTGCGGGCAGGCTGACAAAAAGTTCCAGGCGGCGCTTGATGGCGTGCAGGGTCTGGCGGAAGGCTTCGCGCTTTTCGGCATCACTGCCCTCGCCTGCGGAGGGGTCGGGGTAGCTCCAGTGCGCGGTGGCAGGGTGGCCGGGCCAGAGGGGGCAGACCTCACCGGCGGCGTTGTCACACACCGTGATGATCAGGTCCATCTGCGGCGCATCCGGCCCGGCAAAGGCGTCCCAGCTCTTGCTGTGCAGCCCCTCGGTGGCAATGCCCGCGGCTTGCAGCACTTGCAGGCCCAAGGGGTTGGGCTGCTGCTGCGCGCGTGGGCTGCTGCCAGCGGAATACGCATGAAAGCGGCCCTGGCCCATGGCGTTGAGCAGGGCTTCGGCCAGGATGCTGCGGGCCGAGTTGTGGGTGCATAAAAACAGCACATTCAGGGGCTGCGCGCCCGGGGCTTGGGGGGTGGTCATGAGGTACTTTCTTGGGGTTTATTCACAGACACAGGGGGCTGCGGGCTCCACCGCGCAGGGCTGGCCCTGGCAGCAGTTGTCGGTGAGGTAGGACAGCACGCCGTTCATGCGCTCGAACTGCGCGCGGTAGATCAAGTTGCGGCCCACGCGCTCCTGCGTGATGAGCTCGGCGTGCAGCAACTCTTTGAGGTGAAACGACAGCGTGTTGGCCGCCACCCCCAGGCTTTCGGACAGGGCGCCGGGGGTGAGCCCGGCCTGGCCTGCCACCACCAGCGAGCGAAAGACCTCCAGGCGCGAGGCCTGCGCCAGGGCGGCCAGGGCTTTGACAACGGTGCTTGTTTCCATACTTCAATGATACTTGAACTATATGACACAGCCATGACGGGGCGCGGCCCGCTCAAAGCTTCAGGCGCTTGAACATCCGCTCGGGGATCCGCCGTATCACGCCCATGATGGGGCGCCAGAACCAGGGCGTGTAGAGCGTGTCGAAGCGCCTTTCAAGCGCGCGCGTGATGTCGGCGGCCACCTGCTCGGGCGTGGCCAGCAGCAGGGCGGGCAACGCCAGGCCTTGCGTCATGGGGGTGTCCACAAAGCCCGGCAGGATGGTGAGCACGTGCACGCCAGTTGCAGCCAGGCGCGCGCGCAGGCCGCTGCAAAACACCGTGACTGCCGCCTTGGCCGCGCCGTAATGGAAGTTGGAGGCGCGTCCGCGCTCGCCCGCCACCGACGAGATGACCGCGATGCAGCCGCTGCCCCCTTCACTGCTCGGCCCGCCGCCTTGTGCCTGCA
>CANCCF010000333.1 GCA_947374485.1 Comamonadaceae bacterium | reverse complement strand
GCGGGCCACGCTGTGCAGCAGGTATTCGCGCAACTCGTTGGCCAGGCCATGCAGCTGAGCGCGTGGCAGTTTGCGCAGGTCTTCGGGCGAGTGGATGGTTTCCAGCAGGGGATAGGGTGAGTTCGGCATGTACGTTGTGAGATTGCGCGGGCGTTCGATGGGCACGGTGAAAACGCACCTAGTGCGCGCGGTTGACCACCATGTCGGCCAATGCGGCCAGGGCCTGGGTATGGGTCGGCTCCAGGCCGCTGCGCTGCAGGGCCTGCTGGGCCTGGGCCAAAAGTTCTTGGGCATAGGCCTGGCTGCGCTGCAGACCCATCAGGGATACATAGGTGGGCTTGCCGTTGTCAGCGTCTTTGCCAGCGGTCTTGCCCAGGGTGCTGGAGTGGGCCGTGCCAAAGGCATCGAACTCGCTCTCGGTGCGCTGCGGGAAGCCGCTCAGTCCACCGAGCTGGCGCAAGGACGCCATGCGCTCGCGCCGGCCAGTGAGGATTTTGTGCGGATAGGTCTGGTGGCCCACGTCCCACACCAGGCGGTCATCGGGCGTGTTGAACACATAGTGCAGGGCCACGGTCAACTCCACCGTGCCCAGGTTGGAACTCAGGTGGCCGCCGGTGCGCGCCACGCTGTGCAACAGGTAGTCGCGCAGCTCGGTAGCCAGGCCGAGCAATTGCGCACGGGGCAGGCGGCGCAGGTCGTCGGGCGCGTGAATGGTTTCCAGCAGGGGGTAGGTTGGGTTCGGCATGTGCGTGGTTTGGTTGCGCGGGCTTGCAGCAGACAGGGGTAGTGCGCCTAGTGGGCGCGGTTCACCACCATGTCGGCCAGCGCCGCCAGGGCCTGGGTGTTGGGCAGGCCGCTGCGGTGCAGGGCCTGCTGTGCCTGGGCCAGAAGGTCTTGTGCATAGGCCTGGCTGCGTGCCAGGCCCATCAGCGATACGTAGGTGGGCTTGTCGTTGTCGGCGTCTTTGCCCGCGGTTTTGCCGAGGGTGCTGGAGTCGGCGATCACATCCAGAATGTCGTCCACCACCTGGAAGGCAAGGCCCATGGCGGCACCGTAGTCCTGCAGCGCGGCCAGCGCCTGCGCCCCGGGTTGGCCGCAGGAGGCGCCCATCAGGACGCTGCCTTGCAGCAGGGCACCGGTCTTGAGCTGGTGCATTTCGCGCAGCGCGTCTTCGCTCAGGGTGTGGCCCACGCTGGCCAGGTCAATGGCCTGGCCACCGGCCATGCCCACGCTGCCCGCAGCGCGCGCCAGAAGGCCACACAGGCGCGCCTGCTGGGCGGGTTCCACCGAGCCATCTTCGGGCGTCAGCAGCTCAAAGGCCAGGGCCTGCAGGGCGTCACCCGCCAGCAGGGCACTGGCCTCGCCAAAGCGCACGTGCACGGTGGGCTTGCCACGGCGCAGCACATCGTTGTCCATGCAGGGCATGTCGTCGTGCACCAGCGAATAGGCGTGTATCAGTTCCACCGCGCAAGCCGCGCGCAGGGCGGCTTCGGCACCCCGGCTGCTGTCGCTCACCACGGCCTCATGGGCGGCCAGCACCAGCAAGGGGCGCAGGCGCTTGCCGCCATCCAGCACGGCGTAGCGCATGGCTTCCACCAGGGCGGCGGGGGCGGCATGGGCACAGCCCGGGTTGGCATCGGCGGTGACCCAGCGCTCCAGCGCGCGCTCCACCTGGTCCAGGCGCAGGCGCGACCAGGCTTCGAGCGCAAAGGGCTTCATGTCGCTGGCACCGTCAGCGGCCATCATGGCGCCTTCCAGGTTTTGAGCGTGCCTTCGTCGAGCACCTTGATCTGGTCCTCGACCGCCTGCAGCCGGTCACGGCAAAACTGCAGCAGCGCGGCGCCGCGCTGGTAACCGCTGAGCAGCTGGTCCAGCGGCATCTCGCCAGACTCGAGGCGGCGCACCAGGCTTTCGAGCTCCTGCATGGCGTCTTCGTAGCGGCTAGGCAGTGCGGCGGCATCGAGCGTATTCGCTTGTGCGGACGCTGTCGTGGTGGGGGCACTGGCCTTGGGCATGTTTCGTCTGATAAGGATGTAACGGCAAAGCCGCAGACGGTGATTTTAGGCGCTTGGCACTGTCAGGCCCGCAAACAAAAAAACCCGGCCTTTTGGGGCCGGGTTTTTTCAGGTCTTTGGGCCTGTGCCAACGCGCGTTGGCAACAAATTAACGGGCCTTCTTGGCGGCCTTGCCCACGGATGCCACTGCGGCAACGCCTTTTTCCAGCGCCGTGTCCAGGGTGGACTCGGCGGTGGAGGCAGCAGCCTTCAGGTTCTTGGCCACATTGGCAAAGGCTTCAGGCGCGGGGTGTGCCTTTTCCATGGCGTCCACACCGCTGTGGAACTGGCCCACGCTCAGGGACGTAGCGGCCTTGAGGTTCTTGGCAAACAGGGCCATACCGGCTTCGGCCGAGGCCTTCATCAGTTCAAAGGCGGCCTGTGGGTCCTTGGCGCCCTTGATGGATTCCACGGTTTCGGCGATCACCGCTTGGGCTTCTTTGGCTTGCACCTGGGCCAGATCGGCCCATGCCTTCAGGTTGTCTTGCACGGGCTTGATGGCTTCCTGCATGGCGGCGGGGTTCATTTTGGGAGCGGCTTCCGACATGGTTTTGGCGATGGCTTCAAAGGGGGTGTTCTTGAACATGGTGAGGTCCTTGGTTAAAAATTGTTGCAGTGCAGCAATTATCAATCCATTCGCTTGCGCGTGCCACTTTTTGAACGCCGCGGTGCGTGATTAGTTGCGCGGCCCTATTTCACCCTCTATCGCACCAAGCCTTGTTCCGTGCGGCGCATTGCAGGGCCGCGCGCATTCACCGCATACAATCACCCTCCCGGCAGCTCTCGAGGTAACTGCCCTTCAAGCCCCTCTCACCAGGGGTTTTTTGCTTCCACAGAAGGACCGAGTTGTGCAAACCCTGTACAAAAAACACTCTCCCGTGCATTCCAACCCGCCTGCCAGTGGCCCTGCCCTGCGGCCCCGCAGCGAGGCGGCCAACAGCGGCGCCCAGCTGCCCGTTTCCAGTTACTCTGATGCGGCCTTGTACGCCCGGGAGATGCAGCACATCTTCCAGAACGGGCCGCGCTATGTGGGCCACGCCCTGAGCGTGCCTGAGCGGGGCGACTACTACGCCCTGCCCCACGAGGGCGAAGGCCGCGCCCTGCTGCACACCGCCAATGGCATAGAGCTGGTTTCCAACGTCTGCAGGCACCGCCAGGCCGTGATGCTCAAGGGCCGCGGCTCGCTCACCCAAAGCCCCGGTGCAGGCGGTGGCAACATCGTTTGCCCGCTGCACCGCTGGACTTACAGCGGCACGAATGCCAGTGCGCCAGCGGGCACCCTCTTGGGCGCACCGCACTTTGACCACGACCCCTGCCTGAACCTCCACAACTACCCGCTGCAGGAGTGGAACGGCCTGCTGTTCGAGCACAACGGCGTCGACGTAGCGGCCCAACTGGCGCAGCTGGGGCCGCGCG
>CANCCF010000332.1 GCA_947374485.1 Comamonadaceae bacterium | reverse complement strand
GCCGAGCCGCTCGAGCAGCAGGGTTTCGTTTTCGTAGCTGAGTGCGGCGCGGTCAGCCAGCACCACCACGGGGCCGTCGGCTGCCAGCTGCTGGAAGCAGCCCGCACCCCAATGGATGCGCACCGGGTTCGACCAGGCTAAATGAAGCGATTGCGCAGCCATGCCGAGAACACATCAATCAGGGTCACGGTGAGCACCAGCATCAACAGCACGGCGCAGGTCTGGGCGTACTGGAAACTGCGAATCACCTCGTACAGCACCACGCCGATGCCGCCCGCCCCCACCATGCCCACCACCGAGGCCGAGCGCACATTGGACTCAAAGCGGTACAGCGAATACGACAGCCACAAGGGCATCACCTGCGGGATCACACCATAGGCCAGCTCGGCCAGCTTGTGGGCACCGGTGGCGCGTATGCCTTCCACCGGGCGCGGGTCTATGGCCTCCACCGCTTCGGCAAAGAGCTTGGAGAGCGTGCCGGTGGTGTGCACAAACAGGGCCAGCACCCCGGCAAACGGCCCCAGACCCACGGCCACGATGAACAGCATGGCAAACACCATTTCGTTGATGGCGCGGCAGGCGTCCATCAGGCGGCGCACCGGCTGGTAGACCCAGACGGGCGCCACGTTGTGGGCACTCAGCAGCCCCAGCGGCACCGCTGCCACGATGGCCAGTGCCGTGCCCCACACGGCGATGTGCAGGGTCACCAGCATCTCTTTCAGATAGATGCGCCAGTCGTGGAAATCAGGCGGGAAAAAATCACGGGCAAAGGTGCCCATATTGCCCGCGTCGTGGATCAAATCCAGCGGGCGCATCTCCGCGCCCTGCCAGGCCCAGGCCAGCACGGCCAGCACCACCACCCAGCCCAGCTGCGTGGCCCAGCCGCTGCGGCTGGACTGCGCCTGGGCCAGCAGCGCGTGCAGCTTGGCCGAAGGTGCGGGTGCGGGTGTGGCGCTCATGGGCACGCGTGTGTACAACAGCTGCAGATGAACGGTCTGGCTTACTTGCCCAGAGCGGCCAGCTTCTGGTCGATCTCTGCAATCAGCTTGGCCTTTTCATCGGCGCTGTACTGGGCGTCGTTCTCGATCTTGCTGCGGTTCTTGAACAGCTCGAGCTGGCGAATCGGCACCAACTGGTCGTTGGTGGATTCCTTGAAGCCGCTGTAGTTGTAGATGTTCTTCAGCACGGCCTTGTCGGCATCGCTCTGCCCGTAGGCCAGCAGGAAGCCCTTGAGCTTGGCTTTCACAGCCGGGTCCAGGTCCTTGCGCCACACCAGCGGGTCGTTGGGGATCAGCGGGCTCTTCCAGATGGTCTTGAGTTCCCGGGCGACTTCGGGCTTGGTGGCTTCGAGCTTGTCGGTCTCTTCGGTGTTGTTGGTGGCCACATCGAGTTGCTTGGCCAGAATGGCCTGGATGTTGGCGCCGTGACTGGCGTTGCGGATGGTCTTGAAGGCGGTGCGCGGGTCCACCTTGTTCAGAGCAAACACGTAGTAGCTGGGCACCAAAAAGCCGCTGGTGGAGCCGGGGTCGCCCATGCCGAAGTTGATGGACTTGCCGTTCTTGAGCACGTCGCTCAGGTTGTTGTAGGGGCTGTCCTTTTGCGTGATCAGCAGCGAGTAGTAGCCCAGCGAGCCGTCGGCCTTTTTCACCTGCGCAAACACCTCGCCGCTGGAGCGGTCCACCGCATCAATGGCGGCCTTGTTGCCGTACCAGGCCACTTGCACCTTGTTGAAGCGCATGGCTTCGACCACACCGGCGTAGTCGGGTGCGTAGAAAGACTTGATGGTCAGGCCGGTCTTCTTTTCCATGTCGCGGAACAGTGGCTCCCAGCGCTCGCGCTCGACGCTGGCGCTGTCGGTGGCGATGACACCAAAGTTGATTTCCTGGGCGCTGGCGGCCAGGCTGGCCAGGGCCAGTGCTGCTGCGGTGAGTACGTGAACAGATTTCATGGGGGTTCTCCTGAAAAACAAAAAAAAATCAGGCCGCAAGGGCTGCGGTCTGTGGTGCGAACGGCGGTGCTGCGGGTTCCAGCGGGGATTGCGACGCGTCGGGATCCATCAGCAGCTCTTCGGTGCTGGCGCCATACAGGTGGCGCAGGCGGCTGTCATCGAGCTCCAGGGGCGAGCCGTCAAAGACCAGCTCACCGGCGCGCAGGGCGATGATGCGGTCGCAGTAGCGCCGCGCCATGGCCACGTTGTGCAGGCTCACCACCAGGGTCATGCCCTGGCTGCGGTTGAGGTGGTGCAAGAGGTCCATCACGCGGCGGGCCGACTCCGGGTCCAGCGAGGACACCGGCTCGTCGGCCAGCAGAATGCGCGCGCCCTGCAGGAGAGCCCGGGCCACGGCGGCGCGCTGCTGCTGCCCACCCGAGAGGGTGGAGGCGCGCTGGAAGGCATAGTCGGCCAGGCCCACGGATTCGAGCGCCTGCAGCGCCTGCAGTTGCTCTGCCGCCGTGAAGCGCGCGCTCAAAGCGCGCCACAGCGGCATGCGCGGCAGCAGGCCGGTAAGCACATTGGAGAGCACGTTCATGCGCCCCACCAGGTTGAACTGCTGGAAGATGATTCCGGTCTGGCGGCGCAGCTCGCGGATGTGCGGGCTGAGGGCGCCAGCGGTCTGCAGTGGCTGGCCAAAGAGCTCGACCGCGCTGCCCTGGCCGTCGAGCCGCTCCAGCCCGCAGATGCTGCGCAGCAGGGTCGATTTGCCGGAACCCGAAGCGCCCAGCAGACCCACGCATTCGCCCACCTGGATGGAGGCACTCACCCCCTTGAGCGCCTTGGCACGCCGGTTGAACGACTTGCTGGCGTTGTGGATGCGGATGGCGGTGCCGGGCGAACTCATGCAGGCATCTTCGCGGGCGACTGTGAAATATTGATGACAGAGCCATGGCGCAAGGTGCCTGGTTTGCCTGCAGGCCGTCATCAAAACGTCACGCCAGGGGCGCAGCATGGCTGCATGAAAACGCCGCAGTCGATTCTGGATGTGTGGGCCCGCAAAGGCGGCCTGGCCTACGAGGGCGAAGGCATTTCACAACTCACCCACGCGTGGCAGTGCGGACAGCTGGCACGCGCGGCGGGTGCGACCCAGGCGCTGCAACTGGCCAGCTGGCTGCACGATGTGGGGCACCTGTTGACGGAACTGGAAGGCTCACCAACAGTGGCTGGAATTGACGACCGGCACGAAGCCACCGGCGCCGATGTGCTGCAGGCCCTCTGGGGCGAGAGCGTGGCCGCGCCGGTGCGCCTGCATATGGCTGCCAAACGCTTTCTGGTGGCCCGCTATCCGGAATACCGCGCGCGGCTCTCGGCCGACTCGGTGCGCAGTTTGGCGCTGCAGGGCGGCCCCATGACCCCGCAGGAGTGTGTGGCCTTTGCGGCCCTGCCCCATGCGCAGGACGCGCAGCAACTGCGCGCCTGGGATGAAGCGGCCAAGCGTGCGGGCTGGTTTGCTGCCGATACGCCAGCCGCGCTGGATG
>CANCCF010000331.1 GCA_947374485.1 Comamonadaceae bacterium | reverse complement strand
CCGCCCAGGCCGCTGCCCTGCCACTGGTTACTCACCATAAAGGCGGTCTCGGCAAGATTGGTGGATGGGTTTACAAAATAAGTCGCATGGCCGATTACCGTTTCGTTTTCACGCTCACCCTGCACCGCGACAAAGGCCACGGATAACTTGTAATCCAGGTTGCATAGCTTTTGAACCTCGTGGCTGGAGAGGGCACGCACCTGGCGGAAGAAGCGGGTGTAGCGGTCATCGGCCGGCAGGCCATAAAACAGCGACTTGATGCCACGCGCATCCGACACAATCGCTGGCCGGATCTTGATCACCTTGCCATTGCGCAGGGTTGCCAGTATTTCTTCTTCCACCGGATAAGGAAACACGTTCTCAATGGTGCAACTCGCATCCAGAAAGCCCAATTCTTTGGCTCGTGCCAACAACTCTTCCCGAAACTTGGGGTGTGCAATAGCAATCAGTGACAGGGAGCGTTCCCTTATCGACTTGCCATGCAGGTAAGCAATGCCGTATTCGGTCACTACGTAGTGCAGGTCGCTGCGCGCCAGGGTGGCTGCTTCGCCGGGTGCCAGCAGGGCCTTAATGCGGGAGGTGCTGCCATCTTCAGTGGTGGAGGTCAGGCAGACCACAGGCTTGCCCCCCTTGGACAAGGCCGAGCCGCGCACAAAGTCAACCTGCGCGCCCAAGCCACCGTACAACTCACCTTCAAACTGATCAGAGCAGGCCTGACCGGTCAGGTCAATCGAAAAAGCCTGGCTGATGGACACCATCTTGTGCTGCGCGGCGATCACCTCCTGGCTTGCCACCCATTCCATGGGGTGCAACGAAAACAGCGGATTGCCGTCAATGACGTCATACAGCTCGCGGCTACCGAGCACAAACGAGGCCACCATCTTGTTCTTGAATTGCGATTTGGCTCTGCCGTTCAGGATGCCCTTTTCCAGTAGCGGCAGGATGGCATCGGTAATCACATCCGAGTGCAGTCCCAGGTCTTTCCGGTCTGACAAATAGCGCAGGGCCTCGTTGGGAATCCGCCCCAGGCCGACCTGTAGCGTGGAGCCATCATCAATGATGCCGGCAATGTATTTGGCAATTTGTTGCACCACCTCTTCAGTTGCACTTTGGTGGATATATTCCTGCACCGGGGTATGAACAGGAACAAGTTTGTGAATGTCGCGGATATGAATTGTGGTATCGCCCTGTGTGCGCGGCATGGCATTGTTCACCTCGGCAATTACAAGCTTTGCGGCAGCAACTGCGGCTGGCACGACGTCCACTGACACGCCTAGGCTCACATAGCCAAAGGCGTCGGGAGCAGATACCTGGATCATGGCCACGTCAATCGGAATTGAACCTCGACTGATCAGGTCCGGCACCTTGGAAATTTGAATCGGCACGTACTCGACCAAACCTTGGCGACTCGCTGCACGCATATCAGAGCCAATGAAGAACGAGCGGTGGCGATAGTGAGTCAGAGCATGTCCGTCAGCGTCATGTTCAATAGCATTGGTTGTCAGAAAATGCACCAGTTCCACATCTGGCGGCGGATTTTTAATGGCCTCCAAGGCTGCAACCAGCGAACGTGGCGTAGAGCAAGCCGTTCCAATAAATACATGCTGGCCCGGCTGTACCAAGGCGGCCGCAGCTTGGGCTGTCGTCACCTTGTCGGGATAGCGTTCCTTGAGATCGCCAAGAAAAGGTTTTGTCATTGAATATTCCGAAGAGTTAGTACTTGGCAAAAGTCCGCGCGGTGGCGGCTCAACAAAACTGCAAGAGGCTTAAAATTTCACCACCACAGATAAATTGGCACGCCAGTCTTGCGCCTTGTTGCTTGAGCCGTCGTTGAGCGCCTGCGCGGCATCCAGGCTCAGGCTGGCGTCTTTTGCAAATTGCCAGCGAATACCCACCCCCACGTCTGACAGTTCGGTCTGCGAACTCTGTCCGCCTTGCGGCTTGTGTGTGCTGACTGAGCCGGTTTCCAGAAAGCCCACCAGGCGCAAGTTGCTGCCCAGCACGGGCGACCAAAGCTCCAACGCGAGCGACTGGCCCAAGTCTCCACTGGCCTCGCGGTCAGCGTACGCTCTGAGCGTCTGCGCACCACCCAGGCCAAACTGTTCACCCGATATCAAGGGAGCGTCTGCGGTCTGCGCACTCCAGCGGGCCTGAGCCATCCAGCCGGATGCGTACTCGTGGTTGGCATTGGCATTCATGCGCAGTACAGACCACTCGGACGAGGAGCCTGCACGATTGGCCGTGTAACTTGCTGCGTCGTTGCCCGTGCCGCCCGGCGTATTGGCTGCGTATTCGGCATGCCAGTCAAACAGTCCACGCAACAGGTGCCACTTGCCCTCGTAGGACAGCGTGATAGGCTGAGCTGCCACATCCACGCCGGTGTTTTGTCCACCAAACACCACGCGGTTGACGTATTGCTTGGCATCAAAGCCCAGCGTCAGCGCGTGGCTGACATCACCCAGTGGCAGTAGGTGGTACGTCCATTTGGCACCTATAAATCGGCCTTGCCCCGACACATCAAAGAATCCGGCCACGCGGCCCGAGTTCACATCGGAGTACACCGCATAGGCGCTGACCGAACTGGCCAGACCATACAAGGGCGCGCTCCAGAACACACCGTATTGCTGCACGTCGGCAGACTGTGACGGTGAGGTGGTGTAGGTGGCGCTGACACTTTGGTCCTGCCCCAGGAAGTAGCTGTCCTGGTAGCCCACGGTGCTGCGGTACTTACCGGTCTGGTCGTTGCCGTTGTTTTGCAGCGTGACAAAGAAGTCGCTGGGTTTTGTATCCTTGATGTCCAGGCGTGCGTCAATGGCGTCACGCGTGCCACTCTCAGTCAGCGTCATCGTGACCTGTTTGGCGTCCTGTTCGTTGAACATGGCCACGTTGCGTCGCAGTTGCTGGGTATTAGGGGACTGCCCCTCCACCAGCGTCGGAAAATCCCCCCGGATGGTCTGCGTTGAAAAATACTGGTTACCCGTAATCTCCACCTTGCCCAGGGTAAACAGGATGAGCTTGAGCTTTACCGTATCCGTCACGGTCTGGGGCGGCAGATTGACGCGGTAAAAGCCATAGCCGCCTTCCTTGAGTGCAGCCTCCAAAGCTTTCGCCGCCTCGCGCAGACGCTCGATGCTGGTTGCTTCACCGGTAAAGGGCTGCAGCACAGCCTGCGTCCTCTCTGCACCTAAGGGGTTCTCGCCTTTTATGGCAAAGGACTTGACCACGATGCTGGGCAAAGGGGGAGGCGTCAGCAGTGGAGGCAATGTTTGACCATTGGCAACGGCCGCACAACTCAGCGCGCTGACTGCAAGTGCCAAGGTAACAGCACGCTTGATGCAGCACGTAGTGCGTGGAAATGGCATAAGGTTTCTCAAAATGCGGGGGCTCATCGGATGCTGCAGCGTGCGAGGCTGCCGTTGTAGGCGCCCAGAATGTTTTCGCTAACCAAGTCAATGACGCTTTGGCTGGATTCGTTGAAGCT
>CANCCF010000330.1 GCA_947374485.1 Comamonadaceae bacterium | reverse complement strand
GTGTGGTGTGGCCGCCGTACGCTGGATTTCACGCCTGAGCACTTTTGACATTGCCGGCATAACCGTGACCGGCGACACCACCCATAACAACAGCCTGACCCTGCGCGCCAACGTGGCACCACGCATTGCCGGCACCTTCTTCACCGTCGACCTGGGCCGTGTGCGCGCCGCCTTTGAAGCCGCGCCCTGGGTGCGCCGCGCCGTGGTGCACCGTGAGTTTCCCAACCGCCTGCGCGTGAGCCTGCAGGAGCACGCGCCGGTGGCGCTGTGGAGCGGCGAAGGCGGGCAGGGCGATGCGCGCCTGGTCAACAGCTTTGGCGAGGTGTTCGAGGCCAATCTGGGCGAGGTTGAGCAGGACAGTCTGCCGGTGCTCAGCGGCCCCGAAGGCCAGAGCGCCGAGGTGCTGGCCATGTACCGCGCCATAGAGCCGCAGTTTGCGGCCATGGACTTGGATCTGGAGCGGCTGTCCCTGTCCGGGCGCGGCAGCTGGAGCCTGCACCTGGATGCGGGTGCAGAGATAGAGCTGGGGCGTGGCAGCCCCAACGAAGTGGCGCCGCGCGTAGACCGTTTTCTGAAGACGCTTACGCAAGTCGTGTCGCGCTACGGGCGCGCCGCCAATGCGATGGAGTCGGCCGACTTGCGGCATGAAAACGGCTACGCCATCCGGCTACGCGGTGTCAGCACTACAGTGGCCGATGGAGCGAAAAAATAATGGAAAAACTGGAGCGCTGAAGCTATGGCAAAAGAATACAAAGACCTGGTTGTCGGACTCGACATCGGCACCGCCAAAGTGATGGTGGTGGTGGCCGAGGTCATGCCCGGCGGGGAGTTGAAACTGGCCGGCCTGGGCGTGGCGCCCAGCAACGGCTTGAAGCGCGGCGTGGTGGTGAATATTGACGCCACCGTGCAAAGCATCCAGGCCGCACTCAAAGAGGCCGAGCTGATGGCCGACTGCAAGATCACCCGCGTCTACACCGGCATCACCGGCAGCCACATCCGCGGTATCAACAGCAGCGGCATGGTGGCGGTGAAAGACCGCGAGGTGACGCAGGCCGATGTGGCCCGCGTGGTGGAAACCGCCAAGGCCATCAACATCTCCACCGACCAGCGCCTGCTGCTGGTGGAGCCGCAGGAATTCATCATCGACGGCCAGGATGTGCGCGAGCCCATCGGCATGAGCGGCATTCGCCTGGAGGCCAAGGTGCACATCGTCACCGGGGCCCAGAGCGCCGCCGAGAACATCATCAAATGCATACGCCGCTGCGGCCTGGACGTGGACCAGCTGATGCTCAACCCGCTGGCCAGCAGCCTCTCGGTGCTGACCGCCGACGAGCGCGAACTCGGCGTGGCCATGGTCGACATTGGTGCCGGCACCACCGACGTGGCCATCTTCACCAACGGCGCCATTCGCCACACCGCCGTGATCCCGATTGCCGGTGACCTGATCACCAGCGACATCGCCATGGCCCTGCGCACCCCGACCAAGGACGCCGAAGACATCAAGGTGGAAAGTGGTCACGCCAAGCAGCTGCTGGTGGACCCCGAGACGCAAGTCGAAGTACCTGGCCTGGGCGACCGCGGTCCGCGCATGCTTAGCCGCCAGGCCCTGGCCGGTGTGATCGAGCCGCGCATTGAGGAAATCTTCTCCCTGGTCAACCAGGTGATGCGGGAAAGCGGCTTTGAGGAAGTGCTCTCCAGCGGCATCGTGCTCACCGGCGGCAGCTGCGTCATGCCCGGCATGGTGGAGCTGGCCGAAGACATCTTTTTGAAGCCGGTGCGCCGTGGCGTGCCGCAGTACCGCAGTGCCCTCTCCGACATGGTGGCGCATCCGCGCGCTGCCACCGTCATGGGCCTGCTCGAAGAAGCCCGCCTGGGCCGCATGCGCGGCTACAAGGTGGCACAGAAACAAGGCTCCATGAAGACCGCATTTGGCGGCATCAAGGACTGGTTCATCGGGAACTTTTAGCCATGCAAAACAAGATCTGGTTGGCCAGGGGCAGCCCCCACTGGCGATGGCGATGTATAGATCCACCTATTTGATCTATCCAGGGCAACTGCGCAGCAAAAAACAACATTTATTCACTTACATTTGATATCCAGGAGTAACCAAGATGACCATCGAAATGATTGAAGAAGAAGGTTTTAACCAAGGCACACAAATCAAGGTGATTGGCGTGGGCGGCGGCGGCGGCAACGCGGTCGAGCACATGATCCTGTCCTCGGTGGACAACGTCGAATTCATCTGCGCCAATACCGACGCGCAAGCGCTCTCGCGCAGCTCCGCCCACAAGACCATCCAGCTCGGCGCCACCGGCCTGGGCGCTGGCAGCAAGCCCGACAAGGGCCGCGAAGCCGCCGAGATGGCCGAGTCCGATATCCGTGACGCCATCCAGGGCGCGCACATGCTCTTCATCACCGCCGGCATGGGCGGCGGCACCGGCACCGGTGCGGCCCCCATCATTGCCCGCGTGGCCAAGGAAATGGGCATTCTGACCGTGGGTGTGGTGACCAAGCCTTTCGACTTCGAAGGCGGACGCCGTATGAGCAATGCCGACGCCGGCCTGGCCGAATTGGAAGCCAATGTCGACTCGCTGATCGTGGTGCTGAACGAAAAGCTGCTGGAAGTGCTGGGCGACGACGTTAGCCAGGAAGAGGCGTTTGCCCAGGCCAATGACGTGCTGAAAAACGCTGTGGGCGGCATTGCCGAAATCATCAACGTGCCGGGTCACGTGAACGTCGACTTTGAAGACGTGCGCACCGTCATGGGCGAGCCCGGCAAAGCCATGATGGGCACTGCCATGGCCAAGGGGCCGGACCGCGCCCGCATCGCTGCCGAGCAGGCTGTGGCCTGCCCGCTGCTCGAAGGCATCGATCTGTCCGGCGCCAAGGGCGTGCTGGTGCTGATCACCGCCGCCAAGGGCTCGCTCAAGCTGTCCGAGTCCAAGCTGGCCATGAACACCATCCGTGCCTTTGCCTCGCCCGACGCGCATGTGATTTACGGCACCGCCAACGACGACAGCCTGGGCGAAGAAATCCGCGTCACTGTGGTCGCTACCGGCCTGTCCCGCAACGGCCAGCGCGCGCGTCCCCCGATCCAGGTGGTGCAGACCCAGCTGCGCACCGG
Organism: Comamonadaceae bacterium; assembly: GCA_947374485.1. Taxonomy (GTDB): domain Bacteria; phylum Pseudomonadota; class Gammaproteobacteria; order Burkholderiales; family Burkholderiaceae_C; genus Allorhodoferax. The sequence continues at coordinate 380 of CANCCF010000330.1, read as the reverse complement.
TACCGACAACGTGCCTTTCAACATCCCCACGCTGAACAATGCCGTGGGTGTGCAAAACAGCGCACCCGCCGGTATTGGCCACAGCCAGCCCGATTACGGCAGCATGGCCACCCCCAGCGTTTGGCGCACCAACCGCACGCAGGCGGCGGCGCGTGTGGATGCGCTGTCCAGTGGTGGTATGGATGACTATGAGATTCCGGCGTTTCTCAGGAAGCAAGCCGACTGATAGCGTTTTGCTACACAACGGCTTTGTTAGCCTTTGGACTTGTCCTCTGGTGTCACAAAGCCAATAGGCCGTTTCGGTGGATCAGGCGCAATGGTTAGCTCACGTAGCGCCTCAAATACCTGGCGCAGTTGGATGCGTGCATTGCGGCTGAATG
>CANCCF010000329.1 GCA_947374485.1 Comamonadaceae bacterium | reverse complement strand
TAGCGGGCCGTGTCTACTGGGCACTCCACGGCCACCGCTGGATCAAGGCCAAGGTCAAGCGCATCGTGCACAGCCTGGACATCAACACCCTGGAAGAGCATGAGGCTACAGAGATCCTGCCCAACGCCATTGGTCACATCGAGATCGCGCTGCAGGAGGCAATTGCTGCCGTGCCCTACCAGACCTCGCGCGTGCTGGGTTCGCTGATTCTGGTGGACACCGCCAGCCACAAGACCTCGGGCGCTTTGCTTTTGAATTGACGCAGCACAAAGACCACTGAGAGCCCCGGTAACCCTGTTTGCGGGCTTGTCAGCTTTTGCCAATAAAATCGGGGGTTCGCACGCGGTGCGTGCCCTCCTTCCAACTTTTGTCCCCCATCCCAAAATGACCCACATCGTCACCGAAGCCTGTATCAAGTGCAAATACACCGACTGCGTCGATGTCTGCCCGGTGGACTGCTTCCGCGAAGGCCCGAACTTTCTGACCATCGACCCCGATGAGTGCATCGACTGCGCCGTCTGCATCCCCGAGTGCCCCGTGAACGCCATCTACGCCGAAGAAGATGCGCCGCGCGACCAGCAGCACATGATCAAGCTCAACGCCGAGCTGGCCCTGCTGCCCACCTGGAAGAGCATCACCAAGCGCAAGGCCCCGCTGCCCGATGCCGACGAGTGGAAAGACAAGACCGACAAGCTCTCACAGCTGATACGCTGAGGCACACACCATGATCGAGACCGACGCCCTCATCATCGGCGCCGGACCGGTAGGCCTGTTCCAGGCCTTCCAACTCGGCTTGCAGGAAATCTCCGCGCACATTGTGGATGCCCTGCCCCACATCGGCGGGCAATGCGTGGAGCTGTATGCCGACAAACCCATTTACGACATTCCGGGCGTACCGGTCTGCACCGGGCGCGAGCTGATTGCCAGCCTGCAAACGCAGCTTGCGCCTTTCAAGACGCCTGTACATCTGGGCCAGCTTGTCAGCACGGTGGAGCACCAATCCGATGGCCGTCTTCTGGTGACCACCAGTACTGGCACAACCTTTCTCGCCAAGACCTTGTTCATCGCTGCAGGCGTGGGCGCCTTTCAGGCGCGTATGCCCAACGTCGAGGGATTGGCCGCGCATATCGACAAGCAGGTGCACCTGGGCCTGCCCGAGAACGCCGCTTGGGAAGACCGCGATGTGCTGGTGCTGGGTGATTCTGAGAGCGCACTCAGCGCCGCAATTGCCCTGGCACAACAAGCCGACAAACCCAAGTCGCTCAGCCTCATGCACCGGCGTAATGTCTTTGTGGCCGAGCCCGGGACCATCGCAACATTCAAGGCGCTGGTAGACACTGGCCAGATCCGTTTTGTCGCCGGACAAGTCACCGGCATGCAAGAAGCCAACGGCCGCATCAGCGCCGCGCAGTACGTCGACGCAGAAGGTACGCAGCAAATCCTGCCCGTGGACGAACTGCTGGTGCTGATGGGCCTGTCGCCCAAGCTCGGGCCGCTGGCGCACTGGGGCCTGGACATGGAACGCCGCCAGATCAAGGTCAACACCGAGGCCTTTGCAACGGATCAGCACTGCATTTTTGCCGTGGGCGACATCAACACCTACCCTGGTAAAAAGAAGCTGATCCTCTGCGGCTTCCACGAATGCGTACTGGCTGCCTTTGGCGCCACCAGCATCGTGTTTCCAGAAAAACGCGTGTTGCTGGAATACACCACCACCAGCTCGCGCTTGCACCGCTTGCTGGGCGTAGATATTTCGGCTCCCAAGGAAAACCCCTAAAAAACCACGCTATAATTTGAGGCTGCAAACGATGCACCATTCCTCAATAGCTCAGTTGGTAGAGCGCCGGACTGTTAATCCGTAGGTCCCTGGTTCGAGCCCAGGTTGAGGAGCCAAATAAGCCGCAAGGCACAAAAAAAGCCCGCTACAGAATCTGTAGCGGGCTTTTTTATTGTGGGCGTTTTATGGGGCGGTTACCGGGCTGGCATCACCTGTCCACGCACCTCACCGCCCGGATTGGCGGCGGTGTGCAAATTGACATACCACTTGCCAGCCATCACATCTGCAGCCTGAGCCGCTGTCAATGTGGCCGATCCCTTGATGGGGCTCTCAACGCTTCCAGTGAAGCCCAATGCAACACCGGCATTCGCTCCAGCGGCCGCTGGGCCATGGAAGTGGCCGGCTTTCACAGGACTCGTCAGGCCTGCATAGGTCACCGTCCAGGTCAGCACATTGGTTTGCTTGTCCAAACTGGCGTCCAGCATGCCGGAGCCGGTGCTGGTGTTGGCCGGCACCTCATTGGCACCTGACAGTTTTGCAGCCAAGGCCGTGGTGTTTGAGGACATCATTGAGCCACATGCGCTCAGGCTCAGGGCGGCTGCAACCACGCCAAGTGACAAGAAAGTTCGGGTTTTCATCATGGAAAGTTCCTTTAGGGGGGTTAAAAAATCAGGACAAATCAAGCTCACATCCACCCATGACACCGTTTGGAGCGGCACCAAGGATTGGTACAGGCCGACTTCCCGTCGACACAAAGGGCACGCCCTGTCGAACATCACCGTGAGTGCGTTGCAGTCCGGTCCCCCTTGAAGCCTGTGGTGTGCTTGTCATCACGCGCCGCGTTGATGCGCGGAGAAACACCAGAACATACTGGCAGTTCTTTGTATCGCATCGGCGCTGTCCCTCGCTTGCTGCGGGCCATTCAGGCAAGGTGCCAGCTGATGTCCCTCAGTGGAGAACAGGTTTTATGCGCGTCGGCACCCTCGATTCCTGAATTTTCAGAAAATACTGAAAATTCAGAAAGGCCGAAAATGAACTTGCCACCACTCACCCAACGCTTTGTCATGCACTTCGGTGAAATGGGCAGCCGCTGGGGCATCAACCGAACCGTAGGGCAAATCTATGCCCTGCTCTACGTGTCACCCAAGCCGCTGAACGCCGATGAAGTGGGTGAGGCGCTGGGCTTCTCCCGCTCCAACGTCAGCATGGGCCTGAAGGAACTCCAATCGTGGAATCTGGTCCGGCTGATCCACCAGCCCAATGACAGGCGTGAGTATTTTCAGGCGCCAGAAGACGTGTGGGCCATTTTCCGGACACTGGCGGCGGAGCGGCGCAAGCGCGAAATCGACCCCACCCTGTCCATGCTGCGCGACGCCTTGATGGAGCAGCCCAGCGTGGTTGCGGACATTCACGCCCAAGAGCGCATGCGACAAATGCACGCCTTCATCGAGCTGATGACCGACTGGCTGGATGACGTGCAAAAGATGGACTCGGACACACTCACCAGCCTCATGCAAATGGGCTCCAAAGTGCAGAAGCTTTTGGAGATCAAAGACCGGGTGAAACAGGTCTTCACCGGCAAACCGCTCGCAGGGACGAGCCCTGATTTGAATTCACCTGGAGCTGACCATGGAAGCCTTTGACCCCGTCGTTTTGGCGCGCATCCAGTTTGCGGCCAACATGACTTTTCACATTCTGTTTCCCACCATCAGCATCGGCATGGGTTGGGTGCT
>CANCCF010000328.1 GCA_947374485.1 Comamonadaceae bacterium | reverse complement strand
TATCAGGGTGCCAGCCGGCGTGGCCCCGCTGTTGGCGCCGCTATAGGTCCAGCGGTGCAGCGGGCAGACGATGTTGCCGCCTCCGGCACCCGCACCTTGGGTGAGCGAGCCGCGGCCTTTGAGCATCACCGCCTGGCGGTGCCGGCAGACATTGGAGACCAGCTCAATGCCGCTGGCATTGCGCACCAAGGCACGGCCCTCGCCCTCTTGGGGCAGGGCGTAGTAGTCGCCCTGGTTGGGCACGCTCAGGGCATGGCCCACATAGCGCGGACCATTCTGGAAGATGTGTTGCATCTCCCGCGCGTACAGCGCCGGGTCGAAATAGCTGGAAACCGGTAGTTGCGAAGCGCTGTTGGGCGCCTCGGCTGGAGCCCGCATGGGAATGACCTTGGCGGGTTTTTCGGAATCTACGGGAGAGTGGTTTTTGCACAGGGTTTGCACAACTCGGTCCTTCTGTGGAAGCAAAAAACCCCTGCTGACAGGGGCTTGAAGGGCAGTTACCTCGAGAGCTGCCGGGACCGTGATTGTAAGCGGTGATTGGGTGAGCCCCAGAAATAGGGCCGCACAACTAATAAACGCCTGAAAAGGGCACAGAAGCCCGAACCGATCAATAATTGCTGCACCGCAACAATTTTACCTAAGGACCTACCATGTTCAAGAACACTCCCTTCGAAGCCATCGCCAAAACCATGTCGGAAGCCGCTCCCAAGATGAACCCGGCCGCCATGCAAGAAGCCATCAAGCCGGTGCAAGACAACCTGAAGGCCTGGGCTGACCTGGCCCAAGTGCAAGCCAAGGAAGCCCAAGCCGTGATCACGGAAACCGTGGAGTCCATCAAGGGCGCCAAGGACCCGCAATCCGCCTTTGAAGTGATGAAGGCATCGGCCGAAGCCGGCATGGCCATGTTTGCCAAGAACCTCAAGGCTGCTACGTCCCTGAGCGTGGGCCAGTTCAACACCAGCGTGGACGCCATGGAAAAGGCCCATCCCGCTCCTGAAGCCTTTGCCAATGTGGCCAAGAGCCTCAAGGCTGCTGCCTCTACTGCCGAGTCCACCTTGGAAAGCGCGCTGGAAAAAGGCGCTGCCGCCGTGACCTCTGCCACCAAGGCCAAGAAGGCCCGTTAATACGGCCGGCCCAGCCTGCAGGCAAACCGAAAAACCCGGCCCTTGGGGCTGGGTTTTTTTTCGTCCCCGATGGGTAGCGATTACGGACTGCGGGTGGGTCCGTGCAAAAGCCTAAAATCGCAGCCTGCGGCTTTGCCGTTACTCTATTTTTTGAAGAACCATGCCCAAGGCCAGTGCCCCCTCCAAGACCCCGTCTGTGCCCGCGCCTGCGCAAGACAGCGCCGCACTGCCAGCCAGCTACGAAGACGCCATGCGAGAGCTCGATGCCCTGGTGCGGCGCCTGGAGTCCGGCGAAATGCCGCTGGACCAGTTGCTCAGCGGCTACCAGCGGGGCGCCAGCCTGTTGCAGTACTGCCGCGAGCGGCTGCAAGCCGTTGAGGACCAGATCAAGGTGCTCGACGAAGGCACGCAAAAAGTCTGGAAGGCGCAATGATGGCAGCGGATCGCGATGCCGGCGCCCCCCTTTTCCAGCTCGAGGCCTGGGCTGGCAGCCGGCTGAGCCAGGTGGAGAGCGCGCTGGAGCGCTGGGTCACGGCCGATGCCTCGCCGGGCGCCAGCCACGCCGCTCCGGCCGCCTTGGTGGAGGCCATGCGCTATGCAGTGCTCGACGGCGGCAAGCGCCTGCGCCCGCTGCTGGTACTGGCGGCCCACGAGGCGGTGGTGGCAGACAGCCGCCAGGGTGCCGAAGCCGCCCTGCGCGCGGCCTGTGCCGTGGAGCTGATACACGCCTACTCCCTGGTGCATGACGACATGCCGTGTATGGACAACGATGTGCTGCGCCGTGGCAAGCCCACCGTGCATGTGCGCTTTGGTGAGGCCAGTGCCCTGCTGGCGGGCGACGCCCTGCAGGCCCTGGCCTTTGAATTGCTGACGCCCGATGGCGAGGCCGTGCCGGCGCTGCAACAGGCGCGCCTGTGCAGCCTGCTGGCGCGCGCTGCGGGCAGCGCCGGCATGGCCGGTGGCCAGGCGATTGATCTGGCCAGTGTGGGCCACACCCTGAGTGAGGCCGAGCTGCGTGAAATGCACCTGCTCAAAACCGGTGCGCTGTTGCAAGGCAGCGTGCTGATGGGCGCCCACTGTGGCACGCCGGATGCGCGGGCGCTGGCGGCACTGCAGGACTATGGCGCGGCCGTGGGCCTGGCCTTTCAGGTCGTGGACGACATTCTGGACGTGATTGCCGACTCCAGCACCCTGGGCAAGACAGCCGGCAAGGACGCCGACAACGACAAGCCCACCTACGTCTCCCTGATGGGGCTGGAGCGCAGCCAGGCCTACGCGCAAGAACTTTTGACCCTGGCCCAACAGGCCCTGCAACGCAGCGGCCTGGCCAACACCCTGGCCCTGGCAGCACTGGCCGACATGGTGGTAAACCGCGCCCATTGAGGCGCGGTCCTCTGTCCACTGAACGCCCGCGCAACACACACACGCACATGCCGAACTCACCTTACCCCCTGCTAGAAACCATCCACGGCCCCGATGACCTGCGCAAACTGGCACGCCCGCAGCTGCACGGCCTGGCGACCGAGCTGCGCGACTACCTGCTGCACAGCGTGGCGCGCACCGGCGGCCATCTGAGTTCCAACCTGGGAACGGTGGAGCTGACGGTGGCACTGCACTATGTGTTCAACACGCCGCAGGACCGCTTGGTGTGGGACGTGGGCCATCAGACCTACCCGCACAAAATTCTCACCGGCCGGCGCGAGCGCATGGCTTCCTTGCGCCAGATGGGCGGCCTGAGCGGCTTTCCGCAACGCTCGGAGAGCGAGTTCGATGCCTTTGGCACAGCCCACTCCAGCACCTCCATCTCGGCTGCCCTGGGCATGGCCCTGGCCGCCAAGATCAAGGGCGAGGAACGCCGCGCCATCGCCATCATTGGCGACGGCGCCATGACCGCTGGTATGGCCTTTGAAGCGCTGAACAACGCCGGTGTGGCTGACTGCAATCTGCTGGTCATCCTGAACGACAACGACATGAGCATCAGCCCGCCGGTGGGGGCGCTCAACCGCTACCTGGCGCAGCTGCTCAGTGGCCAGTTCTATGCCGCTGCCAAGAACGTGGGCAAGACCGTGCTCAAGGGCGCGCCCCCGCTGTTTGAGCTGGCCAAACGTATCGAGGAACACGCCAAGGGCATGGTGGTGCCGGCCACGTTGTTCGAAAAATTCGGCTTCAACTACATCGGCCCCATCGACGGCCACGACCTGGACTCGCTGATTCCCACGCTAGAAAACATACGCCACCTCAAGGGCCCGCAGTTCCTGCACGTGGTGACCAAAAAAGGCCAGGGCTACAAGCTGGCCGAGGCCGACCCGGTGGCCTACCACGGCCCGGGCAAATTCGACCCGGCCGTAGGCCTGCAAAAAGCCCTGACCACTCCGGCCACCACCTTCACCCAGGTGTTTGGCCAG
>CANCCF010000327.1 GCA_947374485.1 Comamonadaceae bacterium | reverse complement strand
TGGATATAGAGCGACAGCGGCAGGGCCAATGCGGCCGCGCCACCGCGGCGCTGCTCCAGCGCCTGGGCGTAGTCGCTGGCTGCGAATGCCTCGACAAACCGGTCGGCCGTCGGGTAGGAGGTATAGCGGGGGCCAGCCACATCATATTGGCGTAGCAAATCATCGGTGACGGGCGAGACAACAGCGTTCATAGGCACTCCATGGCAGTCCGACAGAATGTGCCCCAAACGCCGCCCGAAGGGTTTGATGTGAATCAATCTTTTGAAGCTGCTTGCCGAAGTGAATGGGCGCCTGGCGTTTGGGTCCATAATCGATTTCATGAAGGCCCACACCACAGATGTGACGCATGCGTCCATTGCCATCCACGCCCTCACTCCGGTGACGGAAATGAACTCCAACAGCATCAAGGTGGCTTGCTCTAACTGCAACCTGCGCGAGCTGTGCATGCCTTTGGGCTTGAGCACTACTGAGTTGGAGCGCATTGACGATGTGGTGGCCAACCGGCGCAAGGTCAAGCGTGGTGCCATGCTGTTCAGCAATGGCGAAAAGTTCACCAGCCTGTATGCCATACGCACCGGTTTTTTCAAGACCTGTGTGGCCTCGGAAGACGGGCGCGACCAGGTCACAGGCTTTCAGATGGCCGGCGAAATTGTGGGGCTGGACGGCATCGTCCACGACCACCATACCTGCGACGCCGTTGCCCTGGAAGACGCCGAAGTCTGCGTCATGCCCTTTGACCGCATTGAAGAGCTGTCACGCGAAGTCAATGCCCTGCAGCGCCATGTGCACAAGATCATGAGCCGCGAGATCGTGCGTGAAAACGGTGTCATGCTGCTCTTGGGCAGCATGCGCGCCGAAGAGCGTCTGGCGGCTTTTCTATTGAATTTGGTGCAGCGCCTGCATGCGCGTGGCTTCTCGCAGTCGGAGCTGGTGCTGCGCATGACGCGCGAAGAAATTGGCAGCTACTTGGGCCTCAAACTCGAGACCGTGAGCCGCACCTTTTCCAAATTTGTGGAAGAGGGCATCGTCGAGGTCAAGCAGCGCCATGTGCGCATTGTGAACGCCGACAAACTCAAGGACATCGTGAACCCCAAGGTGTGCAACTAGCGCCCGCGCAACGCAGGCGCCAGCAGCACAGGCTCAAGGGGCATCAACCGGCTTGGGCACACCCGTGGCCGCATGGTTGCGGGCTGCCATGGCAGGGGCGGCACTTGAGGGTGTACCGCCCAGGGTCTTGTTGATTTCCAGACCCTTCTGGTAGTAGTTCTCGTCCATCACCGGGTCCGGGCGGGTCACCGCCAGGTACAGCGTCACGAAGCTGGCCACCACCACCACGGCCGGGCCGCCAAACACCATCCACACATGGCCGAATTTCCACCAGGGTGCGGGGGCGTCGGACTTCGAGGTTTGCTGCGGGTTGGTCATGGTGCGAGGCCTATTGCTTGACGGGGGCGTTGTTGGACAGGCCCCAGACGTAGGATGCCAGCACATGGATTTGTGCGTCGCTCAGCTTGCCTTCCTGTGCGGGCATGATGTTGGTCTTGCCATTGTTCACCATGGCGATGATGGCGTTTTCACCGTAGCCATGCAGCCAGATGTTGTCCGTCAGGTTGGCCGAGCCCACCGCCTGCATACCCTTGCCGTCCACACCATGGCAGGCCGCGCACGCACCGAACTTTTCCTTGCCCAGGTTGGCGCGCACCGAGTCGTGCGGGCTGCCGGAGAGGCTGAGCACATAGTTGGCCACGTTCTTCACATCATCCGACGTGCCGACCGCAGCCGCCATGGAGGGCATGTTGCCCACACGGCCCTTGTGCAGTGTTTCTTCAATTTTCTCTGGCGTACCGCCGTGCAGCCAGTCGTTGTCGGTCAGGTTGGGGAAGCCCTTGCCGCCGTGCGCATCCGAGCCGTGGCACTGCGAGCAGTTGTTCATGAACAGGCGCTCGCCAATGGCGTGGGCTTGCGGGTCCTTGGACACGTCTTCCACCTTCATGGCCATGAACTTGGCATAGATGGGTGCCACTTCGGCATCACCCTTGGCCACTTCGGCTTCAAACTGGCCCTTGGAAGTCCAGCCGGCGCTGCCCGGTGAGCCACCCAGGCCGGGGTACAGGTAGAGGTACACGGCAGCAAAGACGATGGTGATGATGAACAGGCCCACCCACCAGCGCGGCAGGGGGTTGTTCATCTCGCGCAGGTCGCCGTCCCAGACGTGGCCGGTGGTGTTGTCGCTGGCCGTCATGGCCCGGGCCTTGCCGCTGAACCACAGCAGCAAGGCACAGGCTGCGATGGAAATAACGACGATTCCGGTCACATACATGGACCAAAAATTACTGGTGAAGTCACTCATGATGAATCCTGTTGGTGTGGTTCAGTCTTGCTGAAAGGGCAGATTGGCGGCTTCGGCGAAGTCGTCCTTGCGCCGCTTGGAGCACGCCCACCACACAATGCCGATGAAGGCGAAAAAACTGGCCAGGGTTGCAATGGCGCGCAGGGTGTTGACGTCGAATTCCATATCGGTCTCCAGCGGCTTATTTCAGGGCCAGGCCCAGCGACTGCAAATAGGCAATCACGGCTTCGAGTTCGGTCTTGCCCTTGACCTCTTCCACCGACTTGGCGATCTGCTCATCGGTGTAAGGCACGCCCACCTTGCGCAAGCCGGCCATATGGGCAGGCATCACCTCCGCGTCCACCAGGTTGGCAGACAGCCACGGGTAGGCCGGCATGTTCGACTCCGGCACCACGTCACGCGGGTTGGTCAAATGGATGCGGTGCCACTCGTCGCTGTACTTGGCGCCCACGCGGGCCAGGTCGGGCCCGGTGCGCTTGCTGCCCCATTGGAAGGGGTGGTCATACACCGACTCGCCCGCCACCGAGTAGTGGCCATAGCGCAGGGTCTCGGCACGGAAGGGGCGGATCATTTGCGAATGGCAGTTGTAGCAGCCTTCACGCACGAAGATGTCACGCCCGGCCACCTGCAGCGCGGTATAGGGCTGCACGCCCTTGATGGGCTCGGTGGTGGACTTCTGGAAGAACAGGGGCACGATTTCCACCAGGCCGCCAAACAGCAGCACGATGAGGATCAGCACGATCATCAGGAAGTTGTTGGTCTCGATCTTCTCGTGCGACAAACTGGAATTGTGGTTGTTGGACATTTTTAACTTTCCTTCAAGCGTGGGCCACGGTGGTGGGCACTGCCACGCTGGAGGCGCGGCCACGGGTCGCAGTCATCAGGGTGTTCCACAGCATGATCAGCATGCCGGTGAGGTACAGCAACCCGCCCAGCAGGCGCAGCACATAGAACGGGTAGGTAGCCTTCACACTTTCCACAAAGGTGTAGGTCAGCGTGCCGTCGGGATTGACGGCGCGCCACATCAGGCCCTGCATCACACCGGCAATCCACATTGCAGCGATGTAGATCACGATGCCGATGGTGGCTGTCCAGAAGTGAACTTCAATGGCTTTCACGCTGTACATCTGCTTCTGGCCAAACAGGCGGGGAATCAGGTAGTACATGGAACCCATGGTGACCAGACCCACCCAACCCAAGGCGCCGGAGTGAACGTGGCCAA
>CANCCF010000326.1 GCA_947374485.1 Comamonadaceae bacterium | reverse complement strand
TGTCAGACTGCACCATTCTCGGCCACGACGGCTCGGTCAATATGATCAACAAGGCCTTGGGGACCACTCTGGACAGCGTGGGTCCGGTGAACCTTAAGGACAACGTCTTTATCGGCCACGGTGCCATTGTTTGCCCCGGGGTCAACATTGGGCCGAATGCTATTGTGGGTGCTGGATCGGTGGTGGTTCGTGATGTCAAGGAGGGCGAAATTGTCCTGGGCTCACCGGCCAAGGTCATCAACCGCTTTGACATGTCCATTGACATACTCAAATCCAAAAACGAATCGTGGCCCTGGTATCCTCTGATTCAGCAACGCGCAGGAAGCTTCTCCGAAGATTTGGAGCCGACCCTGGTGGAGATGCGGCAAAAGCATTTCTTCCCCAGCGGATTTCAGCCACTGTCCTGATCGGTGTGCGTTCGCAGGCAGTGCGGCGCTTTCATTCGCTTACAACTGATACAGGCTTTGCAACACCTTTGCACAGCTTTGCATGGAAGAATCAATTCATACGCTGATGGGCATGCCTGTCGGACGACGCAGTGTCCTTCTTGCGTTGACTCTCCCTCTCCCAAGATCAAACAGGTTCTTTATGTTCGGCTTTGCCCGCCCTTCCTTGCCGCAAACAGCGCCACAGCAGGCAATGCGCAGTGCAGTGCCTGCACAGGCAGCGCAGGGCGCCTGGATGCAGCGCGAAGAAGCCATCATGGGCACGGCGATTGCCGTGGAGTTGTGGGCCGAGGACCACACGGCGGGGGAGGCCGCCATCTCCGCGGTGATGGCCGAGATGCACCGCATAGACCATGCGATGAGCCCGCACAAAGCCACATCCGAACTCTCCCGCATCAACCGCGAAGCCGCCGCAGGCCCGGTGGCCCTGGGCGCGGAAATGCTGGAGCTGCTGGCCCGCGCCGAGCGTTTTGCAAAAATCACCGAGGGTGCTTTTGACATCAGTTATGCCGCCATCGGCCGGCTCTATGACTACCGTTTGCGCCTGCGCCCCAGTGCCGCCGAACTGGCCGCAGCCCAGGCGGCGGTGGGCTACCGCCATGTGCAGCTGGACCTGTTGGCCAAGACCGTGCGCTTCACCCATCCCGGCACCTGCATAGACCTGGGAGGCTTTGCCAAAGGCCATGCAGTGGACCAGGCCGCGGCGATTTTGCGCAGCCACGGCATACGCCACGCCCATTTCAGCGCCGGTGGCGATAGCCGGGTGATAGGCGACCGGCGCGGCCGGCCCTGGAGCATAGGCATACGTGACCCGCGCCGCCCGGGCGAACTGGTGGCGGTGCTGCCTTTGCAGGACACCTCGGTCTCCACCTCGGGCGACTACGAGCGCTGCTTTGTCGAGAATGGCGTGCGCTACCACCACCTGATAGACCCCAGCAGCGGCCGCTCGCCCGATGCGGTGTGCAGCGTCACGGTGCTGGGCGAAGACGGCCTGACCACCGAGGCCTTGTCCAAGGCGGTGTTTGTGCGCGGCGTGGAGCAGGGCATGCGCCTGATTGACAGCTATGTGGGCGTGGATGCCATCGTGGTCGACGCCGCAGGCCAGTTGCACTACTCGCGTGGTCTGCAAGCGGCCGTGAACGTCCATCCACCCGCGCCAACGCGCTAAGCGCGCACAAGCCCACGGCACACCAGGGAAGCTCCAGATGAACAACAAAATTTCGCTTTATCTCACCGCACTGCTGCTGGCCGTGGCCACCCTGCTGGGCGCCTGCGGTGACGGCAGCAGCGACAGCGCCACGGTGGCCGGCGACGCGCCGATTGCCTACGCCATGCGCGCCAACAGCATCAGTGCCAACCCCACCAATGGCGCGCCCAGCGCCGCCGGTGGCGACCTGATGCTGCGCGAAAAATCCTCCATCAGCGCACCCGAGCACAACCTGACCGCGCAGTTCACACAAGGCACGGGCGATGTGTCCAACCCCGATGTGTCCTTTGATGGCAAGAAGCTGATCTTCTCCATGCGCTGTCCCAGCAGCAACACCGCCACCATCCAGGGCCTGCCGGCCTGCACCGGCCACTGGAATATCTGGGAGTACGACATGTCCGCTGGTGGCCTCACCGGGGGCAGCTTTCGCCGCCTGACCAGCTCCAGCACCTCGGACGATGTGGACCCGACCTATCTGCCGGCTGGGCGCGGCTTTGTCTTCACCTCCAACCGCCAGACCAGCTCCAGCGTCAACCAGGCCCTGGGCCATACCTACTACGCGCTGGATGAATACGAGCGCGAGCGCGTTTTCAACCTGCACACCATGGATGCCAGCGGCGGCAACATCACGCAGATATCGGTGAACCAAAGCCATGACCGCAGCCCGGTGGTGCGGCCCAATGGCGACATCATGTTCTCGCGCTGGGACCATGTGGGCGGGCGCAACCACTTCAAGATTTTTCGCATACGCCCCGATGGCACCGACCTCTTCGTGCTGTATGGCGCGCACAGCGAGGGCAACAGCTTTTTGCACCCACGCGACATGGACCCGAATGGCAAGTACAAAGGCTTTCTCACCTCCGACCTGATGCCGCTGTCGCGCACCCATGAGGGCGGCGGCTTGGTGATGGTGGACGCGGCCAACTACTCCGAGCAAAACACCCCGGCCAACGCCACGGTGCCGGCACTGGGTGGCCAGAAGCAGATCACGCTGCAGGCCCTCAACATCGGTACCGGCCTGTCGCAGTACGGCCGCGTCACCACACCCTATCCGCTGTGGGACGGCAGCGACCGGGTGCTGCTGAGCTACACGCCCTGCCAGGTCACGCGCAGCGGCGTGGTGGTGTCCTGCGCCACGCTCACCGCCGACGAGTTGGCCCGCATCAGCGACGACAACCGCACAGAAGCCCAGGCGCAGGCCGACAGCATCCAGAACAATGTGCGCCCCAGCTATGCGGTCTATATGTTCGACCCGGCCAAGCAAACCTTTGCCATGGTGGCCTCGCCGCCGCCCGGCTTTATGTACACGCACCCGGTGCCCATCCTGGCGCGCGCCGAGCCGCAGGTGGTGGCCGCCGCCTTGCTGGACAGCAGCCTGGCCGCACAGAACCTGGGTCTCTTGGAAGTGCGCAGCGTCTATGACACCGATGGCCTGGGCCGCATGGGAGATGCCGTGCTTGCCAGCGCCGATCTTCCCGGCGGCTGTACCGAGGCCATCCCCAAGACAGCCCATACCGACCCGCAGGACACACGTCCTTTTGTGGCCGACCTGCTGCGCATGAAGGACCCGGCCGATCCGGCCTATGGCTGCACCCCGGCGCGCTTCATCCGCGCCGTGCGGGCGATCGCGCCGCCCCAGGGCATGACCGGCATGCGCAGCGCCATTGGCGAGACCGATTTCGAGATGCAGCAAATCCTGGGCTACGCGCCCATAGAGCCCGATGGCTCCTTCAAGCTGCAGGTGCCGGCCGACACGCCGATTGCCCTGGCCGTGATCGACGCCCAAGGGCGCGCCTACCAGACCCATACCAACTGGATCCAGGTGCGCCCGGGTGAGCGCCGCACCTGCGACGGCTGCCACAGCCCGCGCCGGGGTGGGGCGCTGAACTCCGGCACGGTGGTGAACAACCAGCCTGCCGCTCTGTTGCCGGCCATGTCCGC
>CANCCF010000325.1 GCA_947374485.1 Comamonadaceae bacterium | reverse complement strand
AAGTCGGCCAAGCTGTCCAGCAGCTGGGCGGGCGATCCTGCGAAGAAAAAAGAACTCAAGACCCGTGGCGACACCGGTGCCGGTGCCGGTCGTTCGACCAACTGGCGCAGTGGCCCGCGTGGGCGTCGCGGCAGCAATGACCGTGGCGGCCATGACCAGTCGCAACAGCAGGCGCCGGTGGAAACCCGCGTGCTGGAAGTGCACGTGCCCGAAACCAGTACGGTGGCTGAACTGGCCCACAAGATGGCCGTCAAGGCCTCCGAGGTCATCAAGCAACTCATGAAGCTGGGCCAGATGGTCACCATCAACCAGCCGCTGGACCAGGACACCGCCATGATTTTGGTGGAAGACATGGGCCACAAGGCCGTGGTCGCCGCGCTCGACGATCCGGAAGCCTTTACCGATGACGAAACCCTGGGCCAGCACGCAGAGTCCCTGCCGCGCGCCCCTGTGGTGACCGTCATGGGCCACGTCGACCACGGCAAGACCTCGCTCTTGGATTACATCCGCCGCGCCAAGGTGGCGGCCGGTGAAGCCGGTGGCATTACCCAGCACATTGGCGCCTACCACGTGGAAACCCCGCGCGGCATGGTCTCCTTCCTTGACACCCCGGGCCACGAGGCGTTTACCGCCATGCGTGCCCGTGGTGCCCAGGCCACCGACATCGTGATTCTGGTGGTCGCCGCCGACGACGGCGTGATGCCGCAAACCAAGGAAGCCATCAAGCACGCCAAGGCGGCTGGTGTTCCGATCGTGGTGGCCATCACCAAGTCCGACAAGCCCGATGCCAACCCCGAGCGCGTAAAGAACGAGCTGGTGGTAGAAGAAGTCGTGCCCGAAGAATTCGGTGGCGACTCTCCCTTTGTGGCCGTGTCCTCCAAGACCGGCATGGGCATTGACGCCTTGCTGGAACAGGTGCTGCTGCAAGCCGAAGTGCTGGAGCTGCGTGCCCCGGTGGACGCCATGGCCAAGGGCCTGGTCATCGAAGCCCAGTTGGACAAGGGCCGCGGTCCTGTGGCCACGGTGCTGATCCAGTCCGGAACGCTCAAAGCGGGCGACGTGGTGCTGGCCGGCCAGACTTATGGCCGCGTGCGTGCCATGCTGGATGAAAACGGCAAGCCCATCAAGACCGCTGGCCCTTCCATTCCGGTGGAAATCCAGGGTCTGACCGAAGTGCCGCAAGCCGGTGACGAATTCATGGTCATGTCCGACGAACGCCGGGCCCGTGAAATTGCCACCTACCGCGCTGGCAAGTTCCGCAACACCAAGCTGGCCAAGCAACAAGCCGCCAAGCTGGAAAACATGTTCGGCGACCTCTCCAATGGGGACGTCAAGATGGTGCCCATCATCGTCAAGTCCGATGTGCAGGGCTCACAGGAAGCGCTGGCGCAGTCGCTGCTCAAGCTCTCGACCGAAGAGGTCAAGGTGCAAATGGTGTACACCGCCGTGGGCGCCATCAGCGAGTCGGACGTCAACCTGGCCATTGCCTCCAAGTCCATCATCATCGGCTTCAACGTGCGGGCCGATGCCGGTGCGCGCAAACTGGCCGAGAACAACGGTGTCGACATCCGCTACTACAACATCATTTACGACGCCGTCGATGAGTTGAAGGCCGCCATGTCCGGCATGCTGGCTCCCGAGAAGCGCGAAGAGGTCATCGGTTCTGCCGAGATCCGCACCGTGTTCGTGGCCTCCAAGATCGGTACGGTGGCGGGTTGTATGGTTACCAGCGGCTTTGTCAACCGCAGCTCGCATTTCCGCCTGCTGCGCAACAACGTGGTGATCTACACCGGCGAGCTCGATTCCCTGAAGCGTATGAAAGACGATGTGCGCGAAGTCAAGGAAGGCTTCGAGTGCGGTATCAAGCTCAAGAACTACAACGACATCAACGAAGGCGATCAACTCGAATTCTTTGAAGTGCGCGAAATCGCTAGAACGCTGTAAGAGATGGTGAAGAAAAAGTCATCGACTCCCAACCGCGGCTTTCGCGTGGCCGATCAGATCCAGCGGGATCTGACGGAATTGATCGCGCGCGAGCTCAAGGACCCGCGGGTGGGCATGGTGACCATTCAAGCCGTGGAAGTCACGCCCGACTATGCCCACGCCAAGGTGTTCTTCAGCCTGCTGGTGGGCGACCCGGTGCAGACGGCCGAGGGCTTGAACCAGGCAGCGGGCTTTTTGCGCGCTGGCTTGTTCAAGCGCCTGCACATCCACACCGTGCCCACGCTGCATTTCTACTTTGACCAGACCGTGGAGCGGGCGGCGGACATGAATGCGCTGATTGCGAAAGCAGTCGCGAGCAAGGCGAAAGAGGACTGAACATGGAATCCGGGCTGTCCCAGGGTGCGACTGCCGCTCCCGAGGGCGGCAAGGCACAACGCGTGAAGGTACAACGCAGGCCGGTGCATGGTGTCTTGCTGTTGGACAAACCAATAGGCCTCTCCAGCAACCAGGCCTTGCAAAAGGTGAAATGGCTGCTACGGGCCGAGAAGGCGGGCCATACCGGCACGCTGGACCCTTTGGCAACCGGTGTGCTGCCGATTTGTTTTGGCGCCGCCACCAAGTTCAGCCAGATGTATCTGGATGCCGACAAGGCGTATGCGACCACGCTGCGCTTGGGTGTCAAGACCAGCACGGCGGATGCCGAAGGTGAAGTGATAGCAGAGCGCCCGGTCCATGTGACGCAGGAGCAGCTGGAGCAGGTGGTGCAAAGGTTTACCGGCGTAATAGCCCAGGTGCCACCCATGCACAGCGCCCTGAAGAAGGATGGCAAGGCTTTGTATGAGTACGCCAGAGCCGGCATAGAGATTGAGCGTGAGGCACGCCAGGTAACGATTTACAGCATCCGCATCGTGGCAACACGGCTGGATGCCGAGAAGCCCGAGGTGGATCTGGAGGTGGCGTGCAGCAAGGGCACCTACATCCGCACGCTGGGTGAAGACATCGGTGAGGCGCTGGGTTGTGGCGCCCACCTGGGTGCGCTGCGTCGCATCCGCACCGGCGGCTTTGAAGAGGCGCAGTGTGTAAGCGTGGCGGCCCTGGAAGCCATGAGCGACGAACAGCGGTTGGCCCGAGTGCTGCCGCCGGAAGCGCTGCTGGCGGGTCACACCGTGGTCACGCTGGACGCCGAGAATGCGGCACGGTTTTTGAGTGGAATGCGCAGGCGCGGTGCCTGGGGCGATGCGGATGCGGTGGCAGTGTTTGCCGAGCAGCCGCGGGCGCTTTTGGGTAGCGCGCATGTGAAAGGCGGGGAGTTGATCCCCACGCGGCTCTTGAGTCCGCCCGAGGTCAGAGAATCCCTGCTTCAGCAGTTAATGAATGTTTGAAAGTGAAATATGAGCCATAAGCAAATCAGAAATATCGCCATCATCGCCCACGTTGACCATGGCAAAACCACCATGGTCGACCAGCTGCTGCGCCAGTCCGGCACCTTCGCCGAGCACGAAAAAGTGGTCGACACCGTGATGGACAACAACGCGATTGAAAAAGAGCGTGGCATTACCATTCTGGCCAAGAACTGCGCTGTGACCTGGGAAGGCACGCACATCAACATCGTCGACACCCCCGGACACGCCGACTTCGGCGGCGAAGTGGAACG
>CANCCF010000324.1 GCA_947374485.1 Comamonadaceae bacterium | reverse complement strand
AGGTCTTCGGTGGCCTGGTGGCTGGGGCCGTAGCCGGTGGTGAGGCCGGGCAGGGCGCAGCAGATTTTGACGTTCAGGTTTTCTTCGGCAATCACCTGGTGGATGAAGTCATAGGCCCGGCGTGTGCCGAACACGGCATAGGTGGTGGCAAACGGGACCAGGCCGGTCTTGGCCATGCCCCCCGCAGCGCCCATGAGCAGTTGTTCGGCCATACCCATCTGGAAATAGCGCTCCGGGTAAGCCTGTCCAAAGAGGTTCAGGTCGGTGTATTTGCCCAGGTCGGCAGTCATGCCTACGACTTCGGGGTGGTTGGCGGCGTATTCCACCAGTGCTTTGCCAAAGGGGGCGGCTTGCACGCGCTGGCCCTCGGACGCAATCGAGGCGATCATGGCCGAGGTGGTGAGGCGAGGCTTTTTTTCGGTGGCGGTGTTCATGGCACGAATCCTTAAGGGCGGTTGGCGTCTAAAACTTCCAGAGCCTGTTGCCACTCGGGCGGGTCAACACGGATGAAGTGGTTTTTCTCACGCGCTTCCAGGAAGGGCACGCCCTTGCCCATCAGTGTGTCGCACAAGATGACGCGGGGTTTGGGTTCTGCCAGCGTGCGGGCGGTGTCGAAAGCGCGCAGCACGGCGGGCAGGTGGTTGCCATCCACGCGCTGCACGTGCCAGCCGAACGCGGCCCATTTGTCGGCCAATGGCTCGAAGCCCATGACCTTGGACGAGGCGCCGTCTGCCTGCTGGTTGTTGATGTCCACCATGCAAATCAGGTTGCCCAGGCCGTGGTGGGCTGCAGACATGGCAGCCTCCCAGGTTGAGCCTTCGTCAAGCTCGCCGTCCGACATGGAGTTGTAAACAAATGCACTGTTGCGCTGGTGGCGCAGTCCCAGTGCTATGCCCACCGCAATCGGCAGGCCCTGGCCCAAGGACCCTCCCGAAATCTCCATGCCCGGCGTGTAGCTGGCCATGCCCGACATGGGCAGGCGGCTGTCGTCGCTGCCGTAGGTTTCCAGTTCGGACTCGGGGATGATGCCCGCCTCGATCATGGCGGCGTAATGGGCAATTGCGTAGTGGCCGTGCGAGAGCAAAAAGCGGTCGCGTCCTTCCCACTCGGGGTCTTCGGGGCGAAACGTCATGGCATGGCCGTAGGCCACCGCCAGGACATCGGCATAGCCCAAGGCCTGGCCCACATAGCCTTGGCCCTGCACCTCGCCCATGCGCACCGCGTAGCGGCGGATGCGCGCCGCGCAGCGCGCCAGCTCAGTCAATGCATCGTGTTGGTTTGACATAAACACTCCAGATCAATGGATGGGCTGTCACTTCAGGATGACAGCAGGAACATAGGAAACCAGCAGCAGCACGCCAAAGGCCACCAGATAGAAAGGACCCATGGCGCGAACGGTTTGTCCGACCTTGACCTTGGCCAGTGCA
The DNA here is from genome assembly GCA_947374485.1 of Comamonadaceae bacterium. Lineage (GTDB taxonomy): Bacteria > Pseudomonadota > Gammaproteobacteria > Burkholderiales > Burkholderiaceae_C > Allorhodoferax. The sequence continues at coordinate 2,190 of CANCCF010000324.1, read as the reverse complement.
CTGGTAATGAACAGCGTGGTGCCCACGGGCGGGGTGTACAAGCCAATGGCCAGGTTGACCACCATCATGAGCCCCAGTTGCACCGGGTCCATGCCCACGCTGTGTGCCAGCGGCAGGAACACCGGTGTGAGCAACAACACGGCGGCGGGCAAGTCAATGAACATGCCCACAAACAGCATCATCAAATTCATGAGCAAGATGACCAGCCAGCCAGTATGAATATTGGTGGTGACCCAGGCCACAACGCCTTGGGGCAATTGGTCAAAAGTCAACAGCCAACCAATAGCCGCCGAAGCCATGATGACCAGCAGCACCACGCCAGTGGCAATCCCGGCTTCGACAATGGCAGAGTGCAGGCGTTTGATGCCCAAGTCGCGGTACAGCACTGCGGATACCAGTGCCGCGTACAGCGTGGACAGCACGGCCACTTCGGTCGGCGTTGCAATACCAAAGCGCAAGAACACCACAATGAAAACCGGCAGCAACACTGCAGGTGATGCCATCCACAAATTGCGCAACATGACCCGGCGGTCGACTGCGGAGGTTTCGCGCGGGAGGTTGTCGCGTTTGCCCACCCACCAGCAGGCGGTCATGAAGCCGCTGCACAGCAGCAAGCCCGGCAGAATGCCTGCATAAAACAGCGCGGCAATCGAGGTGTTGGACGACATGGCGTACAAAATCATCGGGATCGAGGGCGGGATGATGATGTCAATCGTGGCAGCCGAAGCGAGCGACGCGGCCGAGAACGCCATCGGGTAACCCAGCCTGCGGTGCCAGGGCATGAGCAGCGAGCCGATGGCTGACGCATCTGCCACGGCCGAACCGGACACGCCGCCGAACAAGGTAGAGGACAACACGCTGACCTGAGCGGGGCCGCCGTGCCAGCGCCCCACCGTGGCAGACAGCACGCCCACCATGGCAGTGCCCAGTTGCCCGCCCATCATGATGGCACCGGTCAGCATGAAAAACGGAATGGCAATCAGCGGAAAGCTTTGTACCTGCGACACCATTTGCTGTACCAGCAAGTCCAACGGCACGCGGTCCGAGGTGGCGGCAGCCGCCATGGCTGCGAGCAGCAAGGCGTGCGCAATAGGGACTGCAAGCACAGCGCCCCCCAGAAATACCAACAGGATTAATGCACTCATAGCAACGCTTTATTGTTAGGAAGGAAGGCTCAGCCTTGGGCTGTATTGATGGCGGCGTCGGTATCGATTTCGCGTGGAAACCCGATTTCGTGGCGCAGCACTTTCCAGGCCGATTGCAGGGCCAATAATCCCAGCATGCCCATGCCGCCGAGCATGCAGATGTAAGTCACCGAGCCGGGCACTTGCAAAATGGGCGTACGCTCGTCCGCCACAATTTCCAGCATGCCAAAAGTAGCCCACGACAAGGTGGCATACAGAGCCGCCACCACCAGCCAGACTGCGATGCCAATGATGCGGCGCACTTTGGGTTTGGCAGCGTCCATCATGAAGGTGGTGGCAATGTGGCTGCCATGCACACTGGCCAAAACTATGCCCGACATGACCAGCCAGGGGAACATCAATTCAGGCAACTCATTGGCCCATTGCAAGCTGCTGCCCCGGCTGTAACGCAACACCGTATTGGTGATCAATATGAAAAAAATCACGCTGGTGGTTACCCACAGAATGAACTTGCAAATGGCACACACCAGCTGCTCCAGGAGCCCGGTTTTTGCGTTGGACATGGTTGTCTCCAAAATGGCTCCGACCCGCGCGGGTCAGAGCCGGATACGGTTTGAACCGCTTATTGCGCGCGCGAAGCGGCCACGACTTTTTTCACAAACGGGCCAATTGGGCTGGCTTCCCACTTGGCAACCACGGATGCGGTGGCCTGCTGGAATGCGGCCTTGTTCACCACGTCCACCTGCACGCCCTTGCCCTTGAGTTCGCTCACCAGCGAGTCGTCACTTTCCTTGGACAATTTGCGTTGCAAGGCAGTGGCTTCGTTGGCGGCTTCCTGCACGGCCTTGCGGTCTGCTTCAGACAGGCGGTCCCAGGTGCGCTTGCTCATCACAAACGGTGTCATCTCGTATTTGTGGCCAGTCAACGAGATGTACTTTTGCACTTCGTTGAGCTTGGCCGAGGCGATGTTGGTCAAGGGGTTTTCCTGGCCATCGACCACGCCTTGCTGGAGGGCCACATACAACTCGGAGAACTTGATCTGCTG
>CANCCF010000323.1 GCA_947374485.1 Comamonadaceae bacterium | reverse complement strand
CGGCAAAAAACAGCAGCACGGCAACCAGTGGCGCCAGCATGGCGAGGCGGTCCTGGCGGTGCGGGTGCTGGCGCGTCCACCAATGTTTTGCCTGCTGCACCGGGGGCAGCGTGAGGGCGCTGGGCAGGGAGATCAGGTCGGTCAAAGGCATACGCCAAGTGTAGGCCACGGGCTCTGATGCACCGCGGCATTATTTCATAATATGAAGTTGAAAAGCATTGGTTGAAATTTCAAATTAAATATGAGAAACTCAAGGTGTCGAATGCGAGGCGTACTAAATTACGTCGGCGACACCCTACAAGCAACAACAGGAGACAAGAATGTCAGCAGTTCCCCAAAGCCCCGCGAGCAGCCCCGACGCAGACAGCCAGGAGACCCGTGAATGGATGGATGCGCTCTCGGCCGTCATCGAAAAAGAAGGCCCCGAACGCGCGCACTACCTGCTCGAGCAGCTGCTCTCGCACGCACGCCAGAGCAGCCTGGACATGCCGTTCTCGGCCAACACGGCCTACGTCAACACGATTGAAAAAGACCAGGAAGAAATCTGCCCTGGCAACATCGAAATCGAAGAGCGCCTGCGCGCCTACATGCGCTGGAACGCCATGGCCATGGTGGTCAAGGCGAATCGCCACCACCCCGTGGACGGCGGTGACCTGGGCGGCCACATCGGCTCCTTCGCCTCGCTGGCCCACATGTTTGGCGCTGGCTTCAACCACTTCTGGCATGCCGAGAGCGAGAACCATGGCGGCGACTGCCTCTACATCCAGGGCCACGTGTCGCCCGGCGTGTATGCCCGCGCCTATCTCGAAGGCCGCCTGTCTGAAGAGCAACTTTTGAACTTCCGCCAGGAAACCGGCGGCAAGGGCTTGTCGAGCTACCCGCACCCCAAGCTGATGCCCGAGTTCTGGCAGTTCCCCACCGTCTCCATGGGTCTCGGACCCTTGATGGCGATCTACCAGGCCCGCTTTTTGAAATACCTGCACGCCCGTGGCATTGCGAATACGGAAAACCGCAAAGTCTGGGTGTTCTGCGGCGATGGCGAAATGGACGAAGTCGAATCGCTGGGCGCCATCGGTCTGGCCGCGCGCGAAAAGCTGGACAACCTGGTATTTGTCATCAACTGCAACCTGCAGCGCCTGGACGGCCCGGTGCGCGGCAACGGCAAGATCGTGCAAGAGCTCGAAGGTGAGTTCCGCGGCTCCGGCTGGAACGTCATCAAGCTGCTCTGGGGCAGCGAGTGGGACCCGCTGCTGGCGCGCGACAAGGACGGCGCCCTGCGCAAGGTGATGATGGACACGCTGGACGGCGACTACCAGGCCTTCAAGGCCAACGACGGCGCCTTTGTGCGCAAGAACTTCTTCGGCCGCTCGCCCGAAACGCTGGAGATGGTTTCCAAGATGAGCGACGAAGCCATCTTTGAATTGCGCCGTGGTGGCCACGACCCGCAGAAGGTCTACGCCGCTTACGCTGCCGCTGTGAAGCACAAGGGCCAGCCCACGGTGCTCCTGATCAAGACCGTCAAGGGCTTTGGCATGGGCAAGTCGGGCGAGGGCAAGAACAATGTGCACCAGACCAAGAAGCTGACCGACGAGGACATCAAGGCCTTCCGCGACCGCTTCAACATCCCGGTGCCGGACAGCCAGATTGCCGACATCCCCTTCTACAAACCGGCCGACGACACGCCGGAAATGAAGTACCTGCACGAGCGCCGAAAGGCCCTGGGCGGCTACCTGCCGCACCGCCGCACCAAGGCCGACGAGAGCTTTACCGTGCCCGCGCTGGACACTTTCAAGTCGGTGATGGAAGCCACGGCCGAAGGCCGCGAAATCTCCACCACCCAAGCCTATGTGCGCTTCCTCACGCAACTGCTGCGCGACCAGGCCCTGGGCCCGCGCGTGGTGCCCATCCTGGTGGACGAGGCCCGTACCTTTGGTATGGAGGGATTGTTCCGCCAGATCGGTATCTACAACCCTGCAGGCCAGCAATACACCCCGGTGGATAAAGACCAGGTGATGTACTACAAGGAAGACGTCAAGGGCCAGATTCTGCAGGAAGGCATTAATGAGGCCGGTGGCATGGCCAGCTGGATTGCTGCGGCCACCAGCTACTCCACCAGCAACCGCATCATGGTGCCGTTCTACGTGTACTACTCCATGTTCGGCTTCCAGCGCATTGGCGATCTGGCCTGGGCGGCCGGCGACATGCAGGCACGCGGCTTCCTGCTGGGCGGCACCTCCGGGCGCACCACGCTCAACGGCGAAGGCCTGCAGCACGAAGACGGCCACAGCCACATCATGGCCGGCACCATTCCCAACTGCATTTCCTACGACCCGACCTTCGCCCATGAAGTGGGCGTGATCCTGCACCATGGCTTGAAGCGCATGGTGGAAAAGCAGGAAAACGTCTTTTATTACCTGACCCTGCTGAACGAAAACTACCCCATGCCCGGCCTGACCGTTGGCACGGAAGAGCAGATCATCAAGGGCATGTACCTGTGCAAGGCCGGTGGCAAGTCTGCCCAGCGCGTGCAACTGCTGGGCTCGGGCACCATCCTGCGCGAAAGCATTGCCGCGCAAGAGCTGCTGGAAAAAGACTGGGGCATTGCCGCCGATGTCTGGAGCTGCCCGAGCTTCAACGAGCTCACCCGTGACGGCCAGGACGCCGAGCGCTGGAACCTGCTGCATCCGCTGGAAAAGGCGCGCGTGTCGTTTGTTGGCCAGCAGCTCTCCGGCCACAGCGGACCGGTGGTGGCATCGACCGACTACATGAAGGCCTATGCCGAGCAGATCCGCCCCTTCATTCCCGCAGGCCGTGTCTACAAGGTGCTGGGTACCGACGGCTTTGGCCGCAGCGACTTCCGCAGCAAGCTGCGCGAGCACTTCGAGGTGAACCGCCACTACATCGTGCTGGCCGCCCTGAAGGCGCTGAGCGAAGACGGCAGCGTGCCGGTCGCCAAGGTGGCAGAAGCCATTACCAAGTACGGCATCAATGTCGACAAGATCAATCCCCTGTACGCCTAAGCGCTGGAGACAAAACCTATGGCACTCGTAGAAGTAAAAGTCCCGGACATTGGCGATTTTGATGAAGTCGCGGTGATCGAAGTCATGGTCAAGGTGGGTGACACCGTCAAGGCCGAACAAAGCCTGATCACCGTGGAGTCCGACAAGGCCTCCATGGAAATTCCCTCCAGCCACGCCGGTGTGGTGAAGGAAATCAAGGTCGCAGTGGGCGGCAAGGTCAAGGAAGGTTCCCTGGTGCTGATGCTGGAAGTGGCGGGCGCTGCCGCGTCGGCCCCGGCCGCTGCGGCTCCTGCACCCGCCGCCGCTGCGCCTGCAGCCGCGCCGGTTGCTGCGGCAGCTCCGGCTGCACCCGCACCCGCAGCCACCGGCCCGGTGGAAGTGCGCGTGCCCGACATTGGCGACTTCAAGGACGTCACCGTCATTGAAATGCTGGTCAAGCCGGGCGACAGCATCAAGCTGGAACAAGGCCTGATCACCGTGGAGTCCGACAAGGCCTCCATGGAAATCCCGTCCAGCGTGGCGGGTGTGGTCAAGGAACTCAAGGTCAAGCTGGGTGACAAGGTCAACATCGGTGACCTGGTGGCGATTCTGGAAGGCTCGGCACCTGTGGCGGCCTCTGCT
>CANCCF010000322.1 GCA_947374485.1 Comamonadaceae bacterium | reverse complement strand
AGCAGGTGGAAGACCTGGAGCACAAGGCGCGCCGCCAGGATGTGCTGGTGGATGACGAACTGATCTACGCCTTTTACGACCAGCAACTGCCCGCCGATGTGTGCAGCGGCTACAGCTTTGAAAACTGGTACCGCGAAGAATCCAAAAAGCCGCAGTACAACCCGCAGACCGCAGGGGGCCGGCGTGAGAGCACGCTGCTGCGCCTGACGCGCGAGGAGCTGATGCGCCATGAGGCCGCCGGCATTACCACCGCCAGCTTCCCCAAGACCATACGGCTTGGCGGCGTGGACTGCGCCGCCACCTACTTGCACCAGCCCGGCGACGCGCACGACGGCCTGACCGTCACCGTGCCGCTGTTTGTGCTGAACCAGGCCAATGAAGAGCGCTGCGAATGGCTGGTGCCCGGCATGCTGCGCGACAAGGTGCAGGCACTCATCAAGACCCTGCACCAGCGGCCCCGCTCGCGCCTGGTGCCGCTGCCCGACACCGCTGCCAAGTTTGCCGAGGCGCTCAACGCGCCCGAGCGCTTTGGCGCCGGTGGCCTGATTGACGCCGTGCTGAAACTGGTGCGCGATGCCACCGCCGTGGACGTCGCCCGCGCCGACATCAAGGTCGACATGCTCAGCCCGCACTTCTTCATGAACTTCCGCGTGGTCGACGAGCATGGCCGCGTGCTGGGCCAGGGCCGCAACCTGGGCGCGCTCAAAGCCGAATGGGGCAAGCAGGCGCGCGGCGCTTTCCAGGCGCTGGCCAATTTGAAGCTGGGGCAGGGCGCAGGCGCGGCCGGCGCAGACCCAAGCCCCGCCACGCAGCCTGGAAGCCAGCATGGCGCACCGGCTGCAACGAACGGCGCACGCCCTGGCCTGGATCGCCTGGGTGCGGCAGCGGCCGCGGGGTCGTCTGGCGTCAGGGGGCAAGCCGGTGCCGGCCAGTCGGGCGGCGCCAGCATCAAGGCAAGCAACAGCCCGCCACCGCTGGCCACCGAAAAGCGCCACACCGCCTGGACCTTTGGCGAGCTGCCCGAGCTACTGGAAATCCGCAAGGGCGGCCAGACCCTGATTGGTTTCCCGGCCCTGATTGACGCCGGCGATGCCGTCACCGTCGAAGTGTTTGACGAGCCTGAAACGGCCGCTGCCAAACACCGCGCCGGCCTGCGCCGCCTGTTCGCGCTGCAAATCAAGGACGCGCTCAAGTACTTGGAAAAGAACATCCCCGATTTGCAGAAAATGGGCGTGACCTTCATGCAGGTCGGCAAGACCGAAGGCGCCAAAGACAGCGCCACCTCGGGCGGCACCATGGAAGAGTTGCGCGAACAAATCATCGCCCTGGCGCTGGACCGTGCCTTTCTGATCGAGCCCCTGCCCACCGACGAGTTCGCCTTCAAAAAGCGCATCGAAGAAGGGCGCGGCCGCCTGACCCTGATTGCCACCGAGGTGGCACGCCTGGCCGGTGTCATCCTGCTGGAATACGCCACGGCTGCGCGCAAGATCAAGGACAGCAAGGCCGCCGGCGAAGCGGCACTGGACGCGGCCCAACAACTACAGCGCCTGATCCCCAAACGCTTTTTATACAGCGCCCCTTGGGAGCGTCTGCAGCACCTGGCCCGCTATCTGAAAGCCATCACCCTGCGCCTGGAAAAGTACCGCGCCGACCCAGCCCGCGATGCCGCCCGCCTGACCGAGCTGCGCCCGCTGGAGCAGCGCTATTGGCGCTTGGTGGCCGAACGCAAAGGCGTGGTGGATGAACGTATGCTGGAATTCCGCTGGCTGCTCGAAGAGTTGCGGGTGAGCTTTTTTGCGCAGGAGCTGCGCACACCCCAGCCGGTGAGTGTGAAACGCCTGGACAAGGCCTGGGCGCAGCTGGGGTGAAGGTGTGGATAGCACTGGCTATCCACGCACCCACGCATTGCTAGCCTAGCAACACGGGCAACGCGACGTGCGTGTTCAGGTTCATCCATGCCGCCACGGCATCTGCATCATCCGGAGAGGGTGGCAAATGGCTGGTGTCATAGATGCAAGTCCAATCGACATACGACGGGGTCGGCGCAGTCTCGGGTGCCAGCACATCAGCGGTCGCAATGGGTTGCGAGGCATGGGCCAAGCTTGCCAACTCGGTCTTGGTATCTACCGCTACGCCAGATGCCAGTGACTGCAGAGACGCTTGCAGCTTTGTGATACTGGACTCATCACCCAAGCTGACTCCCAGGGCCATGAGATCTGCAACCGTCACAGCCGCTGCCGCATCCTTCGTGCCACCGACCGCTGCGATGACGTGGGCTGCCGCATTGGCCATGGCCTGCAATTCAGACACCGTGTCCACGCTGGTCCTGGCACTGCTATCCACCACATCGTTCAACAGATGCAAGGCAGTTCCATCACTGGCTAATCCACTCACACCCGTCACACCAATAGTGCTGAACTGCACGTCGGTCAAGGCCACGGCGGTGTTGCCGGCCATGCCGTCCGCACTGTGCAGGATGGCGTTGTAACTGTCGACGATAGTTTGCACTTCGGCAGTGGAGTCCGCCAGCTTGCCGACAACGTGGGCGCTGTCCAGTGCACTGTCGATGGCTTTGAAATTGGCAATGTTCACACCGGTGACGCCAGCCAAACCGAAGAGCTCTAAACGCAGCATGCTGGAGGCCGCGGTGTCCAAATCGGCCGCCACGCTGATGGTGTGCAGGGCCGAGGGTGTCGAAGCCAGCGCCTCTTTGACCAGGGACTGCAATTCGGCCTGGGTATCGACTGCGTAGTCGGAACCAGTGAGCTCCAAGCCGGCTTGCACAGTTACCAGGTTTTCAGCGGTGACACCCTTTATGCCCAACGCAGTGAGGTCTGCCAGCGTCACGGCCGCAGCCTGTTCCATCGTGCCGCCTGCAGCGGCGATGACGTGGTTTGCCGCGTTTGCAATGGCCTGCACCTCTTTCACCGTGTCCACTGCGGTATTGGCACTGGCGTCCACCACATCATTCAACAAATGCCAGTCGCTGCCAGACGGGGTCACCCGGGTCAAGGTGAGTCCGGTGATGGGGTCGGTCACCGAGCCTATCTGCAGGTCAGCGTTTTTGTCCGCAGTGGTCCCGAAGAAAAATGCGCCGCCGTCCGTCTTGACGACCGGCGTAGCTACGGCGTCGCTGACGCCAGTCACACCGATGGCGGCGTACTGGGCCAAGCTGAGGGGCAGTTTGGTGTTGCCACCTACGCCATCGGCACTGGCCAGGACGGTGTTGTAGGCGTTGACGATGGTCTGCACTTTGGCCGTGGTGTCGGCGGCAACGCCGTCGACCTTGGCACTGTCCAATGCACTGTTCACAGAGGCCAGGTTGGCAGTGTCCACACCGGTGACGCTGGCTGCAGCATAGACACTCATGTCCAGGTGGCCACGTGCGGTGTTGCTTTGTGCGGTGTCCCGGATGTTGGCCAGTGCGTTGTCGTGGCTGGAACCCAGCTTGGCATTGATCAGGTTTTGAATTTCGGCACTGGTGTCCACCTGTGCATCGGAGGCAACGACACGAATCAGCTTCTGAACTGTGGCCAGATTGTCAGAACGCACACCGGTCACTCCCAGGCTGGAGAAATCCAGCAGGCTTAGGGAAGCGGCCTGTGCGGCACTGCCACCAGCTGCTGCGATGACATGTTTTGCTGCGTTGGCCATGG
>CANCCF010000321.1 GCA_947374485.1 Comamonadaceae bacterium | reverse complement strand
AATTGGCAGCAATTCCGTAATGCCTTGCACCACGCCCAGAAACCCAATCTGGACATAGTTCAGTGAGGCAAATCCGATGTCAATTCCATTGGTGCAAGCGGCGGTCACGTTTTCTTCCTTTTTTGTGGTGCCGAATGGTACTTTCAACTTGTGTAGGGCCTGAGGCAGCAATTGGCTTCACGAGGGCTTTACAAAGGGTCGTCAGGATTTCAGTCAACATGCGAAAAACCGTCTTCATCCTCGTGGTCACCTTGCTGGGTTTAGCAGCCTGCAACCATGAGTCTGCGGATGACCATCCTGGGCAGCCGGTAACGCAGAGGCGAGCGCTTTTCCGAAAAATTGGCCACACGCTGGAGCAGATGGGCTTGGTGCTGCGCGACCGCAAAGACTACGACCCGCAGGAGTTTTCGGCCAATGCACTGGAGCTCAATCGCCTGTCATCCCTACCATGGGTGCATTTCCCTCCGGGCAGCGACTACTCTCCTAGCCATGCCAAATCGGTCATCTGGAGCGAGCCGGATGCCTTCAAAGAGATGCAGCAGTCGTTTGAAAATTCCACCGCCCGGTTGCTGATTGCAGCGCAGTCACATGACATGGTGGCTATCCGAGAGGCCCACGACTTGGTGGTCAAGAGTTGCCGCGCGTGCCACGACAAATTCCATCGAAATTAACTCGTCAGTCGTTCATTGTCAGGCTTGGCCAAACGCTAAGCCGGTGGGTAAAGAGCCGCATGGCGGCAAACTTATGAGTGGGCTTGTCTTTGAATGCAGTCAGGAGTCGGATTCGGACTTGTGGCGGCAGCGGTGGCAGTGCATCCGGTGTGCTTCATCTGGGATACATCGTTCGTTGGAGTGGGGGACTTCAGGTAGAGCCCAAGCCCAAGGGCCATCGCCGAGAGCAGGAAAAGGGTCTCAATAATGCGGCGTGTAATTTTCAATTCTTGTCACCATGAATCCAACGGTGCTGCATCCTATCCCAAGCTGAGTTACTTGCAAATCCTATGCTGCACACGTGTCGTGGATGTTGGTACACGCCTGATGGAAATGCCGTCTTCGCCAAGTTAGGCGACCAGATTCAGAAAGTTGCCGGTGTTTGAAAGCTTGGATGAACCGTAACCGATGTTTTGCTGCAACTGGGTGAGTAGTGCTTGAAGGTTGACGTTTGCTGCACTGCTGCTTCCCGTGGCGGTGGTGCTGGCTGAACTTGCGGTGCTGCTCGCTTTAGCACTCTGTAGGTCAGAACTCAATTGCGTAAAGGCACTCTGCAAATCTGTCGGCGCGCTTCCGTTACCTACCTGGGAAATCAATGCACTCAGGCCACTGGCGAAATTGGACTGCGGGTTGGTCGTTGAGCCAGTTGCAGCCGCTGCGCCTGTTGCCGACGGCGAATCGCTCTTGATGGCTTGAAAGAGCGCCTGCATGAACTTTTGCATGTCGCCCGTGATTCCACCGCTAGCGGACGTGGAACCATCCGAGTCGCCGTCGCTGTCCGTACCAGTCGATGTTTGCTGCGTAGTGGTGCTGGTGCCAGAGGTCTGCGCTGGAACAGACAATCCAAGGCTTTGCAGCGCCTGCATAAGTGCCTGCTGCATCTGTCCGCCACCGTGACCGCGATGAACACGACTTCCGCTGCCATCACCGTCGCCGTCGGAGTCCGAGCTATTGCTGACTTGCGAAGCCTGCGCGCCCTGAGTCTGGTAGAGGGGGCTGACGTAGCTGGAGGTTCCTCCGATGCTCATGCTCATGATGTTTCCTTGGCGAAATGATTCGACAATCTTCATCCAGTTTTGGAAATCTAAAGCCAGAGTAAGAGGATGAATTGCTGCCTTATTAACAATTGCATCAGGCTGCTTTGTGCTTTAACCGCATGCGTGCTCCAGGTTGGGATGACTGGGAACAATGTTATCCAGTGGCGCAGGTCAACAAGCATGCGTCTGGGTTACAGTTTCGTCATCAGACTGGCGCCGTCCAGGATTATGTTGAACTCGTGAATCTTCCTCAGGAAAGTGCCCCAATGAACGACATCAATCCAAAGGTTAAATCGCGACGCCAATTTCTCCAAGTCGCCCCGGTTTTTGGGGTGGGGGCGTTGGGTTGGCTGGATGTTGCGGTGGCCCAAGATGCAATTCTCAAGGACTCCGACCCTGAAGCAGCGGCGATTGAATACCGCACCGATGCAACCCAGGTTGAACCGTCCAAGTATCCGAAGTACACCAAGGGACAAAACTGCAGCAACTGCAACATCTTCTATGCGGACAATGGTGCTTCGACCGGTGCCTGTGGCATCGTTTTTGGCAAATTGGTGGCCGCAACTGGCTGGTGTACCTCGTACGAGAAAAAACCAGGCTAGCTTTAAGTGGCCTTGGGAGGCCGTTCAAATTCGCATCGGCAGGGCCGAACCTCGAAAATGCGCGGGCACTGATTGAAGGTGCTGCCTGTAATATGGTCTGAAACCTTCTCATGATGACCGAACGACCGCAGCCCCCCAATCAAAGCAAGGCACTCCATGCCATCGCCCTGTTCGAAGGCGTGAAGGGCATTGCTGCCATCGCCGCCAGTTTTGGGCTGTTGAGTCTGGCACACCACGACGTACGGGCCATGGCCTATGCTCTCATCGGTCATTTTCACCTTGACCCAGATGCCCATTACCCCCGCATTCTGTTGAATGACGCCACGCTGCTCGCGAATGCGAACTTGCGGCAGGCGGTGCTGCTCGCATGGGCCTACGCGGCCATTCGGCTGACTGAGGGGTACGGACTTTGGAAGGACCGGGCCTGGGCCGAGTGGCTTGCAGCAGTGTCCGGAGCGGTTTACCTGCCACTGGAACTGAGCCACCTGGTGGCGCACACAACTGTCATCAATGGAATGGTGCTGGCCGGTAACATTGCAGTAGTTGCCTACATGGTTGTCCGGCTGCTGCGCCGCCGAGGGCAGGGCAAAGCGACTCTGGCATAGGCGACTATTCGACAGTCATGTACGGCTGCCCCCCTGTTTTCATGGGAAATCTGGAAGCTGCTAGCCTTGTCCCATTCGTTTGAACTTTAAGGATTTCCCATGAAGTACCGCCTTCTGGGCCGCACCGGCCTCTACGTCTCCGAACTGTGCCTTGGCACCATGACTTTTGGTGACCAGGGTTTCTGGAAAGTTATGGGCGGGCTGGGCCAAGAGGCAGTCAATACGCTGGTCAAGCAATCCTTTGATGCCGGCGTGAACTTCATTGACACGGCCAATGTCTATTCCCTGGGAGTGTCTGAGACCCTGACCGGAGCCGCTATCAAGAGCCTTGGACTGCCTCGGGACGAGCTGGTCATTGCCACCAAAGCGTTTGGCGTCATGGATGAGACAAAAATCAATGGCTGTGGCCAATCAAGGTACCACCTGATGAATGAGCTGGATGCCAGCCTGAAGCGCCTGCAGCTTGACCACATCGACCTCTACCAGCTCCACGGCTTCGACCCTGTGACGCCGCTTGAAGATGTGCTGTCCACGCTCAACGACATGGTGCGCTCAGGCAAGGTTCGCCACATTGGCCTGTGCAACATGGCTGCCTGGCAAATCATGAAGGGTCTGGCTATTTCCGAGAAGCGGAACTGGTCCCGCTTTGAGAGTGTGCAAGCCTATTACACCGTTGCCGGACGTGACCTAGAGCGCGAAGTTATCCCACTGGTGCAGGACCAGCAGCTTGGACTGATGGTCTGG
>CANCCF010000320.1 GCA_947374485.1 Comamonadaceae bacterium | reverse complement strand
CGGTCTTCCGACAAATAGCCAATGCCGGCGTGCACGGCATCGCGCGGGGTTTTCAGCTTGAGCAACTGGCCGCGCACGCGCACCTCGCCAGAGTCGATGGCATCAGCTCCGAAGACGGCGCGGGCCACCTCGGTGCGCCCTGCCCCCATCAGCCCGGCAAAGCCCAGGATCTCGCCACGGCGCACGGTGAAGGACACATCACGTATGGCGCGGCCGCGGTTCAGGCCGCGCACATCCAGCAGCAGCTCGTTAGTCGAGGTGTCGGGAATGGTTTTCTGGCTGCTCTCCAACTTGCGCCCGACCATCATGGCGATTACCTCGGCCATGGGAGTCTGGGCCGGCACGGTGTTGATGTAGCAGCCGTCGCGCATGACGGTGATGCGGTCGGCAATTTGCTGGATCTCGTCCATCTTGTGCGAGATGTAGACAATGCCCACGCCCTCTGCCTTCAACTGGCGAATGATGCGAAACAGCTCTTCGATCTCGGCGTTGTTCAGCGCCGCCGTGGGCTCGTCCATGATGAGCACGCGCGTCTTGAAGGACAGGGCCTTGGCAATTTCCACCATCTGCTGCGCCGCCACCGTCAGGTCACCAATGCGGGTCTGCGGCGGCAGCGGTAGGTGCATGCGGTCGAACAGGGCTTGCGTGTTGGCGTTGAGCTGGTCTTCGTCCAGGAACAGGCCCATGGTTCCCTTGGGCTCGCGCCCCAGAAAAATGTTTTGCGCAGCGGTCAGGTGCGGCATCAAATACAGCTCCTGGTGGATGATGCCAATCGCCAGCGACTGCGCATGGGCCGGGCTGGTGATGTCCACCGCCACGCCGTCCAGCAGCACCTCACCAGAGTCCCGCGTGTAGACGCCGGCCAGGATTTTCATCAGCGTGGATTTGCCGGCACCGTTCTCGCCCATCAGGGCATGCACCTCGCCGGCCTGCAGGTCAAACTGCACGTCCTGCAAGGCCTTCACGCCGGGGAAGGATTTGCTCAGGTTCTTGACGGCGATGAGTGCGCTCATGGTGCGGCCTTGCGGTGCGGTGCGTGGGCTTGGTGTGCGGCTTAGATGGTGACGCCGCCGTCCACCAGCAGCGCTTGGCCGGTGACGAATTGCGACTCATCGCTGGCCAGGTAAATCACCAGGGGCGTGATGTCGTCCACCGTGGCCAGGCGGCCTATGGGTTGGCGGGCAATGAAGTCTTTTTCGGCCTGCACCGGGTCGGCGGCAGAGGCAATGCGCCCGCGCAACGAGGGCGTGTCCACCGTGCCGGGGCACAGCGCGTTGCAGCGCACGCCCTGGCGGATGAAGTCGGCCGCAATGGATTTGGTCAACCCAATGACGGCGGCCTTGGTGGCGCCATAGGCGCAGCGGTTGGCAAAGCCCTTGATGCTCGACGCCATGGAGGCCATGTTGATGATGGACACGCTGGCGTTGCCACTCTTGGCGTGCGCCAGCATGCCGGGCAAAAAGGCCTGGCACATGCGGAACATGCTTTTCACATTGATATCAAAGCTGCGGTCCCAGTCGGCCTCGGTGCAATCCACCACGCTGCCGTTGGCCACAATGCCGGCGCAGTTGAACAGCACATCCAAAGCGGGCGTGCGAGCGGCCAGGGCGTTGACGGCAGCAGCGTCGCGCACATCCAGCAACTCGGTCTGGATGCTGCTGGATTCCTGCGCCAGCGTGGCCAGAAAGGCGGCGTCGATGTCGGTAGCGATGACCTTGGCGCCCTCGGCGGCGCAGGCCAGCGCACAGGCGCGCCCCATGCCCTGGGCAGCTGCTGTAATCAGCACTGTTTTACCTTCCAATCGACCTGGGCGCATGTGCAGAACTCCGTTGAATTAATTCATTTATGAACATATGATTCATATATGAAGTCGAATGATAGCGACGCCCACGCTGCAAAACCCCTAGCGTTTACCCTGAGAGAGACACGTTCCGCATGAAAAAAATTCAATCCATCGCGCCGACCCTGCCCCCTGCCGCGAAGCCCCGTGCCTTGGCAAAAAAGCCCGTCGCCAAAGTGACAGAAGACATGAACGGCACAGGTGGCGAGGACCGTTACCGCGCGCCCGCACTGGACAAGGGACTGGACATTCTGGAGCTGTTGGCGCAGCAGCCCCAGGGTCTGACGCGCGCCGAAATCGTGAAAGAAATGGAGCGCAGTGCCAGTGAGATTTACCGCATGCTGGAGCGCTTGGTGGCGCGCCAGTACGTCACGCGTTCGGTGGCCGGCGACCGCTATGCGCTAAGCCTCAAGCTGTTTGCCCTGGCCAATATGCACCCGCCGCTGAACCGCCTGATCAACCAGGCACTGCCGGTGATGGACGCCTTCGCGCGCCAGGCCGAGCAAAGCTGCCACCTCGGTGTGTACGACCGCGGCAATGTGCTGATCACCTCGCAAATCAACAGCCCGCGTGGCTGGAGTTTTTCACTGCACCGGGGCGCGCGGGTAGGCCTGATGGACACCGCTTCGGGCCATGTGCTGCTGGCCTTTAGCGATGTGGCCAATACCAGCCGCATGCGTGCAGAGCACACGGCAGTGGATGGCGAGGTGCCCATTACCGAGGCCAAGCTGCAGGCCACGCTGGCCAGCATCCGGGAGCTGGGCTTTCTGGAGCGCGACAGCCAGCAGTCTTTTGGCGTGGTGGATATTTCGTTTCCGATTCTGGGGCCAGACCAACAGGCCCTGGCCGCGCTCACCTGCCCCTACATACGCCGCATAGATGCGCACAAGGGGCCAGATCTGCAAGAGGCGCGTGAATCGCTCAGCAAAGCCGCGCGAACGCTGTCTTTGACACAGGGGCTGGCGGGTTAACCCCTGACCTTCTCCATCACCCCGCGAATCGCCGCCGCAAACTCGCGCGGCTGGAACTTGGCGACATAGGCATCCGCGCCCACGCTCTTGACCAGGCTTTCGTTGGTGGCGCCGGTCAGCGAACTGTGGATGACCACCGGTATGCCATCGAACTGGCGCTGGGCCTTGATGTTGCGGGTGAGCGTGAAACCGTCCATCTCGGGCATTTCCACGTCGGTGAGCACCAGGCAGATTTTGTCTTTGACATGCTTGCCCTGGGCTTTGGCATCGGCGGCAAACTCACCCAGTTTGTCCCAGGCTTCTTTGCCCGACTTGGTCATGATGTAGGGCACGCCCATGGCCTTGAGGCCCAGCTCTATGACGGAGCGGGCCACGGCCGAGTCGTCGGCCACCAGTAGGCATGTGCCCTCGGGCAAGACCACTTCCGGCCCCACGGCCTCGCGGTTGATTTCCTGCGTGGTGCTGGGCATGACATTTTTGAGGATTTGCTCCACGTCCAGCACCTGGGCCAGACGGGTGTCGGCGCGCGCGCCGTCCAGGCGGGCAATACCGGTGATCAGCGCACCGCCCTGGCTGGCATCGGCCGGCAGCACCTGGTTCCACTCCAGGCGCACGATCTCATTAACTTCTTCCACCGCAAAGGCCTGCACGGTGCGGGCGTACTCGGTGACCATCAGGATGGTGCGGCCCTTCTTGGGGTTGCAGCTAACCACGGCCGGCAGGTCGATCACCGGGATGATCTGGCCGCGGATATTGGCCACCCCCAGCAGGTGCGCATGGGCCTGGGCCAGCTCAGTGATATGGGGCAGCACCAGCACCTCGCGCACCTTGAAGACATTGATGCCAAACAGCTCACGCTGGCCGGTGTTGCGCGACTCGCCCAGGCGG
>CANCCF010000319.1 GCA_947374485.1 Comamonadaceae bacterium | reverse complement strand
GAGCGTTTTGTGAATGTGCCGTTTGAACTGGTGACACCGGCCAACCTGGCCAAGTACTCCGGCAAGAACTAAGTCGCGTTCCAGCGATAGCGGTGCAGGCCTTGGGGCTTGCACCGCTTTCCAGGCCCCAAGGGCCTGCTTTGCATTTCATTGTTTACAAGAGTACTTAGATGTCAGACACCGCCACACTGGACGCACCTCCACCGCAGTCGGCGCAGAGCGCGCGCGCGCAGCCACCGCTGCTGGAAATCCACGGCATCCGCAAGGGCTTCCCCGGCGTGGTCGCCCTGGACAATGTCGGCTTCAAGCTGCGTGCCGGCACCGTGCACGCCCTGATGGGCGAGAACGGCGCGGGCAAGTCCACGCTGATGAAGATCATTGCCGGCATTTATATTCCGGACCGCGGTGACATCAGCCTCAAGGGCCAGAAGATCACGCTCAAATCGCCTATAGACGCCCTGAACAAGGGCATTGCCATGATCCACCAGGAGTTGAACCTGATGCCGCACATGACGGTGGCAGAAAACGTCTGGATCACGCGCGAACCCAAGAACCGCTTTGGCTTTGTCGACCATGCAGAGCTGTACCGCAAGACCGAAGAACTTTTTAAAACACTGAACATCGACATCGACGTGCGCGTCGAAGTCCAGACCCTGTCGGTAGCCAACCGCCAGATGGTGGAGATCGCCAAGGCAGTGTCCTACAACTCCGATGTGCTGATCATGGATGAGCCTACCTCGGCCCTGACCGAGAAGGAAGTGGCGCACCTGTTTGCCATCATCCGCACCCTGCGCGCGCAGGGCAAGGGCATCATCTACATCACCCACAAGATGAACGAGCTGTTCGAAATCGCCGACGAGTTCTCGGTGTTTCGCGATGGCAAGTACATCGCTACCAAGCTCTCCACGGAAGTGACGCGCGACGACATCATCAAGATGATGGTGGGGCGCGAGATCACCCAGATGTTTCCCAAAATGGAAGTGCCCATCGGTGACGTGGTGCTGTCCATCCAGAACCTGTGCCTGGACGGCGTTTTTAAAAACATCAGCTTCGATGTGCGCGCCGGCGAGATCGTCGGCATGGCCGGGCTCGTGGGTTCGGGCCGCTCCAATGTGGCCGAAACCCTGTTTGGCGTGACGCCCGCTACGTCCGGAGAAATCCACATCAACGGCCAACAGATTGCCATGCACAGCCCGGCCACTGCCCTGGCCGCCGGCATGGCCTTCCTGACCGAAGACCGCAAGGAAACCGGTTGCTTTCTCTCGCTCAACATCCAGGAGAACATGGACAGCGCGGTGCTGAACCAGCGCTATGTGTCCTGGGGTTTTGTGGAGAACAAGCAGCTCAATGCCGACTGCATTGCCATGGCCCAGCGCCTGCGCGTGAAGACGCCCAGCATGGACGAAACCATCCTCAACCTGTCGGGCGGCAACCAGCAAAAAGTGCTGGTGGGCCGCTGGCTCTTGACCAAGCCGAAGATCCTGATTCTGGATGAACCCACACGCGGCATCGACGTCGGTGCCAAGGCCGAAATCCACCGCCTGGTATCCGAACTGGCTGGCCAGGGCGTTGCGATTTTGATGATCTCCTCCGAGATGCCCGAGGTCCTGGGCATGAGCGACCGCATCGTGGTGATGCACGAGGGCCATGTCACCGGCATCCTGGACCGCAAGGACGCAGACCAGGTCTCCATCATGGACCTGGCGGCCAAATAATTTTTTCAAAGTTGCGCATATGACTACCACTTCTTCCCCCACCCACAGCGCGCCCTCCGTGGGCACTGGCGCCAAGTTCAAACTGCCGCAAGAGGCCAGCATCCTCTTGGTGCTGATCGGCATCAGCCTGTTCTTCGAAGCCCTGGGCTGGTATGTGAATGGGCAGAGCTTTATCTTCAACCTGGAGCGCCTGCAGATCATCATCCTGCAGATGTCGGTGATCGGCATCATTGCGGTCGGCGTGAACATGGTCATCATCACCAGCGGTATTGATCTCTCCAGCGGCTCGGTGGTGGCGGCCACGGCGGTGGTCTCGGCCAGCCTGGCCCAGGTGTCCGACTTTCCGCGCGCCGTGTTTCCGGCGCTGACGGATTTGCCCATGGTCTGGCCCATCCTGGCCGGCATGACCGTGGGGCTTTTGATTGGTCTGCTCAACGGCTCGCTGATTGCCTTCACCGCCATCCCGCCCTTCATCGCAACCTTGGGCACCATGGTGGCCGCGCGCGGCTTTGCCAAGTGGTTTACCGGCGGCATGCCGGTGTCCATGCTCACCGATGACTTCGCCTCGATCGGCTCGGGAGCGAACCCGGTCTACATCTTCCTGGTGATCGCGGCCATCTTCCACATCGTCTTGCGCTACACGCGCTTCGGCAAATTCACCTACGCCATTGGTGCCAACCGCCAGGCCGCGCGTGTGTCGGGCATCAATGTGAATCGCCACCTGGTCTACATCTACACCATCGCCGGCCTGCTCAGTGGCATTGCCGGCAGCGTGACGGCGGCGCGCGCCATCTCCGGCCAGTCCGGCATGGGCGTGATGTACGAGCTCGATGCGATCGCCGCGGTGGTGATTGGTGGCACCTCGCTGGTGGGCGGCCTGGGCCGCATCACCGGCACTGTCATTGGCGTCTTGATCCTGGGCGTGATGATGTCGGGCTTCACCTTCATTCGCATCGACGCCTACTACCAGGAGATGGTCAAGGGCGCCATCATTGTGGCGGCGGTGATTGCGGACCAGTACCGCAACAAGAAGCGCGGGCGCTGATTAAATTGCAGTGTCTGGCGCTATCAGTTTCACATCGGTGAAATAGGTTTTGTAGCGGCGCGTATCGCGGGTCAACAGCGAATAGCCCGACACTGCCGCATGGGCACCGATGAAGAAATCGGCCAGCACATTGCTCTTGGTTCCGCCCTGGCGCCGGTAGCGCACAAACGCCTTCCCGGCCAGAAACAGGGCGGGCCGCGGCAGCTCAACCATGACCAGACCCAAGTCGGCGATGGTTTGGTCCAGAGCCTCGACTGTTGAGAAGGTCAATGACAGCTCAGCATAAATAATCGGGTTGATCGCCAGCCGGCGAATTTGGGACTGCGCACGCAGATGTCCGATCGACCAGTCTGCCCATTGGGGATCGTCCTCCAAGACGTCCACCAGTACGTTGGTATCGACCAGCAGCATCAGTCCTCGCCGCGCAGCAGGGCCATCAAATCATTGGTGCGCCACTTTACGTCGGCCCGTCCCCGCGCTGCCTCGAACCGGTCGGGCTTGCGGCCGGTGCGCGCACCCACTTTGTGAATCACCACATCGCCCTCGGTATTCACGGCGAAATCCACCGGGCATCCGGGCAGCAGGTTCAAAGCATCGCGAATGTGCTTGGGGATGGTGACTTGCCCCTTGCTGGTGAGAGTGGTCGACACAGATGGTCTCCGCGTGTATTACGATGAAATTAATTGTAATACCTGCAATAGAACTACCGCATCAATCGCGCCGCGCCGCCTCAATCACCGCGATGTCGATCTTGCCCATCTCCATCATCGCCTCGAACACGCGCTTGGCCGCCGCCCGGTCCGGGTCGGCGATGGCGGAAGTCAGGGCGCGTGGCGTGATCTGCCACGACAGGCCCCATTTATCCTGGCACCAACCGCAGCCGCTTTCCTTGCCGCCGTTGGCGGTAATGGCCTGCCAGAGTCGGTCGGTCTCGGCCTGGTCGTCGGTGGCCACCTGGAACGA
>CANCCF010000318.1 GCA_947374485.1 Comamonadaceae bacterium | reverse complement strand
CTTCCCCTCAAAACGCTTGCTCAGGAAACCCGCAGCGCGCGACGCGATGTTGACGAACTTGCCAATCAGGTCGCTGTTGACGCGGGCCATGAAGTCATCGGCATTGAAGTCAATGTCTTCATTGCGCGCCGAGAGCTTGGCCGCCAGGTAGTAGCGCAGCCACTCGGGGTTCATGCCCAGGCTCAGGTATTTGAGCGGGTCCAGGCCGGTGCCGCGGCTCTTGCTCATCTTTTCGCCGTTGTTCACGGTCAGGAATCCGTGCACAAACACGTTGCTGGGGGTCTTGCGGCCGCTGAAGTGCAGCATGGCGGGCCAGAACAGCGTGTGAAACGTGACGATGTCCTTGCCGATGAAGTGGTACTGCTCCAACGCAGGCAAGGCCATGTAGGCAGCGTAATCCTGGCCGCGCTTGTCCAGCAGGTTTTTCAATGAGGCCAGGTAGCCCACCGGCGCGTCCAGCCAGACATAAAAATACTTGCCCGGCGCATCTGGAATCTCGATGCCGAAGTAGGGCGCATCGCGGCTGATGTCCCAGTCGCCCAGACCTTCGCTTTTGGTGCCGTCCGGGTTGGTGCGCACGGTGAACCATTCCTTGATCTTGTTGGCCACCTCGGGTTGCAGCCGGCCGTCCTGTGTCCAGCGCTCCAGAAACGCCACGCAGCGCGGGTCGGACAGCTTGAAGAAAAAGTGTTCCGAGCTCTTGAGCTCGGGCTTCACGCCAGACAGGGCCGAATACGGGTTGATCAGGTCGGTGGGCGCATAGACCGAGCCGCACACCTCGCAGTTGTCGCCATACTGGTCTTTGGCGTGGCACTTGGGGCACTCGCCCTTGATGAAGCGGTCGGGCAGGAACATGTTCTTCTCGGCGTCGAAGAACTGCTCGATCGTCTTGCGCTCGATCAGCGAGCCGCCTGCGGACTCGGGAATGTCGCGCAGGTCGCGGTAGATCTCGCGGGCGAGCGCGTGGTTTTCGGGCGCGTCGGTGCTGTGCCAGTTGTCAAAGGCGATATGAAAGCCGTCCAGGTATTGCTGGCGCCCGGCGGCAATGTCGGCCACAAACTGCTGCGGGGTTTTGCCGGCTTTCTCAGCCGCAATCATGATGGGCGCGCCGTGCGTGTCATCGGCCCCCACGAAGTTGACCGCGTGGCCCTGCATGCGCTGGAAACGCACCCAGATATCGGCCTGGATGTACTCCATGATGTGGCCAATATGAAAATTGCCGTTGGCGTAGGGCAGGGCGGTGGTGACGAAGAGTTGACGCGGCATGGGGTGGCTGGGCTTTCAAGGGAGTGGCGCTGATTTTAGTCGGCGCCCGGGGCAGCCCACCGGTTGGCTGCCCTCTGCGTTCAACGCACCCGCAATGGGTCGTTGCGCCGTTCCACCAAGGGTTGGCCCGCACGCACCCGCACGGTTGCGGCCTGCGGGTCTCGCCAGCCAAAGAAAGCACACACCTCGGCGCGCTGCTTTTGCGCATCGGCATAGCCCAGCGCCATCAGCTCCTGCGTATAGCCCGCTTCAAACAGCAAGTAGCTGGCCATGGCCGAGCCCTTGACGTCGGCCTTGGCCGAGGAGATGCCCACGCCGCCCAGCATGGTGCGCACCGCATGCGGCAGGGCGTCGATGTGGCGCGAGGCCACCACGTCCAGGCGCTGGCTGGGCGCAATCACCAGCAGGTTGATGGGTTTGAGGGCACTTTGCTGGCGCAGGGCTTCGGGCACCAGTTGCAGGGTGTGGTTGATGCGGCGCACGCGCTCCACGTCCACCGCCAGGGCGTCCAGAAAGATGTTGGAGAGGGCGTGGCCCGCAATCTGCGCAATGCTGGGGTAGCTGTTGGCATTGCCTTTGCCATTTGCCTCGTTGGTGCCGCCCTTGGGCTCGCTCATGCGCCCGGCGCCCACCACCAGCAGGCGCTCGGCCCCGAGGTGGATGGCGGGCGCCACCGGCGCGCTCTGGCGCATGGAGCCGTCGCCAAAGTACTCGGTGTGGCCGTTGATGTGCAACTCGGTGGCCGGAAACACAAAGGGGATGGCGCTGGAGGCCAGCAAATGCGCGTGGGTGATGCGGTCGCGCACCGACAGGCGCTGCGAGCGCACCCAGGGCAGCAGGCGCTTGTCGCCTTCAAAAAAGGTGACGTGCTCGCCCGAGCTGTAGCTCGACGCCGTGACTGCCAGCGCGCGGATATGGCCGTTGCGGATCAGGTCGGGCAGGCGCTCCAGCGGCACCAGTCGGGCCAGCAGCTCGCCCAAGGGGCTGTTGTCCAAGAGCGAGCGCGGCTTGATGCGCCGCCACTTGGCCAGCAGCCAGCCCGCCGAGAGCAGCGTCATCCACTTGGCGCCAGAGCGCAGCATGCTCAGGTGGTCGGCGCGGTAAACCTGGTCGGCGCTGAAGTGGCGCCAGGTGTCGGCAACCATGCGCACGGTGGCATCAAAATCGTCGGCGCCGCAGGCCAGGGCCGAGGCATTGATGGCCCCGGCCGAGGTGCCGGTGATGATGGGAAAGGGGTTGGGCTGCTTGCCTGCGCCACATTGCAGGCGGATGTCGGCAATCGCTTCGAGCACGCCCACCTGGTAGGCAGCGCGGGCACCGCCGCCGGAGAGCATCAGCCCGGCGGGCTTGTCAGCGGCGCGCTCCGGGTTTGCGACCTCGTTGTTGTGACTTCCCATGCAGCAGATTATGGGCTGTGGCCTTGACTTTAAAGGTCTGCAATCTCCCGGGTAAACCCTTGCGTTGCAGGCTATTTACGGGCCAGGCCGGGAGCCTGCAAGGGTTCGCTAGACTACCGGCTCCACAGGAGTAAGACATGGCAGCGACAGAACAATCCATCATGGGCGCCCTGCAGGGCGTCATTGACCCCAACACCGGCAAAGATTTCGTGTCCGGCAAGTGCATCAAGAACCTCAAAATCGATGGCGGCCATGTGCGCCTGACGCTGGAGCTGGGCTACCCGGCGCAAAGCCAGCACCAGCAGTTTGCCGACGCGCTGGCCGCCGCCGCGCTCACCGTGGACGGTGTGCAGGACGTTGAAGTCACGCCCAGCCTGAACGTGACCGCACACGCCGTGCAGCGCGGTGTGGCCTTGTTGCCGGGCGTCAAAAACATTGTGGCCGTGGCCTCCGGCAAGGGCGGCGTGGGCAAGAGCACCACGGCCGCCAACCTGGCGCTGGCGCTGGCCGCCGAAGGTGCCCGTGTGGGCCTGCTCGACGCCGACATCTACGGCCCCAGCCAGCCCATGATGATGGGCATTGAAGGCCGCCCCGACTCGGAAGACGGCAAGACCATGGAGCCCATGGAGAACTACGGCATCCAGGTGATGTCGATCGGCTTTCTGGTGGCGCAGGACGAGGCCATGATCTGGCGTGGCCCCATGGCCACGCAGGCGCTGGAGCAACTGCTGCGCCAGACCGCCTGGAAAGACCTGGACTACCTGATCGTAGACATGCCCCCGGGCACCGGCGACATCCAGTTGACGCTCAGCCAGCGCGTGCCCCTGACCGGCGCCGTGGTGGTGACCACACCGCAAGACATCGCATTGCTCGACGCCAAGAAGGGCATCAAGATGTTCGAAAAAGTGGGCGTGCCGATTCTGGGCATTGTGGAAAACATGGCCGTGCACGTGTGCAGCAACTGCGGCCACATCGAACACATTTTTGGCGCCGATGGTGGCAAGACCATGGAGCCCATGGAGAACTACGGCATCCAGGTGATGTCGATCGGCTTTCTGGTGGCGCAGGACGAGGCCATGATCTGGCGTGGCCCCATGGCCACGCAGGCGCTG
Source organism: Comamonadaceae bacterium (assembly GCA_947374485.1). Taxonomy (GTDB): domain Bacteria; phylum Pseudomonadota; class Gammaproteobacteria; order Burkholderiales; family Burkholderiaceae_C; genus Allorhodoferax. The sequence continues at coordinate 5 of CANCCF010000318.1, read as the reverse complement.
GAGCA
>CANCCF010000317.1 GCA_947374485.1 Comamonadaceae bacterium | reverse complement strand
TGCTCGCGGATGCTTTTGATTTGGGCTGGAGCCAGCGTTGCAGGTACAACTAGACAGGTCTCATCAAACTGGCGCATGGTTGTTTGGTCAATGGCGCCCACCTTTTGCAAGGCAGTTGCAGAGGCGTGGATGGCAGCAAAGGCATCACTTTTGAATTTCTGTTTTGTCGTCATGGCAAATCTCCACAAGGTCTCTGTTTACAAGCAGCTGTCCGACTTGCCGCTCGGTCAACCCTGCATAACTGCGGGCGAGCAGGCGAAAAGCCAGTAGTTCATCGTTTTCAATGTTTGCACGGTCCTTCTTCGCAAACAGGTACTCATAAATCCAATATCTTCCGCCCTTGGCCAAGATAATGGAACGGTGCTGGTTGTTGCTCAGCCGCTTCTTGAAAACACCGCCACCCAAGTCATCTACCTGCCCCAGCAAAACCTGCTGGATGGCCAAACAAAGCTCAACATCCTTGATCCTGGACTTCTTGGCATCCTTGGAAAATCTGGCGGTCTTAAAGGTGCGCTGCGGCGCATTGGATGGCATGGCTCAGTCTAGCACCTGGTGATACCCATTGCAAACCGGCTTACAGAAGCGGTACCTTGCGCTGCGCCGAAGAACGTGCCCACATTTTTGCTTCCCCAGCACCCCTCCGAACATCGGAACTGCAAGTTGCGTCGGAGCAACTGATGTGATTACGCAGCCTTTACGCATCACATTTTGATACGATTAACCCATGAAATCGTATCACCGCTGGATTTGGCAGCTACCCGAATGGCCCGCGCTGGTGTTCGACGCGCAGCGGATCCAGGCCCGCTTGGCTGCGGCCCGGAAATCCCAAGGCCTACTCCTTGGCAAGGCCGGGATGATCGGGCTGGAAGGGTTGCTGCCCCACATACGCGACTCGCTGACACACGAGGTGCTGACCACTGCAGCGATTGAGGGCGAGAAGCTTGAGCCTGAAAGCGTTCGCTCTTCTGTTGCCAGGCGCTTGGGGCTGGACACGTCGGGCGCCCCGACAGCCGAGGGCAAACGCAACATCGAGGGGCTTATTGATGTATTGCAGGATGCCACCCTCAACACCGAATCGGCATTGACGCTGGATCGGCTGTGCAACTGGCACGGTGCCCTTTTTCCAACCGGTTTTTCTGGCATGCAACGCATTGATGTCGGCGCGCTGCGTTCGGGCCCCATGGAGATTGTTAGTGGCGCCGTTGGGCACAGCAAAGTGCATTACGCCGCCCCTCCCGCTGAAGGCTTGGCCGAGCAGGTTCAGGCTTTTTTGACTTGGTTTAACACCACCCAACCCAACGCCGGGTTACGGCCCATGGACGGCCTGGTGCGTGCCGCTTTATCGCATTTGTGGTTCGAGACGCTGCATCCGTTTGACGATGGCAACGGGCGCATAGGCCGCGCCATCCTGCAACTGGCACTGGGCCAGGACATGGGCCAGCCGGGGCGGATGGTGACGCTGTCCCGCCAAATCGAGTCTTGCAAAGACCGGTATTACCGCGAGCTGGAGCGGGCACAGCGCTCAAAAAGCATGGACGTGACGGAATGGGTCAAATGGATGCTGGAGCAATTTTCCCTGGCCAGCGAATTCGCGAGCTTCACCATGGATTCGGCCATGCAAAGAATCCGGTTTCAGGCAGGGATGTCTTCAGTCGCCCTGAATGAGCGCCAGCAAAAAACCATGAAAAAGCTGCTGGATGCTGGCCCCAAGGGATTCGAGGGCGGCATGACGACGCGCAAGCACGCGCGCATTGCGCAAACTTCAACGCCCTCGGCTGCGCGGGATCTCATCGAACTGGAGCGGCTGGGTCTGCTCAAAAGATTTGGTGCCGGGCGCTCGACCCGCTACTACCCGGCGATTGAAGGATGGGCCGAGGACGACTCCAACCTGGAAGAGCCAAGTGCGGATTCCGGCTTCTAACTGGCACTGAGGTCTTGATAAAATCTCAAACGAGATACAAAATGGAACAAACCCAGGAGTAACCGCAATGCCAACCCATACCTCCATGCTCCACATCCGGGTGGACGATGACATCAAAGAGCAAGCGACGCTGGCGTTGACCGCGATGGGTCTGTCTGTGTCCGATGCGGTACGCCTGTTTTTGCGCCGTGTGGTGGTTGACCAGGCATTTCCATTGGAGCTCAAGGTGCCGAACGCCGAAACCCTTGCTGCCATGGAAGAGTCGCGCGCCATGATGGCAAAACGTCGCGCCCGCTTTGCGTCTGCTGACGAACTGTTTGCCGATCTTGAAAAAAGCAGCGGCAAGTAAGCGCGCGGCGCCGCCACGTGCAGCCGACTACACCAAAGTGTTCTTGAGGGATTGGCAACGCTTGTCACATTCCGGGCGTTTCGATCTGGTGCGCCTCAAAGAGGCCATGCTGCTGCTGATCGCCAATGACGCGCCTCTTGGCCCAGAATGGCTGGACCACCCACTGAAAGGGGAATGGGCCGATCACAGGGAATGCCACATAGGCGGGGACTTCTTGCTGATTTACCAGATCGAGGCGAACACCATCCGCTTTGTGCGGTCTGGCACCCACTCCGAGCTCTTCAGTAGCTGATCGACTCGCGATTCAGCCAAACGGCCCATTCAACACAATCGTCTGCCAGTTCAACAAGCCCGCCGCACTCACCCACAACAGGTAAGGCACGTTGAGCCAAGGCGCCAGGCGCCCATAGCCGCGCAGGCCCACCACCAGCGACAGCACCGAGAGCCACAAAAAGGCCCACTCCATCATCGCCCAGTCGGGGCGGTGCAGCTTGAAGTAGAGCAGGCTCCACAGCATGTTGAGCGCGCCGTTGAGCACAAACAGCACCAGCAGGCGGCGCTTGCGGGCGGGGCTTTGGGCATGCGTCCACGCGCTGGCAGCGCTAAAGGCGCAAAGGGTGAAGATGGTGCTCCAGATGATGCCGAAGGCGTAATCCGGTGGCTTCCAGTCGGGTTGCTTCAGGGCGAAATACCAGGGGCCGAGTTGGGTGAGTGCGCCGCCGATACCGGCAACGCCCAGGCTTGCGGCCAGGGCAATGCCAAACGCAGGCCAGAACGGGGGCTTTAAAAACATGCGGGCTTCACTTGCAAAATTCCTAGGTGCGGACCATGCCAAACAAGTGGCCCAGGTCCTTGAAGAAAATGCGCACATGCGCCATCGGGTCTTTGCGCACCAGCTGCTTGTTCATGTACGACTCAAACGTCAGGCGCTGCACGTCCGCATCCTCGCACATGCTGACAAAGCGCTCGCGCCGCTTGTCGTTCTGGTACCAGAAATACTGCATCACGCCCAGCACCCAGAACACGCGTCCGTGCTGGCGCAGGAAGTTTTTGCGCGCCTGCTTCAGGCATGCAGTGTTGCCGGTGCGCAGGGTCTGGTGCACGGCGTTGGCCACGGTGCGTGCGCAGTCCATGGCGTAGTAAATGCCCTCGCCGCTGGAGGGCGCTACCACCCCGGCGGCGTCCCCCGTGGCCACTACGTCGCGGCCGTTGTCCCAGCGCGGCAGGGGCTTGAGCGGAATGGGTGCGCCCTCGCGGCGCAGGGTTTCGGCATTGGCCAGCCCGGCGGCCTGGCGCAACAGGCCGACCGAGTGGCGAAGCGAGAAGCCCTTGTCGGCGCTGCCGGTGCCCACGCTCATGGTGTCGCCGTGGGGGAATACCCTGCCGTAAAAGTCCGGCGAGATCGGGCTCTGGTAGTACACGTCGCAGCGGGTTGGGTCGTAGTCCGGTGCAGCGCTGGCGGCCGGTGCGCGGATGATCTCGTGGTAGGCGAACACGTACTTGGTTTTTTC
>CANCCF010000316.1 GCA_947374485.1 Comamonadaceae bacterium | reverse complement strand
CCAAACCCCTGGTGTTCGTGCGCAAGCGCGAGCCTTAGTGGGCGCCTTGATGCGAGCGCAGGTGCTCGTATTAGCGCGCTACTTCCTGCGCTGACCAAATGATGGTCATGGGCGAGGGCGAACGGCCGTTTTCGTCCAACGGCAGGCGCTCGGCCTTGTCGATGGCATTGAGTGCGGCATCGTCCCAGGACTTGGTGCCGCTGGGCTTGGTGACGCGGCGGCTCAGGATGCTGCCATCGGAGGCAGTGCGGATTTCAATCTCGGTGACGGGGTTGCCCACCACCGTGTCGGTATAGGTATGAAAGCGCTTGATGTAGGCGCGTATGCGCCCCTGGTAGCTGGCCGAAAGCGACTTGGACTCCAGTGAGGTGCTGGTGGACGTGGCCGCACCGGTGCCACCCACCCCGGCCAGGCCCTCCATGCGCTTGATGGCCTTTTGGCGCTGCTCTGCCAATTGGGCGGACTCTTTCTGGTCTTGCTTGCGCTGTTGCTCTTCCTTGGCGCGCGCCAATTTCTCGGCCTGGTCTTTGCGCAGCTTGTCCTGCTGCTTTTCCAGCTCTGCCTGCTTCTTTTCTTCGGCCGCCAGCTTTTCCAGTGCCAGTTTTTTCTCTTCTTTGGCGCGCAGCTTTTCTTTTTCTTTTTGCTTGTCTTTTTCCTTGGCCAAGGCAATTTCAGCTTCTGCTTTGACCATGGCGTCCGGGCGGGGCGCGGGGAGGATGGGTGCGGGTTTGACTTCCGGCGGCACCGGTTTGGGCGGCTCGGGCACCGGCTCTGGCAACGGCGCCGGTGCCGCTGCCTCGACCGGGATCGAGGACCACAGCTCGGCCTCGAAAGTCTGTGGCACCGGCTCGCTGTTCCATTGCACGCCCACGCTCAGCACCGCCAGCAACACGCCGTGCGCCAGGATCGCCAGGCCCAAGGCGCGCAGCGAGCCCTTGGTGTGGGGCGGCGCAAATTCCAGATGCGGTGCGGTGGAGGCCATGCGTTCGGGTGCTTAGAAGGTGAGGCCGGTGGCCTTAGTTGACCAGCTGCACCGACAGGCCCACGCGCTGTATGCCAGCGCGCTGCAAGGTGTCCATGACGCGCACCACGCTCTCGTATTTCACGCTTTTGTCGGCACTGATGACCACGGCGCTGTTGGCGCCGCTGCCGTCACCCTTGCCGGATTGCGCGGTCTTGATGGCGGCGGCCAGGGTGCCCAAAGCCACCGGTGCGGTCTGCTCGCTGGTCTTGAGTTCGAGCTTGTCGTTCTTGTTGACGATGACCTGGATGATCTGGTCGGGCTGGCGCGAGGCCTTGCCCACGCTGGGCAGGTCAATCACGCTGGGCGTGATCAGCGGCGCCGTCACCATGAAGATGATGAGCAGCACCAGCATCACGTCGATAAAGGGCACCATATTGATCTCATTGATGGTGCGGCGTCCGCGCCCATGTCCGCGACTGGCTACAGCTGGCATGTCGTGCTCCTGGTGGCTGGTGTGGGTAAGGGCTGCGGGCTTTAACGGGTCGCCGCCGCAGCAGCGGGTGCCGGCTGGGCGCCCACATTGCGCTGCAGGATGTTGGAGAACTCTTCAATAAAGGTCTCCTGCTGGATGGCGATGCGGTCCAGATCACGGGCAAAACGGTTGTAGGCCACGACCGCCGGAATAGCAGCAAACAGGCCTATGGCGGTGGCCACCAGCGCTTCGGCAATGCCGGGCGCCACCGTGGCCAGGGTGACTTGGGTAAGCGAAGCCAGGCCGACGAAGGCGTGCATGATGCCCCAGACCGTGCCAAAAAGGCCCACATAGGGCGACACCGATCCGACCGAGGCCAGAAAGGACAGATGGGTTTCCACCTCGTCCATCTCGCGCTGGAAGCTGGCGCGCATGGCGCGGCGGGCGCCGTCCATCAGGGTACCGGCGTCGCTGATGCGGCGCTCGCGCAGCTTCTGGTATTCGCGCATGCCGCTGAAAAAAATCCGTTCCATGGGGCCACACATGCTGGCGCGCTTGGTGGCGGCATTGGCCAGCTCGGTCAGGCTGGCGCCGGACCAGAAGCTGCGCTCGAATTCTTCGTTCTGCTCCTTCACTTTTTTCAGCGAAAACAGTTTGCGAAAAATCGCCGCCCAGCTGGAGATGGACACCAGCATCAGGAGCAGCATGACGGCTTGCACCACAGCGCTGGCGTTGAGCACCAGATGAATGATTGAGAGGTCTTGGTTCATGGTTGTGCGTGGGTTGTTTCAGGCCAAAAGGGCGCGCAGCCGCTCTACCGCGGTCTGCAGTTGCGGCATGGAACTGGCTGTGGAGAAGCGAATGAATTGGGCGGTCTGGGCATGGCCGAAGTCCCGCCCCGGGGTGATGGCGATATGGGCGCGGTTCATGACTTCAAAGGCGAAGTCCCAGCTGCCGCTTACGCCCAGCTTGGCGCAGGCCGCTGAGCAGTCGGCCCATGCATAGAAAGCGCCATCCGGCATCACCGGCACCTGCAGACCCAGGGCATTCAGGGCCGGAATGAAGTAGTCACGCCTGGCCTTGAACTCCTGGCGGCGCTGCTCATAGGTGGCAATGCTTTCGGCCTCGAAACAGGCCAGGGCGGCATGCTGGGCAATCGTGCTGGGGCAGATGAACAGGTTTTGCGCCAGGCGCTCAATCGTGGGCACCAGCACTTCCGGCACCACCATCCAGCCCAGGCGCCAACCCGTCATGTTGAAGTATTTGCTGAAGCTGTTGAGGCTGATGATGGAGTCGTCTATGGCCAAAGCGCTCTGGCCGTACTGCGCATCAAAACTCAGGGGCAGGTAAATCTCGTCCACTACGGTGATGCCGCCACGCGACTGCACCTGCTGGTGAATGCGGCGCAGCTCGTCGGGGTGAATCGAGGTGCCGGTGGGGTTGGAAGGTGAAGCCAGCATCACGCCGCGCGTGCGCGCTCCCCAGGCGGCTTGCACCTTGGCAGCACTGAGCTGAAAACGCTCTTCGGCACTGCTGGGCAGCAACACGGCTTTGCCCCCGGCGGCACTGACAAAGTGCCGGTTGCAGGGGTAGTTGGGGTCGGGCATCAGGATTTCGTCACCGGCATTGATCAGCGCCATACAGACCAGGTGCAGGGCGGCCGAGGCACCGGCGGTGACCACGATCCGGCTGGCCGGCACCTGCAGCCCAAAGCGCTGCAGATACCAGGCGGAAATGCGTTCGCGCAAGGGCGTGAGACCCAGGGCCGGGGTGTACTGCGTCAGGCCATCCCGCACGGCGCGGGCGGCGGCCTCTTGCACCAGAGGCGGGGCGGTGAAGTCGGGCTCGCCAATGTTCAGAAACACCATGGGCGTGTCGGTGTGCGCCACTTCCTGGGCTAGCAAAGCAGCGGCCTTGCCTACCTCCATCACGTAGAACGGTTCTATGGCTTGTGCGCGCTCGGAAATCTGCATCGGTGGGCGGTACGGGAGTGCCTGGTTTAGCGTGGTTTCTTGCTGCGGTCGGATTCAACCTCGGCTGCACGCAAGCTCGGTGCCAGGCCGTTGAGCACGGCGTTCACGTATTTGTGACCGTCGGTGCCGCCAAATTCCTTGGCCAGCTCCACGCACTCGTTGATGACCACGCGCCAGGGCACGTCCAGGCAGTGCTGCATCTCATAGACGCCAATCCACATGACGGCGTGTTCGATTGGCGAGATTTCACCCCAGGGGCGATCCAGCAGGGGCTGGATCAGGGCGTCGAGTTGGCGCGCCTGGTCGGCGCAGCCGTGCAGCAGGGCATCAAAGTGGGCGGCATCGGCCTTGTTGAAGCCGGCCAGGTCACGCGTAAA
>CANCCF010000315.1 GCA_947374485.1 Comamonadaceae bacterium | reverse complement strand
GCAAACGCAGTGCTGCGTCTGGTGGCTGCGCCTGTAGCAAGGGGTGCTTTTTGGGCAGCAGCACGGCATAGGTTTCGCGGAACAAATCGCGGGTGTGGAAGTCTCCTTGCAGGGCGTCGTCTGCGTACAGAGCCAGGTCGAGGGCGCCTCGTTCCAGGTCGGCCAGGGTGTTTGGCGACCAGGGGTGCAGGTCCAGGCCGGTGTGCGGTGCGTGCAGGGCCATGTACGGCATCAAGGTTTTGACCACCGTCAGGCTGCCATAGTCGGTGGTGGCCATGCGAAAGCGCCTGCCGCTGCTGCTGGCATCGAAGGTTTTGGCTTCAAACACCTGCCGGGCCAGGTCCAGCGCCTGCCGGGTGGCAGGGGCCAGCGCCAGGGCGCCGGGAGACAGCACATAGCCTTTGGTGGTGCGCACCAGGAGCGGGTCTGCAAACACGTGGCGCAGCTTGGACATGATGCGGCTGGCAGCCGGTTGGCTCAGGTCCAGGCGCTCTCCCATGCGGGTGATGCTGGCGGTATCCAGCAATGCGTCCAGTGCTGTGAGCAGGTTGAGGTCTAGAGATTGCACATTTGGTTTTTGCATGTTGAACATGACTGTACATGCATTGCTTGAACATCTTGGATACACCACACTGCCTCCAGATTCACCACCCCGAAAGAAAACCATGTTCACTCTGCAACGCCGCCCCTTGTCTCAATGGGCCGCCACCCTGGCCCTGGCCTTCGCTACTCATGCGGCATACGCGCAGGGCCTGACCGAGGCACAGGCCCGTGCTGCCATTGCGCCGCTGTATGCCACCTTCAGCCAACCCGTGCAGGGAGGCGATGTGCAGAGCCTGCTGGAGCAGGGCACAACGCCCGACTGGCAGTCCTGTACGGGGGACAGCGCCAGCGAATGCCGGGGTCGAGCGGCCTCTATCAAGGTGTTTGAGGGCTTTGGCCGGGCGCTTCCGGACATGAAGCATCTGATCAAGGAAGTGCTGGTGGCCGGAGACCGCGTGCTGGTGCGCGGCGAGATCACCGCCACCCCGGCGGGTGACTTCTTTGGTGTGCCGCACACCGGCCGGACCTTCAAGATCATGACGCTGGATGTGCAGACCATTCGCGATGGCAAGATCGCCAAGACCTACCATCTGGAAGACTGGGCTGCTGCGCTGGGGCAGTTGCGTGGCAAGTGATGTGAGCAGTGCCGTGAGCAATGCTGTGAGTAGGCCGCCCCAATCCGATATGCCTCAAGACCCGCCCGCGTATGCGCGCATCGCGCAGTCCTTGCCGCCAAACCTGCAAGCCTTGTATGTCACTTCGGTGGCGCATCGCATAGCCCATGGCTGCGGTGCCTACAGCTTTGAGGATGGCCCTGGCCTGTATGCACTGGCTGCCCGTTTGCAACCCCGGCGCGTGCTGGAGTTGGGTACGGCGCTGGGCTATACGGCAGGCATCTTTGCCACCGCCGTACCGGGCTGCCAGGTCGACACCATAGAGGCGGATGCCCTCCATGTGCAATTGGCACGTGCGCAATTGGCGGCACTGCAGTTGTCTCGGGTCCACGTGCACTGCGGGCGCTTTGAGGCGGTGCTGCCAACTTTGGAAGGCGGCTTTGACATCGCCTTTTTCGACGGCTTTGCGCCCTCGTTGGCGATACTGGAGCGCCTGCAAGCCTTGCTGGCAGTCGGCGGCCATCTGGTCTGCGGCAACCTGGGTCTGGTCAAGCCCCGCGAAGCGCAGCCATTGCGCGCCTGGCTTGAGAACAGCGCCGCTTGGCAGGCATGCCCTGCGCTGGAAAACGGCGCCACCGTGGTGGCACGCAAGCGCGTGTAAAAAACACCGCTGCGCAGCGCGCACCAAGCGCTGCGGCTGCCCTTGCTCTGAGAGGCTAGCGTTGCTGCGTCTGCCAGTTCGGGTGCACCCAGGCCGGTGCGGCGGAGGGTGGCAGAGCCTTACCCTTGATGGCGTCGGCAATTTTCTCGGCCATCATGATGGTGGGCACATTCAGGTTGCCGCTGACGATGAGCGGCATGATGGAGGCGTCCACCACGCGCAAGGACTGCACGCCGTGCACCCGGCCCTGGCTGTCCACCACCGCCATATCGCCCGTGCCCATGGCGCAGGTGCAGCTGGGGTGGTAGGCGGTTTCCACCGCGCTGCGGATATGTGCGTCAATTTCCTCATCGCTCTGCACGTCCTTGCCGGGCGAGAGTTCCTCACCGCGGAAGGCGTCAAAGGCTTTTTGCGCAAACACCTCGCGCGTGAGGCTGATGGCAGCGCGGAATTCCTTTTTGTCCTGCTCGGTGCTCATGTAGTTGAACAGGATGGTGGGCGCGTCATAGACGTTGTTGCTCTTGATGCGCACGTAGCCCCGGCTGGTGGAGCGCATGGGGCCCACATGGGCTTGAAAGCCGTGGCCTTCCACCGGCGCGTTGCCGTCGTAGCGCACCGCCATGGGCAGGAAGTGGTATTGCAGGTCCGGGTGCTTGACGCCGGCCGCGCTGCGAATGAAACCGCCGGATTCAAAGTGGTTGGTCGCACCCAGACCGGTGCTGAACAACAGCCATTCGGCGCCGATGGCCGCCATCTTCAGCGGCTTGGTGGCGGAATACAGGGTGATGGGCTGCTTGCATGCGTATTGCACATAGGTTTCCAGATGGTCCTGCAGGTTCTCGCCCACGCCCTTCAAGGCCTTGACCACCGGGATACCCAGGGGTTCGAGCAACTCCGGGTTGCCGATACCGGAGAGTTGCAGGAGTTGCGGCGAGTTGATGGCGCCTCCGCTCAGGATGACTTCACGCCGGGCGCGGAACTGCACGCGCTTGCCGTTCTGCTCGACTTCGACGCCGACCGCGCGGGGGCTTTCTTTGCCTTCAATGAGCAAGCGGTGCGCCAGCGTGTTGGGCTGCAGCATCACATTGCCGCGTTTCAAAGCCGGACGCAGATAGGCCATGGCCGTGCTCCAGCGTCGTCCCTTGTAGGTGGTCATGTCCATGGGGCCGAAGCCCTCTTGCTGGTAGCCGTTCATGTCGGCGGTATAGGGGTAGCCGGCCTGCTTGCCCGCCTCGATGAACGCGTTGTAGAGCGGGTTTTCACAGGCTCCCGTGTGCACATGCAGTGGACCTTCGGCACCCCGGTAGTCGTCGCCACCCACCTCGCGTGTTTCGGCCTTTTTGAAGTAGGGCAGGCAGTGGGCATAGGTCCAATCGGGCAGGTTGCGCTGCTCGGCCCAGCCGTTGTAGTCCTGGGCGTTGCCGCGGATGTAGACCATGCCGTTGATGCTGCTCGATCCGCCAATGGTTTTGCCGCGCGGGCAGTGCACGCGCCGACCGTCCAGCATGGGCTCGGGCTCGCTCTGGTATTGCCAGCTGTAGCGCGGATTGGCCATGGGGTAGGCAAAGCCGCTGGGCATGTGGATGAAGAGGTTGTGGTCCATGGGCCCGGCCTCGATCACCAGGATGCTGTGTTCCAGGTTTTCGCCCAGGCGGTGGGCCAGCACGCTGCCGGCCGAACCGGCGCCGATGATGATGTAGTCGTATTCTGTTTGCATGGCTTTATGTGCGTCAGTGTTTGTTGTCAGATTGCGGCGGCATAGCTTGTGCACGCATGGGCATGTGAGGCAAGGTTTTGTACGCCGAGGGCAGCGGGGTGGATGGTTCCGTTCGTGTCCCCCGCAGAGGGCTGCGCCCTCTGCTCCTCCTTTACCTCACTGCACCATCCACCCCACTGCCCTCGGCAACCAGCCAAGTTGGAGCGCGGTGCATGAACTTCCCTGTTACCAACCATGCAGGCAGACACAGGACGGCATGGCGCTCTGTGGAGTGAGGTAAAGGAGGAGGTTC
>CANCCF010000314.1 GCA_947374485.1 Comamonadaceae bacterium | reverse complement strand
GTTGTGCAAACCCTGTGCAAAAACGATTTTCCCGTTCTCTCCGAAAAACCGCCCGAGGCCGCCAACAGTGCCTCGCAATTGCCTGTCTCAAGCTACTTTGATACGGCGCTCCATGCGCGGGAGATGCAGCGCATCTTCCAGAACGGCCCACGCTATGTGGGCCACTCCTTGAGCGTTCCCAACCATGGCGACTACTACGCCCTGCCCCAGGAGGGCGAAGGTCGTGCGCTGGTGCGCAATGCCAGCGGTATCGAACTGGTCTCCAACGTCTGCAGGCACCGCCAGGCCGTGATGCTCAAGGGACGCGGCTCGCTCACCCAGGGCGCACAGGCCGGTGCCGGCAACATCGTCTGCCCGCTGCACCGCTGGACCTACAGCGGCGTGAACAGTGGAACTTCACCTGCCGGCACCCTGCTGGGCGCACCGCACTTTGACCACGACCCCTGCCTGAACCTGAACAACTACAAGCTGCAGGAATGGAACGGCTTGCTGTTCGAATCCAACGGCATTGACGTCGCCGGCCAACTTGCCAACATGGGCCCGCGCGCCGACCTGAACTTTGATGGCTATGTGTTGGACCACGTTGAGCTGCACGAGTGCAACTACAACTGGAAGACTTTCATTGAGGTCTATCTGGAGGACTACCACGTGGGCCCCTTCCACCCCGGCCTGGGCCAGTTTGTCAGCTGTGACGATTTGCGCTGGGAATTCAAGGACAACTACTCGGTGCAGACCGTGGGCATTGCCGACCAACTGGCCCGCTCCGGCAGCCCGGTGTACGAGCGCTGGCACAAGGCCCTGCTGGCCTACCGCAACGACGTGCCCCCCCAGTTCGGCGCCATCTGGCTGACCTACTACCCGCACATCATGGTCGAGTGGTACCCGCATGTGCTCACCGTGTCTACCCTGCACCCCATGGGCCCGAACAAGACCCTGAACATGGTGGAGTTCTACTACCCGGAAGAAATTGCCGCTTTCGAGCGCGAGTTTGTCGAGGCCCAGCAGGCCGCCTACATGGAAACCTGCATAGAGGACGACGAGATCGGCGAACGCATGGACGCGGGACGCGCCGCCCTGCTGGCACGCGGTGACAACGAGGTCGGCCCCTACCAGAGCCCCATGGAAGACGGCATGCAGCACTTCCACCAGTGGTACCGCAGGCAGATGGATAGCTCCCGCTGCCGTGAAGGGGGCACGCTCTAGTGCAGGCGCTGTGGATGGTGGTGGCGTCCTTCTTCTTCGCCCTGATGGCGGTGGGGATCAAGTTCGCCTCGCACAGCTTTGGCACCTTTGAGCTGGTGTTCTACCGCGGCCTGGTCAGCATGGTTTTCATGGCCATTGTGGTGCGCGCGCGCGGCGCCAGTCTGGCCACCCCCGTGCCGCTCATGCACGTGACCCGCAGCGGTGTGGGCGTGGTGTCGCTGGGTTCCTGGTTTTATGCCATTGCCCATTTGCCGCTGGCCACCGCCATGACGTTGAACTACATGAGCGGTGTGTGGATCGCCGCCTTCATCGTCGGCGGCGCCTTGCTCTATGGCAAGGCAGAAAAGCAGGGCCCCTTGCTGTTCACCGTGCTGATGGGCTTTGGCGGTGTGGTGCTGACCTTGCGCCCCACCATAGACCATGACCAGCTGTTCGCCGGTGTGGTGGGCCTGCTCTCGGGCATGGGCGCGGCGTTGGCCTATATGCAGGTGACGGCGCTGGGTAAAGTGGGCGAGCCCGAGGAACGCACCGTGTTCTATTTTTCAGTCGGCACCGCGCTGGTGGGTGCCCTGGGCATGCTGTTCACTGATGTGAGCCCCTGGGCCGCGGTGCGCTGGCAAGACGCCGCCTGGGTGGTGCCGATCGGCGTGCTGGCATCCTTGGGCCAGCTGTGCATGACGCGTGCCTACAGCCACGGTGCCACCTTGGTGGTGGCCAGCATGCAGTACGCGGGCATTGTGTTTGCGTCCATCTTCAGCCTGACGCTGTTTGGTGACAAGATTGCGCCCATGGGCTGGCTGGGCATTGCAGTGATCGTGGGCAGCGGTGTGCTGGCCACTGCCCTGCGCGCACGGGCCTTGCCCAACACGCCGCCGGAAGAACATTGACTGGATTGACTGGAGCACCTGCCATGAACCCCGACACCAACACGTCTGCAAACGCCACTGCCAACCCGGCGTTCACCACGCTGATTTCCGCCGAACAGCTGCAGGCCCTGTTGGCCAGCGGCGCCCCCTGCATGGTGTTCGACTGCAGCTGCGACCTGATGCAGCCTGAAACCGGCCCGGCCCAGTACCAGCAGGCCCACATCCCCGGCGCGCTCCACGCGCACCTGGACAACCACCTCAGCGCCAAGGGCGAACGCCGCATCACCGGCGCCGCCTCGGGTGGGCGGCATCCGCTGCCCGCGCGCGAGGTGTTTGCATCCTGGCTGGGCAGCGTCGGCTTTCAGAACGGCATGCAGGCGGTTGTGTATGACCGTCAGGGCGCCAACTACTGCGGCCGCCTGTGGTGGCTGCTGAAGTGGCTGGGCCACGCCAACGTGGCCGTGCTGGACGGTGGTCTTCAGGCTTGGCAGGCGGCGGGTGGCGCCGTGGCCAGCGGCACGCAAATCGTTGCTGCGACCGGCACCTTTCAGCTCAGCGAACCCCTGGTGAAGCTGGTGGGTGTGGACAGCGTCCTTGAAAAACTGGGTACGCCAGGCCAACAGGTGGTCGATGCCCGCGGCGCGCCACGCTTCAAGGGCGAGGTAGAACCTATCGACCCGGTGGCAGGCCACATACCCGGCGCGCTGAACCGCCCCTTCAACCAGAACCTGGGCGCAGACGGCCGCTTCAAAGATGCGGCAACCCTGCGCGCCGAATTCACCGCCCTGCTGGGCCAGCGCGACCCGGCCAGCGTGGTGCACCACTGCGGCAGCGGCGTGAGCGCCGTGCCCAACATCATCGCCATGGAGATTGCGGGCTTGGGCACCACTGCCCTGTTTGCAGGCAGCTGGAGCGAGTGGTGCAGCGACCCGGGGCGACCGGTGGCCAAGGGGTAAAAAGGCTGAAAGCGGCCTACACCGCTTCCAGCGCCAGCAACTCCGCCACCGTCTGGCGGCGGCGGATGACGCGGGCCGCACCGTGGTCCACCAGCACCTCAGGAATGAGCGGGCGGGTGTTGTAGTTGGAGGACATGGAGGCGCCATAGGCGCCCGTGTCATGCACAACCAGCAGGTCGCCTACTTGCGCCGCGGCAAGTTCGCGTTGCAGCACCACGCCGCCCTCGCCCTGGGTGAACACATCGCCCGACTCGCACAAGGGGCCTGCCACCACCGTGCTGTGCAGCGCGCCCGTGGGACGCGTGCCGTCGGCGTGGATGATCTCCATGCCGTGGTGGCTGCCGTACATGGCCGGGCGCATCAGGTCGCTGAAACCCGCGTCCACCAGCACAAAGTGCTGCGTGCCCTGGAACTTGTTGGCGCGCACTTCGCTGACCAGCACGCCGGACTCGGCCACCAGGTAGCGGCCGGGCTCGATTTCCAGTTGCACGGGGTGGCCCAGCAATCCGGCCACGGTCCGGCGCGCGGCGTCCCAGAGTGAAAAATAGTGCGCCGTGTCGATACCTGGCTCACCCGCCTGGTAGGGGATGGACAGGCCGCCACCGGCCGAGATGGCGGCAAGGTCCAGGCCTTCTGCCTGCACAGTTTTCACCAGCCCCACCATGGCGCCACACACCTCCTGCAAATGGCTGTAGTCCACGCCCGAGCCAATGTGCATGTGCAGGCCCTGCAACTTCAGGCCCAGGGCCTTGATGTCGGCGCAGGCACGCTCCAGCTCGCCATGCCAGATGCCGTGCTTGCTGTGCTCGCCGCCGGTGTTGGTTTT
>CANCCF010000313.1 GCA_947374485.1 Comamonadaceae bacterium | reverse complement strand
CAAAAGAGCGGGATTTTCTGCCCCTGCTGTCCACAAACCCACCGATGTTGCTGCCAGCTTCAGTACATTAGATGCTTGGTAGCCCAGCCCGCTGCGCGTATCCCCACAGCCATCTTTACCGCCCATGACCTCCGTCTTCAACTTCACCTTTGTGCCCTGGTTCCGCTCCGTGGCGCCGTACATCCACAAGTTCCGCAACCAGACCTTTGTGGTGGGCATCGCGGGCGAAGCCATTGCTGCAGGCAAGCTGCAAAGCCTGGCGCAGGACCTGGCCATGATCCAGAGCATGGGCGTGAAGATTGTGCTGGTGCATGGCTTCAGACCCCAAGTGGCCGAGCAGCTCAAGGCCAAGGGCCATACGCCCAAGTATTCGCACGGCATCCGCATCACCGATGAGGTGGCGCTGGACTGCGCGCAAGAGGCCGCCGGCCAGCTGCGCTACGAGATTGAAGCGGCGTTCAGCCAGGGCCTGCCCAACACGCCCATGGCCGACTCCACGGTGCGCGTCATCTCCGGCAACTTTTTGACGGCGCGCCCGGTGGGCATTGTGGACGGCGTGGATTTTCAGCACAGCGGTGTGGTGCGCAAGGTGGATATTGCCGGCATCACCCAGACCCTGGACATGGGCGCCATGGTGCTGCTCTCGCCCTTTGGTTTTTCACCCACCGGCGACGCCTTCAACCTGGCCATGGAAGAGGTGGCCACCTCGGTGGCCACCGCCTTGCAGGCCGACAAGCTGATCTTTTTGACGGAAGTGCCCGGCATCCGCATGCGCCCCCTGGAAGCCGCCAGCGACGACAACCCGATTGACACCGAGCTGCCCCTGGCCGCCGCTGAAAAGCTGCTGCTGCAGCTGCCCGCCGCCAACCAGCCCAGCGACGTGGCCTTTTACCTGCAGCACTGCGTCAAGGCCTGCAAGAGCGGCGTGGAGCGCAGCCACATCATCCCTTACTCGGTGGACGGTGCCATCCTGCTGGAGGTCTATGTGCACGACGGCATAGGCACCATGGTGGTGGACGAAAAGCTGGAGAGCCTGCGCGAGGCCTCCAGTGACGATGTGGGCGGCATCCTGCAGCTGATCGAGCCCTTCGAGAAGGACGGCACCCTGGTCAAGCGCAGCCGCACCGAGATCGAACGCGACGTCGGCAACTACACCATCCTGGAACACGACGGCGTGATCTTCGCCTGCGCCGCCCTTTACCCCTACCCCGAAGCCAAAACGGCCGAGATGGCGGCACTCACCGTGTCCCCTGATGTGCAGGGTCAGGGCGACGGCGAGCGCGTCTTGAAGCGTGTGGAGCAGCGCGCCAAGGCTGAGGGCCTGGACAGCATTTTTGTGCTCACCACCCGCACCATGCACTGGTTCATCAAGCGCGGCTTTGTGCAGGTGGACCCGGAGTGGCTGCCCGAAGCGCGCAAGCGCAAGTACAACTGGGACCGCAAGAGCCAGGTGCTGGTGAAGAAGCTCTCCGCATGAGGCGCGCCACTCCCAGCGCCGGTCTGTTTGCAGTGGCGGCCATTGCCCTGCTGGTGGGCGGCTGCGCCCCTATGGCCCGGTCAGGCCCGGCGCCCCTTGCTGCCACCACGGCGGCTTCACTGCCTACCCCCTTGGCAGCCGGCTTCACCAACAGCCTGGGCCTGCGCATGTTGCCCATTGCGGCTGGCGAATTCGTGATGGGCAGCGAGGAGGCGATGGAATCGCTGCAAAAAGCCTATCCGCTGGCGGAGAGATACCGCCTGGAAAATCTGTTTGACGAAGCGCCAGCGCACCCGGTGCGCATCACCAAATCCTTTTACATGGGCGCCACCGAAGTCACCGTGGGCCAGTTCCGCCAGTTCGTGGAACAGTCCGGCTACGTGCCCGAATCCATAGCCGATGGCACCGGTGGTTATGGCTACAACGCCTTGTACGACGCCGCCAAAAGCAAACGCGGCGACGCCTTTGAAGGGCGCGATACCCGCTACAGCTGGCTCAACCCGGGCTTTGCCCAGACCGATAGCCACCCGGTGGTCAACGTAACCTGGAACGACGCGCAAGCCATGGCCCACTGGCTGAGCCAGCAGGAAGGCCGCCACTACCGCATCCCCACGGAAGCCGAATGGGAATATGCGGCACGCGCTGGCACCCGCACGCGCTACCACTGTGGCGATGACCCGGAGTGCCTGCTGCAGGTTGCCAACACCTTTGACGAAGCGGCCAAGCCGTTTTGGCCGCAGTTCGCCGCCAACGCGCTGCCCGGTAACGACGCCTTCGCCTTCACCGCACCAGTGGCCAGCTTCGCGCCGAATGCCTTTGGTCTGTACGACATGCACGGCAATGCCTGGGAGTGGACGCAGGACCTGTATGCCGAGGACTATTACGCCCACTCGCCCGTGGACGATCCCCAGGGGCCCGCGGACGGCGAAGTCTATGTGCGCCGGGGCGGCTCCTGGCACACCTGGAGCCTGTATGCGCGCTCCAGTTACCGCAACTGGAACTCGCCGCAAACCCGCTACACGCTGGTGGGCATACGGCTGGTGATGGACGCGCCGCAGCTGCGCTGAACAAGGTTCAGCGTTTGGCCTGGCGCACCAACAGGATCAGCGCCACCACTGCGGCAAAGCAAAACCAGACAAAAGACCAGTTGGCAATCGAGCCACCCAGAAAGGTCCAGTCCACCTTGGAGCAGTCGCCGCTGCCCTTGAAGACCATGGGAAACACGCGCTTCAGGGGGAAGGTTTCGATCATGCCGTACAGATCGCGCCCGCAGGACACCACCTCAGGCGGGTACCACTGCAACCAGCTCTGGCGTGCGGCCACAAAGGCACCACCGCAGGCAAACAGCAGCACGCCGAATGTGGACGCCAATTGCAGCACCCGCTTGCTGGTAGCAGCCACCAGAATCGCAAAGAACAAAACCAGAAAATCCGCATAGCGCTGCACGATGCACATGGGGCAGGGCTCCAGCCCGATCACATGCTGCAGGTACATGCCAAAGGCCAGCATGCTGGCGCAGACCAGGGCCAACAGGCCCATCACGCGGCGCGGCGCGTAGTCAAAGTTTTCGAGGACAAAGGTGAACATGCGAGGGTTGAAGCAGGTTAAATAAATAAGGTCAGGGCATTGTCCACCATGTTCATGACAGCCCCAAGCTCCTGCGTTGTACCCGCCTTTCAACCGTGCACTTGCGGATGGGGCTCCGTCTCAACGGATAAACGCATTCCCACAGTCTTCAGGACCGCAAGCAGGGTTTTCAAAGTGGGGTTGCCCTTGGGCGAGAGGGATCTGTACAAGGCCTCACGGCTGATCCCGGCCTGTTCTGCGACCAGTCCCAAACCGCCAAAGGCCTCGGCCACATCCCGCAGCGCCAGCAAACCGGCGGCACGGTTGTTGGGATCGTCCAGCTCTTCCAGTGCGGCTTTTAGATACTCCACAGCGAAATCCCGGTTGGCGCGCAGTTCCTTGATGGTCTCGTCTGCATGCGATACCGAGGCGGCCAATGTTTTGTTGCTCATGTATTTCTCCGTTTCCAGTCGGCCCAGAAGGTCTTGGCTTTGGCGATGTCAATTTGTTGCGAGCCCTTGTCCCCGCCCCACAACAAAATGATCACGGCCAGCCCATGTTTACCAAAGTACACCCGATAGCCGCCACCCACATCCACTCGAAGTTCCGAAACACCTTCGCCAACAGCCTTGCAGTCACCAAAGTTGCCAACGGACACGCGGCGCAACCGGACCTCTATTTGCGCCCTGGCGCGCATGTCTCGCAGACTGGACAACCACTCCGTCACCGGGACTCGCCCGTCTTCGTGCTGGTACCGGCGCAACGCGATCATGCAAAATTGTAGTTTAAAAACTACTTTTCGTCTTGCCGTGTTCAGTCAAAGCGCGTGGT
>CANCCF010000312.1 GCA_947374485.1 Comamonadaceae bacterium | reverse complement strand
AGATCAGCGCCAGCGCGCTGACCAGCAACACCGCCAGACCGGCCACACCCAGCTTGCTGGCCTTGCCCGCAAACTGGCCCAAATAGCCCAGCACCTGGCGGGCGATGTTGTCGGGCACCAGGCTTTCTACCAGCCACTTTTGCAGCACGTCCTGGAACTTGGCAAACATGGGGAAGGCGGTGAACACCGCCAGTGCCACGGTGAAGAAGGGCACCAGGGCAATCGTGGTGGTGAAGGTGAGGCTACTGGCAGTCAGGCCCAGGCGGTCCTCGCGGAAGCGCTCGCGCAGGGTGTGGGCGGCGTCAAGCCAGCGCACGCTGGCCACGTCATGGAGCCAGACGCGGAATCGGTCTAAGGGTTGCATCCCGCTATGATGCCATTGCCATGTTCATTGCCTCGCCTGCCCCCTCCACCCCTCCCTCCACCACCGTCCAATTCAGCCGTGCGCTGGCCGTCTCCAGCCTGGTCGCACTGATTGTGCTGTGTCTGGCCTGGGAACTCTGGCTCAGCCCCTTGCGTCCAGGTGGCTCCTGGCTGGCGCTCAAGGTCTTGCCGCTGTGCCTGCCCCTGGCCGGCTTCTTGAAAAACCGCATGTACACCTACCGCTGGGTCAGCCTGGTGGTGTGGCTGTACTTCATTGAAGGCGTGGTGCGCGCCTGGGGCGACCGGCCACCCGGCAACTACCTGGCGCTGGCCGAGGTGGCCCTGTGCCTGTGCCTGTTTGGGGCCTGCTTGCTGCATGTGCGCACGCGCCAGCGCAATGTAGCTGCGGCAGAGGCTGCTGCACCCGCACCTGCTGCGTCCTGAATCTTTTGATTGCCATGACCGTGCCAGACAAAGAACTTTTTTTAAGCGCCCTGCGTTCCATCGTGGGCGCACCCCACGTGCTCACCGAAGGCGACTTGAGCGCCTGGGAGCTCGACTGGCGCAAGCGCGAACACGGCAAAGCCCTGGCCGTGGTGCGACCGGCCAACACCGACGAGGTGGCCCGTGTGGTGCAGGCCTGCACGGCAGAGCGCATCAGCCTGGTGCCGCAGGGCGGCAACACCGGCATGGTGGTGGGCAGCACGCCCGATGCCAGTGGCACCCAGGTGGTCTTGAGCCTCACGCGCATGCAGCGCATCCGCAAGCTGGACGCCGCCAACCTGACCGTCACCGTGGAAGCCGGTTGCGTGCTGCAAACCTTGCAGGAGGCTTGCGAAAAGGAAGGTTTTCTCTTTCCCTTGAGCCTGGCCGCCGAGGGCAGTTGCACCATTGGCGGCAACCTGGCCACCAATGCGGGCGGTACACAGGTGGTGCGCTACGGCAACACACGCGAGCTGTGCCTGGGCCTGGAGGGGGTGACCGCACAGGGCGAGGTCTGGAGCGGCCTCACCGGCCTGCGCAAGGACAACACCGGCTACGACCTGCGGCATTTGTTCATCGGCTCGGAGGGCACGCTGGGGGTGATCACCGCAGCGACGCTGAAGATGTATCCCATGCCGAAATCCATGCTGACTGCCTACGCCTCGGTGTCCTCGCTGGATGCGGCCGTGGAGTTGCTGGGTATGGCGCACAAACACCTGAGTGCAGGCCTGACCGGCTTTGAGGTGATGGGCCAATTCGCCCTCTCGCTGGTGCGCAAGCACTTTCCGCAACAGCGGGTGCCCTTTGCGGGAGAAGACCCGTTTTGCGTGGTGCTGGAGGTCTCGGACCACGACTCGGAAGCCCACGCCCGCGGCCTGCTCGAAGCCCTGCTGGAAGACGCCTTGCAAGACGGCTGCGTGCTGGACGCCGTGGTGGCGGAGAACCTGTCCCAAGCCCGCGCGCTCTGGCACATCCGCGAGAGCATTCCGCTGGCGCAGGCGCAAGAAGGCCTGAACATCAAGCACGACATCTCCATTGCCGTCTCCCGCATCCCCGACTTTGTGCGCGAGACCGATGCCGCCATTGCAGCCGCCCACCCCGGCGCGCGCATGGTGAACTACGGCCACCTGGGCGACGGCAACCTGCACTACAACGTGCAAGCCCCGGAGGGCACAGATGCCGAAGCCTTTTTGCGCGAGCAGGAAAAGCCCATCAACACCATCGTCTACGCGCAGGTGGACCGCTACAACGGCTCCATCTCGGCCGAGCATGGCATTGGCACGCTCAAGCGCCACAAGCTCGCCGAACACAAATCCCCCGTCGCCCTGGGGCTGATGCGCGCCATCAAGCAGGCGCTGGACCCGCACAACACCATGAACCCCTCCGCCATTTTTCTGCCATGACCCTGTCGACCCCCACGCGCCCGGTGCGCTCGCAGTACGAAGATTTCATGCGCCACGTCTACACCACCGGTGTGAACAAGGCCGACCGCACCGGCACCGGCACGCGCAGTGCCTTTGGTTACCAGATGCGCTTTGACCTGAACGAGGGCTTTCCGCTGGTTACCACCAAGAAAGTGCACCTGCGCTCCATCATCCAGGAGCTGCTGTGGTTTCTGACCGGCTCTTCCTCAAACAACTGGCTCAAAGAGCGGGGCGTCTCCATCTGGGACGAATGGGCCCGGCCCGATGGCGAGCTCGGTCCCGTGTATGGTGTGCAGTGGCGCAGCTGGCCCACACCAGATGGTGGCCACGTCGACCAGATCAGCGAACTGGTGCAAACGCTCAAAACCAACCCCGACTCGCGCCGCATGATCGTCAGCGCCTGGAACGTGGCCGACCTGTCCAAGATGGCGCTGATGCCCTGCCACGCTTTTTTCCAGTTTTATGTGGCGCCCAGCACAGAGCCCGGTGGCCAAGGCAAACTCAGCTGCCAGCTCTACCAGCGCAGTGCCGACATCTTTCTGGGTGTGCCCTTCAACATCGCCAGCTACGCGCTGCTCACCCACATGCTGGCGCAGCAGTGCGACCTGGAGGTGGGCGACTTCATCTGGACGGGTGGCGACTGCCACATCTACAGCAACCACCATGCGCAAGTGGAAGAGCAGCTCGCGCGCGCGCCCTATGCTTATCCCACGCTGCATATCAAACGCAAACCGGCATCCCTTTTCGATTACCAGTTCGAGGATTTCGAGGTGCTGGACTACCAGTGCCACCCGGCCATCAAGGCGCCGGTGGCGGTCTAGGCAGCGGCATGCAACTGCACCTGATTTTTGCCCGCAGCCAGAGCGGCGTGATTGGCGTGGAAGGCGGCCTGCCCTGGCATTTGCCCGAAGACCTGGCGCATTTCAAACGCACCACCCTGGGCTGCCCGGTGATCATGGGGCGCAAGACCTGGGATTCGTTGCCACCCAAATTCCGCCCCCTGCCCGGCCGCGCCAATGTGGTGGTCACACGCCAGGTTGACTGGCAGGCAGCGGGCGCCCTGCGCGCCGACTCGCTGCAACAGGCCATGGCGCTGTGCGGTAACGCGCCGCATGGGTGGGTGATCGGTGGGGCGCAGCTTTATGCGCTGGCCCTGCCACTGGCCAGCACGGCCGTGGTCACCGAGATTGACACCGACGTGCCGGGCGATGCCTTTGCACCCACATTCGGCCCCGAGTGGCACGAGACCGCCCGCGAAGAACACAGCGCAGCCAATGGCTTGCGCTACCGGTTTATTACGCTTGAAAAATAAAGGAAGTTTGAAGCATGTCTGAACACGGATTCCACGTGCACGGTCCGCACGACCATGAGATTGAACATGCCATCCAGGGCGGCCATGGTGAACACAGCAACGGCGGCATGATCAACCAGATCGCCATGTTCACCGCCATCATTGCCACCGTGGGCGCCCTCTTCTCCTACATGGGTGGCGCGACCCAGGCCAACGCCGGGCTGTACAAGAACAACGCCGCACTAAAAAAGGCCGAAGCCTCGAACCAGTGGAATTTCTTCCAGGCCAAGAGCACCAAGCAGGCCCTGGCCGAACTGGCGCGTGACCTGAGCCTGGAGACTGCCAAGCCCGCCTACCA
>CANCCF010000311.1 GCA_947374485.1 Comamonadaceae bacterium | reverse complement strand
GGGTTCGCGTGTGATCCACACGTTTTCTGCCACCGTCATGTACGGCATCAGATTGAGTTCCTGGTGAATCATGGCGATGCCCTGATTCAGCGCGTCGATAGGAGATTTCAGCGTAATGCGCTGGCCCTTGAGGCTGATGTCGCCGCGGTCCGGTATGTAAATTCCGGCAATGATCTTCATCAGCGTGGACTTGCCCGCGCCGTTTTCGCCCATCAGGGCGTGCACCGTGCCGGCGCGCAGCTTGAAGCCGACGTTGTCCAGGGCAACCACGCCCGGGAAGCCTTTGCGGATTCCATGAATTTCCAGCAGCGGAGACTCCGTCTCACGAGGTAGCTGCAAGGCGGGTGCGTCCAGTGTGGCGGTATCAGACATCTAGTTACTCGTGTAAACAATGAAGGGCAGCACAAGCCCCCGAAGGGCCTGCACTGCAAAGCTACGTTTGTTGCTTAGTTTTTGCCAGAGTATTTGCTCAGGTTGGCAGGTGTCACCAGTTCGAAAGGCACGTTCACGAATCGCTCAACAGGCTGCTTCTTGATCAGCTTGAGGGCTGTTTCCACAGCGCCCGAGCCCTGGCCGTGTGCGTTTTGAAACACGGTGACCTTTAGGTCGCCGGCCTTCATAGAAGCCAGTGCGTCAGGAGTCGCATCGACACCAGCGACGATCGAAGCAGGGGTCCACTTCTTGCCAGCCTTCAGTGCGTTAATGGCGCCGATAGCCATTTCGTCGTTGTTGGCAATGATGGCGTCAAACTTCACGCCGGAAGACAGCCAGTTGGTCGTGATGTCCTGGGCTTTTGTGCGATCCCATGCACCCTCGCGCTTGTCAACGATCTTGATACCACTGCATTCCTTGGTGGCGACAACGTCTTCGACGTCTTTGGTGCGGGTGCGGGCGGCTTCGTTGGAGAGTTCACCCATCAACACCAGGATCTCGCCCTTGCCTTTGAGCAGACGGCAGACTTCTTGGGTTTCCACGGTGCCAGACACTTTTTCGTCAGATGCCACCACGGCCACGCCCTTGGGCAGCTTGTCAAAGTCCACGGGCTTGCGGTTCACATAAATAAGGGGAATACCGGCTTCGGTCACCATCTTGGTCATCTTGGGCGTGGCATCAGTATCCACGGGGTTGACGATGATGGCATCGTACTTTTGCGCAATCATGTTTTGGATCTGGCTAAGTTGCTTGCCCACGTCGTTGCCTGCGTCTTCCACCTGCACTGTCGCGCCAGCCTTTTTACCTGCATCCAAGGTACCGTTTTTCAGGATGGTCAGGAACGTATCGAGTTGGGCCATGGCCAGACCGATTTTTTGTGCGTGGGCGGCCATGGGGGCCAGCAGAGTGGCAGATACGGCGGCAGCGATCAGAAGTTTTTTCATGATGACAGGGTCTCCAGATGTAAATTGTTCAATGAACGGGAATGCAATCAGTTTTGTGCGGCGCGTACAGGACAGAAACTTTTTTGCACCACGGACCGTAATGTAGTCAAAAAATTTCTAAAAAGCAAAATATTTTCTAAGTACTTACCCCAAGAGAAATCTTTGTCCATATAATTTAGAGTCCGCGAATCGAAAACATTTTCTATTTGCGTGCTTTACTTCCGGGAAGGAAGGCGAGCAGTGTTCAACCCCTGCCCTACTGATTGACCCAAGATGCCAGCCCTTCAATTTCCTGAAAACCGGCCCATAGACCTCGCTTGCCTGGGGCGCCTGGCGGTAGACCTGTATGCCGAGCAATTCGGCTCCAAGCTCGAAGACGCACGCAGCATGGCCAAGTACCTGGGCGGCAGCTCCGGTAACCTAGCGTTTGGTGTGGCGCGCTTAGGGCTGCGCAGCGCCATGATTGCCCGCGTGGGCGATGAGCAGATGGGCCGCTTCCTGACGCAAACCCTCGAGGCCGAGGGTTGCGACACCTCGCAAGTGCAGATCGACCCCGAGCGCCTCACCGCCCTGGTGCTGCTGGGCCTGAAAGACCGCGACACCTTCCCGCTGCTGTTTGTGCGCGAGAACTGCGCTGACATGGCCATTGATGCGGCGCAGATCGACGAATCCTTTATCGCCAAATGCCGCGCCCTGGCGATTACCGGCACGCACTTGTCCACACCCGGTACTCGCGCGGCCTCGCAGTCTGCGTTGGACTATGCGGCCAAGCACGGCGTGGTGCGCGTGCTGGACATTGATTACCGCCCGGTGCTATGGGGCCTGACTTCGCGTGGTGCGGGAGAGAACCGCTATGTGGCCGATGCCCATGTGACGCAGCAGTTGCAGGAAATGCTGCCGCACTTCGACATGCTGGTGGGCACGGAGGAAGAGTTCTTTATTGCCGGCGGTGTGGCCGATGACATCATTGCCAGCCTGAAGGCCGTGCGTGCCAAGAGCCGCGCCACGATGGTGGTGAAGCGCGGCGCCCTGGGCTGCTGCGTGATTGAGGGCGAGATTCCCGCACACATTGACGACGCCACCACCTACCGTGGCGAGCGCGTGGAAGTGCTCAATGTGCTGGGCGCCGGTGACGCCTTTCTGTCCGGCCTGATGGCCACGCTCTTGCAGGGCAAGGACTGGGCCGAGTCCACGAAGATTGCCAACGCCTGCGGCGCCATCGTGGTGTCGCGCCACGCCTGCTCGGCGGCGATGCCTACGCCTATGGAGTTGGCGCATTGGTTCAGTGGCAGTCGCAATCCGCATGTGGATGCGGACCAGCAACTCGCGCACCTGCACCGCGTCACCACCGCACGTCCGCAGTGGGACGAGCTCTGTGTGATGGCCTTTGACCACCGCAGCCAGTTTTATGACATGACACGCGAGGCGGGTGTGGATGACTCGCGTATTCCGGCTCTGAAGAAGCTGCTGGTGCAAGCCGCAGCCCAAGTGGAAGCGGAGCGCGAAATGCAAGGCCACACCGGCGTGCTGATTGACGGCGGCGACTACGGCCGCGACGCCCTGGCCAGCGCCACCGGGCGCGGCTGGTGGGTCGGACGCCCGGTCGAGCTGCCGGGCTCGCGTCCACTGCGATTTGACGGCACACGTTCCGTGGGCAGCGCCCTCACCCACTGGCCGACCGAGCAAGTGGTGAAGTGCCTGGTGCACTACCACCCCGATGACAATTTTGAATTGCGCCTGCAGCAGGAGCAGACCGTGCTGGAACTGTGGGAGGCCACACGTGCCAGCGGCAACGAGTTGCTGCTGGAAATCATTCTGCCGCGCGCACTCAGCATCGCCGGCCAGGAAGACGCCGCCGTGCTGCGCGCCGTCAAGCGCTTTTACAACATTGGCGTCAAGCCCGAGTGGTGGAAGCTGGCGCCCATGTCGGCCGCCGGCTGGCATGGCCTGGAGGTGCTGGTGGAAGAACGCGACCCGCATTGCCGTGGCGCCGTCATCCTGGGCCTGAACCAGCCGATTGCGCACCTGGTGGATAGCTTCCGCAATGCCACCAACCCCATCGTCAAGGGCTTTATGGTGGGCCGCAGCCTGTGGATGGACGAGTCGCTGGCCTGGCTGCGCGCTGACATCGACGACGCTACATTCGTAAGCCGCGTGGCCGCCAACTACACCGTGCTGGTGGACGCCTGGCGCAACCGCCGCAGCATGGTTCGCGCCGTCGCTTAAAAAGTTTCAGGAGAGAGCAAGAACATGACAACGATTCGACTGACCATGGCCCAAGCCCTGGTGAAATACCTGGCCGCGCTGCGCGTGGAAATGGAAGACGGTAGCATCCAGCCTTATTGCGGCGGCGTCTTCACCATCTTTGGCCACGGCAATGTGGCCGGCATGGGCGAGGCCTTGTGGGCCGAACGCGCCACGCTGACCACTTTTCGCGCCCACAACGAGCAGGGCATGGCCCATGCGGCCATCGGTTTTGCCAAGGCCCACACACGCCAGCGCATGATGGCGGTGAGCTCGAGCATTGGCCCTGGCGCCACCAATATGGTCACCGCCGCCGCCGTGGC
>CANCCF010000310.1 GCA_947374485.1 Comamonadaceae bacterium | reverse complement strand
AAGATGTTGGACAAGCCCTTGTTGGAGCGCAGGGCCTCGGACCTGCTGTCCGCCTATGTGGGTGAAACGGAGCAGCGCATCAGCGCGGCTTTCGATCACGCCTGGGAGGAGGACGCGGTGCTGTTCATCGATGAGGTAGATGGACTGCTTGCCAACCGGCAGCATGCGGTGCGCAACTGGGAGGTCACGCAAGTCAATGAGCTGCTGGAGCAGCTGGGTGAGTTCGATGGTGTGGTGGTGGTGGCCACCAACCGCCTGGATGCCATTGACCCGGCCGCACTGCGGCGGCTCGATATCAAGGTGCACTTTGATGCGCTGAAACCGATTCAGGTTCGCGCTGGATTTGGGCAACTCTGCAATGCATTGCAAATGCCTTGCAGCGAAGAAGACTTGCAGAAGGTGTCGACCCTGTCAGGCATCACGCCTGGTGACTTCGCCTGCGTTGCGCGTCGCTTGGGCTTTGCACAGGTGCCGTCCCATGCTATGGGACTGATCACCTTGCTTGAAGAAGAGCTTGCGCTGAAGTCCCCGGTGAAGCAGCCGATGGGCTTTGTCGGTCAGGCAGACAACCCCTCCAACGCATCAGGGGTGTAGCCATGGTCCAGCACAACCCACTGGTTCATCCGCCATAGCGCTGAAGCTGCGACTGCGCAAACAGACAGCGCAGCAAAGTCATCAGCAAGTCCGATCGACTCCGTCATTGCAGATATTTTTTGCGAACTGACGGATGGGGGAGAGCTTTGCCCAAAACCGAGCTTAGCCAGGGCCCTCAAAAGTTCAATATTCATTGGTCAGTAACAACACAACCGGAGTAAAGAAATCATGTCTCACAAGAAACAGTCATCAGTTCGCAAGTCAGAAAAACGTGCCATCCACCAAATGAAGCTTTGGGATGGTGGTGTGGAAGTCAACACGGGACTCGCACCCATCCAGGATGTGCGCTTTCTGTGTGTTGCCATTAACTACCCTTCCATGTTTGAGAACCCGCTGGGTGATCTGATCATCGAGCGCCACTGGTCCGCAGCCTTCACGCTGACCTGCATGGAGATTGATGCACTGCTTGGGCAGAACAAGCGCGGGTTCTGCTGGCGGCAACTCGACATTGAAGATGGTCAGCCGCACTGGTACTGGTCGCTGGGGCGGAACTATGACCACCAGGTCCTGGTGAACGACCTGGCAACCCAGCCTAGTGTTGTGCTCGCGAAGTCTGTACTGGATCCGAAGGACGCGCTGCGCAATGCCATCCGTGTACTGGTGGAGACCGGCATGCGCAGGGCAAAGTTCTTCAACCGGGAATCCAGCAACACGGGAGCCATGCAATGAGCGCGCGCTGGCCAAAGGATGGTGGCGGCTTCATTCATCGCAAAGACGCTGCGAATGATGCGGGCTTCACTTCAAGTCGGGCAAATCCCTCAGGTCCGCACTGGCAAGGCCCAATGAAGCTGCGCGGGGTCTACCCGGCGGACATTGGGGAGGCACTGGGCGTGGCAGAGGACCTGTGGCTGCGCATCGCAAGGCAAGCCGCTGTGCGTGCTGCGGTGTGGAGTGACCCGTCCTCCGGGGAGCGGCTTTTGATGTTCCGCTTCGATGGCAACGCCAGGGAATCCGAATGCTGCCAACTGTTGGCGGCTGCGTCTAGCAGCGAGAGCTACCTGTGGCGCCAGGACGATAGCCGGGGCAGCCTGGTCAATGACCTCCAATGGCAGGGTGACACCCTGGTAATTGAACTCACTGCGGTGCGCCAGATGCGCCGTTGGCCGGATGGTGACGCCGTGAACTGGCAGGTCCAGGCTGTCCTCAATCGCATGAAAACAATGGGGAGGGCTCTATGAAGGTTCTTGTGAACCGGCGTGTCAGCTTGCGCAGGCCTCAAAAGCGCCATGGGCCCAAGACAACGACGATCCTGACGCGACTCCGCATGCGGCCTAAGCAAAGTGTGGTCCTGGATCTCCCTGGGTTGGCCAGGCAGTCCTTGGGGAAGGGGATAGGCGCTCGCGTCTGGTTCTATGTCGAAGACCATGGCCTGCACATCACGTGCCATCCCTGGGGGCCTCAGGCGGGTAGACATGGAAGCACGCGCATCCGGACGACCCACGTGCCCACACGGCGCAGCAAAAGGTGTGGTGTGGACCCGCCCCTCAAGCGCAAAAGCCGGCAGAACGGGTAGAACCCGCAGTGAAAGGCAACAGGCCGCTCAGGCTTCCAGCAGCAATTCCGCTGTCTGGTCTATGAGCTTGCCGGGTTTGCAGTTCAGGGCACGGGCGATCTTGAGAATCATGACCAGGTTGGGCAGGTGTTCGCCGCGCTCGATCTTGCCCATGTGAGAGCGTTCGACCTGGGCCAGGTTGGCCAGTTCTTCCTGGGCCAGACCCAGCTTGAGCCGCCTTTGGCGCACTACTTGACCAAAGGCGATGGCCGGTGCCGCTTCGAACGTGGTGGCACCGCGGGGGCGGCCGGGCTTGACTTCACGCGTTTGCATGGTCTGCAGCTTCGCGTTAAGTCACCATTTATACCACGTTTTATTTAACTCATAATGCACAACCAGTTCCCATGGGAGCCGGCGCATTTCAACAACAAGACTTTCATTCCACACGGAGGAATCATGAAAAAATCGATCACATCTGGCAGTAACCAGTCTCTTGCACCTGTCCCTGCCTGGGCACGGCTGCCCCGAAACCTGATGGGGACCATGGCAACGGTCGCAGTGAGCGCTGCCCTGCTTGCCTGTGGCGGCGGTGGAGGTGGCGGTAGTGTCACCACCGCCACCACACCCGCGACCGGAAGCAACGGCAATTCGCAAGGTGCTGGCAACGCCCAGGCGACTGCCGTGGCGGCCATGCACTGGGCGACCGGCCCTTCGGTGTATGCCAGCGGGGCGATTGCGACTTATCTGCCATCCATGGCCACTATCACTGCAGGCAAGGTGCTGGCCGTGTACGCCCAGTCAGAGACCGGTGGCAACAAGCTTTACAGCACGACGGGTGATCTCGCAGCAGGAACCTGGACGGCACCAGCCCCCATCATTGGCGTTGCCGGAACGGTGCAAGGGGTGAGTGACAACTCAGGTTGGGCGCTGAATCCGTCGGCGACGGTGGTGTCTGCCAACCCTGCAACGGGTATTGCCACCGCAGCCTGGACTTCCCAGGTGACAGGAGAGGCCACATTGCGGGTCTGGATGAGCACCTATTCCAACACTGGCGGTAGCTGGAGCGCTCCAACGCAGATTGGTACGGCCAGTGTCAGTGGACTCAAGATGACCAATTCATCGGCCGGTGGCACGCTCATTGGTTGGTTGAGCTCCAGTGCGGTGAACACGGGAACACAGGCGCTGAACCTGTACACCATCCCTGCAACGGGTTCAGCTGTGTCGGATCTGCTTGAGCTGGGTGCGAGTCCGTATTCGGCCGTCAAAGTGGGCCTGAGCGACGCCAACACCATTGTGGCCATCTGGGCCGGTGCATCCCAAACTGTCAAGCTGGCACGCAAATCTGCTGGAGTGTGGGCGGCAACAGCCAACCTGGGCACTGGTGCCCCGGCATCGGAGTCTGATCTGGATGTGGTGGTCAATGCCGACGGGTCGGACGCGGTGGCCTGGAGCGGGATTGATCCGTCCGTTCACACCGTGGTGCATGACGCCACAGGCGCGCAGACGGCGAGCCAACTCATTGCGCAGGGCTCCATGGGCAATATCCGTCCATCCTTGGGTTCTTTGGGCTCAGGCAAGTACATGGTGGTGTTTGCAGCTTCGTCCCTGAGCAGCACGGGCTTCTCGTACCACGAACCCTACAGCGCGAGCTACTCTCCCGGTGTGGGATGGTCGGCTCCTATTGCCCTGTACCCGACAGGGGCCAGTGGAGCTGGCAACCAGCAGCTGCGCATCGATGCCGCTGGTGATGCATTGGCTATCAACCTGGGCTACAACATCAATGGCTATTCCTTGGTCAGCGGAGCCAGTGC
>CANCCF010000309.1 GCA_947374485.1 Comamonadaceae bacterium | reverse complement strand
GCGACCCCAGCCGCAGTTGTATGGCGCGCCCCGCCTTTCAGAAGACGCCAGCGACGCCTCCAGGCGCAAGGACACAGCTGTGCCCATAGAAACACCGGGCGGACGCGCTCTGGCAGCGCCCAGCGCGCCAGCCATGCCCAGCGCAGCGATGCGGGCCGAGGGCAAGTTGGCTAGCGAGCCTATGCCAGCCCCTGCCTCTGCCGCCATGGCGGAAAGTCGGGCCACTGCGGCGCCCATGCCTGACAAGGCCATGCTCCGCATGCCCGCGCCGCAACCTCTTCCTCAAAACCAAGGCCCGGTCAGCGCCGGCATGGTGGACGACAACGCCGCCTTTTCCGACTACCTGGCGTTTCGCCAGCGCACCCAGGTCGAGCACCGTGCGCGTGATGTGCGCGAACGCTATCTGCTGGAGGTGAACGATGGCCAGGGCCACGGCGTGCCGGATGCCGAAGTGGCGGTGCAGGCGGCCAACGGTGCCGCCAGCTGGCTGCGCACCGATGCGGCCGGCAAGGCCTGGATACACCCCGACGCCTTTGACAACGCGCGCAGCCGCTTTTACGAGGTGACGGTGCGCCAGGGCAGCCGGCAGGCCAGCACGGTGTTGCAGCGCGGCCAGAAGAGTGCCGTAGAAGTGCAGCTGGCACAGGCACGCCTGCCTGCGAAGGCCAAGCTGGACCTGGTGTTTCTGGTGGATGCCACCGGCTCCATGGATGACGAGATCGACAAACTCAAGAGCAGCCTGCGCAGCATCACCGACGAGGTGGCGCGCCTGCCCAGCCACCCCGACCTGTGCCTGGGCCTGGTGGCCTACCGCGACCGGGGCGATGCCTTCTTTGTGCGCAGCCACGACCTGACCAATGACGTGAATGCCTTTCAGGGCGCGCTCAATGCGCTGCAGGCCGCAGGCGGTGGCGATGAGCCCGAGGCCATGAACGAAGCCCTGCACGAGACCGTGCACCACATCAGCTGGCGTGGCGACCAGACCACCCGCCTGGTGGTGCTGGTGGCCGACGCGCCACCGCACCTGGACTATGGCGGCCCGCAGTACGACGACGACATGCTGGCCGCCCTGGGCAAGGGCATCAAGGTGATGAGCGTGGGCGCCAGTGGCCTGAACCCGCAGGGTGAATACATCCAGCGCCAGATTGCCCAGTACACCGGTGGGCGCTTTATTTTTCTGACCTATGCGGATGCTGCCAACCCAGCCAGCGGGCCCGGCCGGGAAACCGTGCACGACGTGCGCAACTACTCGGTGCAGACCCTGGACAAGCTGATCGTGCGCCTGGTGCGCGAGGAACTGGAGAAGCTGCCCAAGGTGTAAACACTGGACTGCACTTCAGCCTTGAAACGCTTTCGCATGGAACTCGGGCTTGATCGCCGTGACCTCGATCTCGATTTGCATGCGCGGGTCGGCCAGCCCGGCTGAGATCATCATGGCCGCTGGCCGGATGTCGCCAAAGTAGTGGCGCAACACCGGCCAGCACTGCTCAAAGTCATTTCCATTGGGCAGCACATAGGTGACCCGCACCACATCGCGCAAATCGGAGCCAGCCTGCTGCAGCGCCGCCTGGATGTTCTTCAGGCACTGCTCGGTCTGTTCCAGCAGGGTGTCGGCAATCGTCATGGCCGCATAGTCAAAACCAGTGGTGCCGGAGACGAAGACCCAGTTGCCGGCGACAACGGCGCGGGAATAGCCAATTTGGGCTTCGAAGCTGGAGCCGGAGCTGATGCGTTTGCGGTTCATGGTGGGCCTGTACGGTGGACTTGAAAAATTATGCCGACTGCCGCGCCAGCTCCGCTAAACGGCATGCGGTCTGCCAGTTGCGCAGCGTCATGCCAACGCCCAACAGTTTCTCGGCACGTGCTGCCAGCTTGGAGCGGCCTATGCCTTCGGGCGCGTGCAGGTAGAACACCTGGCCTGTGATCTGGAAACGCTCGCTCTCCACCCGCAACGCTTCCATCTTGGCGAGTTCGGCATGGGCAGGTTCATCCGCCAGAAAGCCCAGGTGCAAGGTGTTGCCCGGCACTTGCGCCTCGGGGTAGGGATTGTGGGCAAGGGCCTGCTCCAGCTGCTCAAGCGTCATGACCAGGACCAGCGGCTCAAAGGAAAACTCTTGCAGAATGGCGCTGGCAATCTGCGCTGCCAGCTCGTCACTTTGCGCGCCGGCCATGCGGAACACGGCGTTGCCACTCTGGATATAGGTTTGCACACCCTGTGCGCCCAGCGCTTGCAGCAAGCGGGCGAAGTCCTTCATGGGCAGCGGATGGTTTCCGCCCACATTGATTCCACGTAACAGGGCAACAAAATTTTTCATGGTTGAGTCGGGGTTGGTGCCACTATAGCGGGCAGGTCTGGCGCTGGGCAACCGGTGCCAGCACGGCACTGAAGCGAGGCGCCTACTGCGGCTGCGGCTCGCGAAGCACAGTCTCTCTATACTGCCAAGTACGACCCGCCCTTTTCGCCACCGCCCTCTCGTGCCCTCCCCCAACAGCCCCAGCAAACCCCCATTGCGCCGCATCGCCCACCTGGACATGGACGCGTTCTACGCCTCGGTGGAGCTGCTGCGCTACCCGCAGCTCAAGGGCCTGCCGGTGGTGATTGGCGGTGGGCGCCGGCGTGAGGACGACCTGCTGGGGCGCCTGCGTGCTGCGCACCCCGAGCAGGAATGGACGGCAGAGCATTTGCACCGCATTCCACTGGACTTCTTTCCCCTGCTGTCGGGCTACGCCGGGCGCGGCGTGATTACCACCGCCACCTATGCAGCACGCCAGTTTGGCGTGGGCTCGGCCATGGGCCTGATGAAGGCCGCCAAGCTGTGCCCACAGGCGATTTTGCTACCCGTGGACTTTGAGCAGTACCGCCACTACTCGCGCCGCTTCAAGGCCATCGTCACCGACATTGCGCCGCTGATGGAAGACCGCGGTGTGGACGAGGTCTACATCGATTTCACCAACGTGCCCGGCGGCCAGCGTGAGGGCGGGCGCGTGTTGGCGCGGCTGATGCAAAAAGCCATTTTTGATGACACCGGCCTGACCTGCTCGGTGGGTGTGGCGCCCAACAAGCTGTTGGCCAAGATGGCCAGCGAATTCAACAAGCCCAACGGCATTTCCATCGTGCAAGAGGACGATCTGGAGTCCATGATCTGGCCGCTGGCCTGCCGCAAGATCAACGGCATAGGCCCCAAGGCCGACGCCAAGCTCCAGAGCCACGGCATTGAGACCATAGGCGAGCTGGCAGCGCGCGATCTGCAGTGGCTGATGGGAACCTTTGGCGAGCGCACCGGCGCCTGGCTGCATGCCGCCTCCCACGGCCAGGACGAGCGACCCGTGGTCACCGAGAGCGAGCCGGTAAGCATGAGCCGCGAGACCACGTTTGACCGCGACCTGCATGCGGTGCGCGACCGCGCCGAGCTGGGCGCCATCTTCACCCGCCTGTGCGAGCAGGTCGCGGGCGATCTGCAGCGCAAGGGCTATGTGGGCAAGACCATTGGCATCAAGCTGCGCTTTGACGATTTCCAGATCGTCACGCGCGACCAGACGATTGACCACTTCACTTCGGATGCCAAAGAGATACGCCAGTACGCTGGCCAATGCCTGAAGCGCGCGCCGCTGCAAAAGCGTTTGAGGTTGTTGGGGGTGCGGGTGGGGGCCCTGCTAAAGGCCGAAGACGCAAAAGCCGGGGATGCCGGCTTGCCGCGGACCCAAGACAACATGCTGGGTGATGCACTCACCGGTCAACTGTTTTAGCGGCAGCAGCGCAGGCTCGCGCCCAGCGATTCCCTCACAACTCGCGGCTTTGAAAAACCGCCATCTCGCGCAGCAACCAGTCCTTGAACACCCGGCTGGCATGGCGTGTGCGCATGCCCTCGGGGGCGATCAGGTAGTAGGCCTCTTTCAACGGAATGGCAAAGTCAAAGGGGCGCACCAACTGGCCAGATGCCAGCAGGTCGTTGGCAATGGTGTCGTGCGCCAGGGCCAC
>CANCCF010000308.1 GCA_947374485.1 Comamonadaceae bacterium | reverse complement strand
AGCTCCACCGACAGCAGCACCGGAATGTCCAGCACCATGTTGATGTCCTGCATGGCCGCATCGCCGCCACCCGCAGTGAACGGGCGCGGTGCATCACCCGACAGCACCGAGCCCGGTGCGGCCTCTCCCGCGCCATCGCTGGACTTTTGTTCCATCAGGGCTTCGGCCCAATCGGCCATGCCGTCGTCGGCAGCGGCGTCGCCGCCAGGTGTGTCTTCAGTGGCCATTTCTATCCCCTAACCAGTTTTGGTCGTTACCGCGTAAAGCCTTCTCTATGCGAATTGCATATTTGGCGTTGTGGGTGCCGTAGTTGCACTCGAAGATTGGAACACCATCTATGGTCGCCTGGATCCGCGATTCGCGCTCCAGCTCGATGAAGTCACCCTTCTTGAGGGACAGCAGCCGCTCCACCGTGGCTTCGGCCGTGGCCAGTTGCGCCACCAGGGTCACCTCGGCGGCCTGAATTTCACGCGTGAGCACATTCACCCAGCGCTTGTCCACCTCCACCGAGTCGCCCTGGGTGCTGGAGTACAGCACATCGCGGATCGGCTCCAGCGTGGAGTACGGGAAGCAGAAGTGGATGGAACCCGCAATGTCGCCAATTTCGAGCTGGAACGAGGTGGAGATGACGATCTCGCTGGGCGTGGCAATGGTCACGAACTGGGGCTGCATTTCCGAGCGCTGGTACTCCAGCTCCAGCGGGTAAATGCCCTTCCAGGCCTTTTTGTATTCTTCGGCAATCACGTCCACCAGGCGGTTGATGACGCGCTGCTCGGTGGCTGAAAAATCGCGCCCTTCAATGCGGGTCTGGAATTTGCCAATGCCGCCGAACAGGGTGTCGATCACACCAAACACCAGGCTGGGCTCGCACACAATCATGCCGCTGCCGCGCAAGGGGCGAATCGCCACGATGTTGAAATTGGTGGGCACCGCCAGCTCGCGCAAAAAGGCACTGTAGCGTTGCACCGACACCGGCCCCACCGAAATCTCGGGGCTGCGGCGAATGAAATTGAACAGGCCCTGGCGCAGGTTGCGCGCAAAGCGCTCGTTGACAATTTCCATGGTGGGCATGCGCCCACGCACGATGCGCTCCTGGCTGGAGATGTTGTAGGCGCGCACCTCGCCATGTTCGGCATCTTCTTCAACCGATTTCTGGCTCTCACCCGTGACGCCTTCCAGCAGGGCATCGACTTCTTCCTGGGAGAGAAAGGACTCGCTCATGGTGCTCTGTGCCTCCTGCTTTTACTGGATGATGAAGCTGGAGAACAACACGCCGGTGACCGGATAGTCTGCATGCGCGGCCTTCTTCTTTTTCTTCTTTTTGCTGCCCTCTTCCTCGGCTACGGGTTCTTCGTCTTCACCGCCACCAAAAGGAATGGTGGCCTCGCGGTAGATGGACTTGGTCAGCGCTTCCTTGCCCTCGGGTGTGAGCAGTTCGGTCGCAGTTCGCTGCGATATCAGCATCAGCACACCGCTGCGGATGGTGGGCAAAAAAGCCTTGACCTGGTCAGAGGCATGGGCGTCCGTGACCACCAGGGTGACGCCAATTTGCGCCACACGGTCACCGCCGGGGTCCGCCAGGTTGACCACCATGTTGTCCATGGGCAAATACGCGGGAGGGGTGGCGTGGGCATCATGGGCCGCGGCCTTGGGCGCTTCGCCGCCGTCTTCTTCGGCCGCCGCGGCTGCAGCACGGGGCTTGAGCACCAGAAAGTAGAACCCCGCACCGCCCAGCGCCAGCACGCCCACCAGCGCGCCGATGATGATGACCAGCTTCTTGCTCTTCTTGGCCGGAGCCTTGTCGTCTGCGCTTGCGTCGGGTGCTGTAGCCACTGTTATTCCTCAATCACTGTATCTGGCCGATTATTGACCCCAAAAACCCCCTCAAAGGTTCAATAAGGCCTGTAATTCCACAGCCTATCCTGATTTTCGTCTCTGCGCGCCGCCTCAGACAAAAAGATCCACGGCCCGGCCTGCGCCGCTGGCAGGCATGGTGCGCCGACGCGGTGCGGCCTCCACAGCGGCCGTCTGCAAAGGGGCGATGGCGAGCTGGCGCACGTTGTGCTGTTTCTGGCGCTCACCGCTGTTCCCTTGGCCGACTCCCGAATCGCCGGAACTGCCCACCGACACACCGCCCAATTGCAAGCCCTCGCTTTGCAGCAGCTCTTTGAGGTGCGCCCCGGCGCGCTCCAGCAGTTCACGGGTGGCGGCCTCGTCGGTGCGGAAGGCGATTTGCGCCTCGTTGCCCTGCATGCGGATGCTGACCTCCACCGGTGACAGGCCCAGGCCATCGAGCTTGAGCTCGGCGTTCTGTACGTTGTGCGAGACCCAGTAGCTCACCTGCTCGGCTACCTGCATCTCTGGCGCCACGCCGCCCGTCTGGCTGGTGGACAGGGCGTAATCGGGGTTGTTGTTCACCCCCAGGGCAGCACCCAGGTAGCCGGGCTCGGTCGCCTTGATGCCCGCGGCATTGCGCTCGGCCAGTGTCTTCTCCGACCTGGCCAGCAGCGGGGCCAGCACGGGCTCCAGGGCGCGTGCACCTTCCGGCGCGGACTTGGCCTGCTCCAGCGCTGCCAGGAATTTGTGGGTTTCGGCGCGATCGTTTGCGGGTACGGCCTTGGCAGCGCTGGCATTGTCTGCATCTGCCGTGGCCTGCAAGGCGTCTTGCCCGGCCCGCCTTTGCGCATGGGCCTGTTGCAGCCCCTGCGTGGGTGACTCGCCAGCACCAGGCTGCAGCGCGGCGGCATCACCCGCCCCATCCGTTGCCGCTTTTGCCGCGGCTGCTTGCGCGGCGGTCTGGCTGGCAGCGGCCTGCGTTGCGCCGCCGGGACGCGTGGTGGTCGGCACAGCCGGTGCATCCAGTGCAGACGTTACAAGTGGCGCGGCTGCTTGCAGTGCCGACGCACCGGCGCCTGCCAACGCGGCTTGCGCCAGCAAAGCCGGGTCCGGCGCTTGGGCGCTGGCGGCATCCGCAGCAGCCGGTGGCGGCTGGGCCGTCACGATTTGCGGGTTTTGCTGCAACCAGGCATTGACATCAAAAGGAACGGTGGCGGGGGCGCCCGCAGTGGCATCGGCTGGCAAGGCGTCGCTTGCGAGCGGGTTTGCGGCGGCCGCGTCTGCGCCCGGTTCAGCCGGTGCCTCGCCCAGGGAGCCCAGCGCACCCAGGATGGACAGGAAACCCATGGCACCCTCGTTGCCCGCGGCATGGCCTGCAGCACCCGCACCGCCAGCGCTGCCCGCGGCCGCATCGGCCGCCGTGGCGCGCGTTTTGGCGCCGTGGCTGGCGCCATGGGCTGCAGGCTTGTGGCCACTGGCTGGCGCCGGGCTTTTTTCAATCGTCATACGCGTTCTTCCCTGGTAGCAGCCGCACGGGCCCTGTAGTGGCTCATGGCAGCGAATTCGTCGGTGGCGCGCTGTTCGCGCCTTTGCTCCTGCACCTGCCGTTCGGCGTGGCGCCCCTTGAGCACCTGTTTGAAGCCCGCCAGCCGGTACTCGGCCTGCAACAGCTGCTGGTGCGCTGCGGCCAGCTGGCGCTCCAGCGTGGCGATCACGCCCTGCTGCTGCTGCGCTGCATGCTGCAGCCGGTCCATGAACTGGTAGTGGTGCTTGATGAGCTCCACCGACAGGTTGACCGCATGCCCGCCGATCCAGCGCGCGTCGGTGTCGTTCGCGTAGCTTTGCAGCTGCTGCAACTGGCCGTGCGCGAACTGCAGGGTCTTCTGTGCCTGCGCGTGTCTGCGCGCCTGCGCGTCGCGCTGCTGGGTCGCCTGCCCAATGGCCAGTTCCAGGGCTCTGAATTTAGGCATGGTGCGCTTTCATGGTGTGCGTAACCACGTCAGGTGCCATTGAATACGGCGTTGCAGGCCTGTGCCATCTGCTGCACCACGGGCGCCATGGGCGCGGCCTCGAACATGTCCTGCTGCAAAAAGCGGCCCATGTCGTCGTGCAGGGCAATGGCTTCGTCCAGGCCCGGGTCTGAGCCCTGCGCATAGGCGCCAATCTGCACCAGGTCGCGGC
>CANCCF010000307.1 GCA_947374485.1 Comamonadaceae bacterium | reverse complement strand
ATGGGGTGCAGGCACAAATACACCTGTTCGCTGTTGGCCGGGCCCAGGTCGAGGTAGTGCTGGCGCAGACCGTCCAGACTGGGCAAGCGATTGGTATAGCAGCCGACCCAAGGGTAGTCCGCCAGGCCTTCAAAGCACGCCTCGGGCGTGCGCAAGGCGTCCTCGCGCAAAGGCCAGGCTTGCGCACGCTGCTGAATCCGCCTGTGCTGAAAAAAACGCTGCATTTGCAGCATGGCCTGTGGTGCCAAAACCCCGCCCACCACGGCGGTATGGTGGTTCAGTCGGCTGTCTGCAAACAGGTTTTGGACCGAGCCTGCGCAGCCGGTCTTGGGCTCGGCGGCACCAAATACCACGCGCTGCAATCGGCTATGCAGCATGGCACCGCAGCACATGGCACAGGGCTCCAGCGTCACATACAGCGTGCAGTCGTCCAGACGGTAGTTACCGGTGGCGCTGGCCGCTGCCCGCAGGGCGTTGATTTCTGCATGGGCCGTAGGGTCGCAGGCCTCTATGGGGTTGTTGCGTCCGCGGCCAATGACCTGGCCGTTTTTAACCACCAAGGCTCCCACCGGCACCTCGCCCGCATCAGCGGCACTGGCAGCTAGTTCCAAGGCCAGGCGCATGAAGGCCTGGTCGTCTGTGTTCGCGGAGCCAGCGGGGAGGGGGGCGGTCGGTTCGGTCAAGAGCACCATCTTAAGATGCTTCACAGCTGGCGTTACAGGCTATTCAATGGAATCTGCCTTGCACCAGGGCAATGAATTCCTTGAACTTGCCGGATTGCAAAAAGGCATCCGCAGACTGTCTGGATCCGTACACGCTGAGATGCCCGCCATCCAGGCTGAATGGCAGGCCGGACCGGGTCACGTCGGACGCCAGGCCGACCACATTGAAGAGGGATGCGCGGTCAAGAAACTGGGCCTTGGCATAGCCTTCTGGTACAGGGCCATGACATCGGCATCAAATATCCTGGGTGATGGCATGAGTACCACCCGCTTGGCCTTGCTTGCGGCAAGCGCAATCAGGGCCAGAGCGCCCCCCAGAATCACCACGCCGTACCGGCAAATGGTTGGGTCAGTGCAACTGGCGGCATTCTGAGGCCATAGCCATGGCTCTTGTGGCCGAACCACCCGAACAAGAGCAGCATCAGGGAGCCACCCACTCCCAAAAGCAACCAGGGCCAACAGGTGTTTGCCGGGCGCTTGCGGGCTGCCATGGCGCAGAAAAGCCAGCACTGGCTGGTGCCACAAATAGGCGCTGTAGCTGATGAGCCCCAAGCCAACCAGTGCCTTGCTGGCCAGCAGGTAGCCACTGATCACGAAGTACACGTCTACACCGACAAAGCCTCCGCCGAAGGCACTGAATCCGGCATGGAAAAGAATGGCGGCAAACACCGCAAGGGCACGCAAGCCGTCGATTTCCGCACGGTATGCAAGGGCGGTACTGGGAAGGTGCTTGTGGTTGGGCGACACTGTCGCGCGGATTTACATGCATCCGTGGCGCCGGGGGTCGGAAAAATCAAAGCGGATCAGGCTTTGATTTTTCGCTCAGGCGCACTGCCCTGTTTCCGTTTACTCCCACTCGATGGTGGCGGGCGGCTTGCTGCTCACGTCGTAGGTCACGCGGTTGATGCCACGCACCTCATTGATGATGCGCCCGGACACTTTTTTCAGCAGCGCATAGGGCAGCTCGGCCCAGTCGGCCGTCATGAAGTCGCTAGTCTGCACCGCGCGCAAGGCCACCACGTAATCGTAGGTGCGGCCGTCACCCATCACGCCCACGCTCTTCACCGGCAGGAAGACGGTGAAGGCCTGGCTGGTCAGGTCGTACCAGGACTTGCCCGTTTCGTCGTCGGTGCAGTTGCGCAGCTCTTCGATGAAGATGGCGTCCGCTTTGCGCAGCAGATCGGCATATTCCTTTTTGACTTCACCCAGAATGCGCACGCCCAGACCCGGCCCGGGGAACGGGTGGCGGTAGACCATGTGAAACGGCAGGCCCAGCGCCACACCCAGCTCACGCACCTCGTCCTTGAACAACTCGCGCAGCGGCTCCAGCAGCTTCAGACCCAACTGCTCGGGCAGGCCGCCCACGTTGTGGTGGCTCTTGATGGTGACGGCCTTCTTGCCCTTGCCGCCGCCCGACTCGATCACGTCCGGGTAAATCGTGCCCTGGGCCAGCCACTCCACGTGGCGCGACTGGTCGCTGCGCAGTTTGGCGGCCTCGGCCTTGAACACCTCCACAAACTCGCGGCCAATGATCTTGCGCTTGGCCTCAGGGTCAGAAACCCCGGCCAGGTGGCCCAGGAACTGCGCTTCGGCATCCACCCGCACCACCTTGGCGTGCAGCTTGCCGACGAACATGTCCATCACCATGTCGCCTTCGTTCAGGCGCAACAGGCCGTGATCCACAAACACGCAGGTCAGTTGGTCGCCAATGGCGCGGTGGATCAGTGCCGCAGCAACCGAG
The DNA here is from genome assembly GCA_947374485.1 of Comamonadaceae bacterium. Taxonomy (GTDB): domain Bacteria; phylum Pseudomonadota; class Gammaproteobacteria; order Burkholderiales; family Burkholderiaceae_C; genus Allorhodoferax. Next base: position 1,574 of record CANCCF010000307.1, on the reverse strand, counting down.
GAGTCGACGCCGCCGGACAGCCCCAGAATGACTTCATCCGTACCCACCTGCTGGCGAATCTTGGCCACGGCTTCAGTGATGTAGTCGCCCAGGATCCAGTCCGGGCGGGTGTTGCAGATGTCGAGCACGAAGCGCTCCAGAATCGCAGCACCCCGCTTGGTGTGGGTCACTTCCGGGTGGAACTGCACGCCATAAAAATGGCGGGTTTCGTCGGCCATGCCTGCGATCGGGCAGCTCGGGGTGCTGGCCATGAGGGAAAAGCCAGGCGGCAGCTCGGTGACCTTGTCGCCGTGGCTCATCCACACCTGCAACATGCCCTGCCCTTCGGACTCGTAGTCCTGGATGCCGTTGAGCAACTTGGTGTGGCCGTGGGCGCGCACGTCGGCGTGGCCGAATTCGCGCTTGTGGCCGCCCTGCACCAGGCCACCGAGCTGGTGGGCCATGGTCTGCATGCCGTAGCAAATGCCCAGCACCGGAATGCCCAGCTCGAACACCGCCTTGGGCGCCTTGTCGGTGCTGTCTTCATAGACGCTGGCATGGCTGCCCGAAAGGATGATGCCCTTGAGCGACCCGTCGCGCGCGTAGGCGCGCAGCCACTCATCGCTCACGTCGCAGGGGTGGACCTCGCAAAACACATGCGCCTCGCGGATGCGCCGGGCAATCAGCTGCGTAACTTGCGAGCCAAAATCGAGAATCAGGATTTTCTGGTGCATCAATTACTCCGCCCGGTAGTTCGGGGCCTCTTTCGTAATTTGCACATCGTGCACATGGCTTTCGCGAATGCCCGCCGTGGTGATCTCGACAAACTCCGCCCGGTCCTGCATGTCGGCAATCGTGGCGCAACCGCAGTAGCCCATGCTGGCGCGCAGGCCGCCGGCCATCTGGAAAATGATGGCAACCATCGAGCCCTTGTAGGGCACACGGCCTTCAATGCCTTCGGGTACCAGCTTGTCGGCGTTCGGGTTGCCGGTGCTGGACTCCTGGAAGTAGCGGTCGGCACTGCCCTGCTGCATGGCGCCAATGCTGCCCATGCCGCGGTAGCTCTTGTAGCTGCGGCCCTGGAACAAAATGACTTCACCCGGTGCCTCTTCGGTGCCGGCAAACATGCCGCCCATCATCACCGTGCCGGCGCCCGCGGCAATGGCCTTGGAGATGTCACCGCTGTAGCGCACGCCGCCGTCGGCAATCAGCGGCACGCCGGTGCCGCGCAATGCGGTGGCCACGTTGTCGATGGCGGTGATTTGCGGAACCCCCACACCGGCCACGATACGGGTGGTGCAGATAGAGCCAGGGCCGATGCCGACTTTCACGCAGTCCGCTCCTGCTTCGACCAACGCCAGTGCGGCTGCGCCGGTGGCGATGTTGCCACCCACCACATCTACTTGCGGGAAGTTTTGCTTGACCCAGCGCACGCGCTCGATCACGCCCTTACTGTGGCCGTGCGCGGTGTCCACCACGATGGCGTCCACACCGGCACGGGCCAGTGCCTCGACCCGCTCTTCGGTGCCCTCGCCCACGCCCACGGCAGCGCCCACCCGCAGTTTGCCGTGCTGGTCGCGTGCGGCATTGGGGAA
>CANCCF010000306.1 GCA_947374485.1 Comamonadaceae bacterium | reverse complement strand
AATGTGCGCGTTGCAGGGTCCTTGCCCGGCTCGCGGGTTTTGACCTGTTCAGCCACGAGTTGGGCCAGTTCACGGGTGGTTGAAAGAGGCCCCCGTTCCTGTCGGCGAGCAACAATCGCCTTTGCAATTGGCCCAGCAAACCGTTCTTCACCATATTCACGTATCACCTCCGTGATTTGATTGAGCTCGGCTGTTGCCAGCCATTCGGACACACTCTCGCCGCGCGTGGTATCCATGCGCATATCCAGCGGCCCGTCGTTGCGGAAACTGAAACCCCGCGCCGGGTTGTCAATCTGGGGTGAGCTCACGCCCAGATCCATCAACAAACCGGCCACGCTGGCTGCGGGCAGCTCGCCCAGGTGGGCAAAGCCCTGGTGGCGGATGGAAAAGCGTGTATCGGCAATGCTGCTCGCCTCGGCCACGGCCTGCGGGTCTTTGTCGAAAGCAATCAGGCGGCCTTGCGCCGAGAGGTGCGAAAGAATCAGGCGCGAATGGCCGCCGCGGCCAAAAGTGGCATCCACATAGGTGCCGTCGGCCGCATCAGGGTAAGGCTGGTCGCCGCTGTTGAACAATGCATGTACCGCTTCGTTCAACAAGACGGTGGCATGGTTCCATGTTGTGTCCACCGTGCACCCTAGAAAGAAAAGTCCTTGAAGACATCGGGCATGTCGCCTTGCATGGCCTTGGCCTCTTCGGCGTCGTACAGGGCCTTGTCCCAAAGTTCAAAGTGGTTGCCCATGCCCAGGAGCATGGTGTCACGGCTGATGCCGGCCGCCGCGCGCAGTTCGGGAGAAACCAGCACGCGTCCGGTGCCATCCATCTCCACGTCCATGGCGTTGCCCAGGAAGATGCGTTTCCACCACTGCGCCGACATGGGCAGGTTGGCAATGCGTTCGCGGAATTTTTCCCATTCGGGGCGGGGAAACACCATCAGGCAGCCGTGCGGGTGTTTGGTGATGGTCAGGTGCCCATTGGCGGTGGCGCTCAGGACGTCACGGTGCCGGGTGGGCACGGAGAGCCTACCTTTTGCATCCAGACTGAGAGACGAAGCACCTTGGAACACGCGAACACACCTCTTTTTGAAAATGGACGGGCAAAGGGTTCTTGAATGGCAATTCTTACCACTTAATTCCACTTTTTTGCACTGTAGCAGCAAAAGCCCGGCTTGCCGCTGCCCACCTCAGAAAAATTTCCAATGAAATCAAGGACTTAGGCGTGACTTTGCAGGTCAGTAAGCGCCAAAAAGCGTTCTAAATGAAGCACTTAGCAGAGGTACTGAAAGTGATGCTTGAAGCGGGGCGCGCACCCCGCCCGGGGTGCGGCTTTACAAGATGTAGCGCGACAGGTCGTCGTTCTGGCTGAGGTCGGCCAGGCGCTGGTCCACATAGGCGGCATCGATGGCCACGGTTTGCCCGGCCAGAGTGGCGGCGTCGAAGCTGACCTGGTCGAGCAGGCGCTCCATCACCGTGTAGAGGCGCCGGGCCCCTATGTCTTCGGTGCGTTCGTTGACTTCAAAAGCGATTTGCGCCAGGCGGGTAATGCCCTGGGGCGTGAAGTCGAGGCTGACGTTTTCGGTGGCCAGCAGCGCCTGGTACTGGCGTGTGAGGGAGGCATGGGTTTGCGTGAGAATAGCCTCGAAATCCTGCACCGAGAGCGACTGCAGTTCCACCCGGATGGGAAAGCGCCCCTGCAGCTCCGGAATCAGGTCGCTGGGCTTGCTGTAGTGAAAAGCGCCGCAGGCCACAAACAAAATGTGGTCGGTCTTGACCATGCCGTATTTGGTCGACACGGTGGTACCCTCCACCAGCGGCAGCAGGTCGCGCTGCACGCCCTGGCGCGACACCTCGGCGCCGCCGCTGCCACTGCTGCCTTCGCTGCGCGCGGTGACCTTGTCGATCTCATCGATCACCACAATCCCGTTTTGCTCCAGCATCAGCAGGGCCTGGCTTTTGATGTCGTCTTCATTGATGAGTTTGGCGGCTTCTTCATCGGCCAGCAGCTTGTGCGCCTCGGCAATGCGCAGCTTGCGGGTCTGGCGCTTGGCCTGCCCCATCTGGCCAAACAGGCCGCGCAGCTGCTCGGTCATTTCTTCCATGCCTGCGGGCACCATCACCTCGAACTGCGGCGTAGCACTGGGCACCTCGATTTCGATCTCGCGCTCGGCCAGTTCGCCCTCGCGCAGCTTCTTGCGAAAGACCTGGCGCGCCGTGCTGTCGGGTGTGGCCTCGCCCGCGGCAAAGCCGAATTCATTGCGCGGCTTGGGCACCAGGATGTCGAGGATGCGCTCTTCGGCCGCGTCGTCGGCGCGCGCACGCACCTGCGCCCGGGCAACTTCGCGCATCTGCTTGACGGCAATTTCGGCCAGGTCGCGGATGATGGAATCCACATCCTTGCCGACGTATCCCACCTCGGTGAACTTGGTGGCCTCGACCTTGATGAAGGGCGCATCCGCCAAGCGCGCCAGGCGCCGCGCAATTTCGGTCTTGCCGACGCCGGTGGGGCCGATCATGAGGATGTTCTTGGGCGTGATCTCGGCGCGCAGGCTGCCCTCTACCTGCTGGCGGCGCCAGCGGTTGCGCAGCGCAATGGCCACGGCGCGCTTGGCCTGGGCCTGGCCGACGATGTGCTTGTCCAGCTCGGCAACAATCTCCTGGGGCGTCATGCTGCGGGCACTGGCGGGTCCAGCGTTTCAATGGTGTGCTGCATGTTGGTGTAGATGCAGATTTCACCGGCGATTTCCAGCGAGCGCCGCACGATGGCCTCGGCGCCGAGTTCGGTGTGGTGCAGCAGGGCCATGGCGGCAGCCTGCGCATAGGCACCGCCCGAGCCAATCGTGACAATGCCATTTTCCGGCTCCAGCACATCGCCGTTGCCGGTGATGATGAGGGAGGCGTCCCGGTCGGCCACCGCCAGCATGGCTTCCAGGCGGCGCAGCACGCGGTCGGTGCGCCAGTCCTTGGTGAGCTCGATGGCGGCGCGCACCAACTGGCCCTGGTGCTTTTCGAGCTTGGCCTCAAAGCGCTCGAAGAGGGTGAAGGCGTCGGCCGTGGCACCGGCAAAACCGGCCAGCACGCGGCCGTGGTGGAGCTTGCGCACCTTGCGTGCCGAGCCCTTGACGACGATGTTGCCCAGCGTGACCTGGCCGTCCCCACCAATGGCCACCTGCCAGCCCTGGGGCGTCTGGCGGCGCACGCTGATGATGGTGGTGCCGTGGTATGCGTCCATAGCCTTCCTGCTCAGTTGCTGCGCACCATCACTTTGGCGTATTCGTTGATGCCGATAAGGTGGAAGAAACTCGCCACCAGGCGGTGCAGGTCCACAAACTGCACTTCATTGCCCGCAGCATGGCGCGTGACCACCCAATTCAGGATGCTGCCAGCGGCGGCAAAGTCCACGCGCACCAGGTCGTGGCACAGCATGCGCACGGGCTGGCCGGGCGCGGGCGTGGTGCCCAGCAGCGCCAAGGAGTGCGAGGTGTCGCCCATGATCTGCCCCTGCAGGGTCAGCGTGAAGGCCTGGGCCCCATGGTCAGCGGTCTGTTCGGTGTGCCGGGCGGCACCAGGCAAAGGCACTTGCAAGGGACGTAGCGCACCCACAAAACGGCAATGCGGCTCGATCCAGGTCGGCGGCGCCACGCCGCAGGTGACACAGTAGTCGAGCGCGGCGAGCTCAAAGTCATCTTGCAGGCCCAAGGCGCGCAACACATTCATGCGCAGTTGCCAGGCGGTCTGCGTGCCGTCGCGCGCGCCCGAGGGTGTGAGCGCACGCACCGCGCGCAGCAGTTGGAAGCCGCCGTCAAAACGCAAGCTCACGGCCTCATCGCACAGGCTGCTGAACAGGCCGTCCAGCAAGGGTACGGCATCGGCTTCAATCCGCTCCAGGGCACTCCAGCCCATATACCAGGGCATGGGCATGCTGACCATCGCATGGCGCAGACGCTCCATGGCTGGCGCGTCCAGGCTGGGCGGACTGTCCCAGATCGTGCTTGTCGGCTCGGCTTGGGCCGCCAGGGCGGCAGCCTGGGTTGCGGCTGCGGGGTCGCCCAGAGCAAACCAGTCGTGCCGGG